>PWMT01000049.1 GCA_003558085.1 Methanobacteriaceae archaeon
AACCTTTAGAAGATATTAAAGAAGAAGTTAAAGAACGGGAAGAAAGTGAAGCCCGCCGATATTTAGATATTCACCAGATAGATGTTAACGATCTAGAAATTTATGACCTAATTGTAAATAGTAATAGCTTTCAAGCAGAAAACATTGCCGAAATTATAGTTAAAGTTCAAGAGGTGATTTAATTGCCAGCAATAGAAGTAGGAAGATTATGTATTAAAACCGCCGGCAGAGAAGCCGGAGAAAAATGTGTAGTTGTAGATATTATCGATGAAAAATTCGTGGAAGTGGTTGGTACTTCTGTTAAAAACCGCCGATGTAACATTAATCATCTGGAACCATTAACAGAATCCATAGAAATTAAATCTGATAATATAGAAGATATCCAAAAAGAACTAAAATCTATAGAATAATTTATCTGGTGGATAATTCTTAACCCAGTAAACCACTCCGTAGATAAGCATGAAAGAATCAATTCCTGGGAAAAATATAGGTCATCCTGATGTCGAAATTTTTAATTAAAGCGGAAAGTGAAACCAATACTGATTATGGTCACTATCCTGATAAAAGGCCTATCATAGAACACCTCCAGCGAGGAGTTATTAACCTGGATAAACCTATAGGGCCCACCTCTCATGAAGTGGATTCCTGGGTTCTTAGAATATTACATGCTAAGAAAACTGGACATGGAGGAACACTGGATCCGAAGGTTACTGGAGTTTTACATATTGGTGTGGATCACGCCACACGGGTTATCCATTTACTACTTGTTGCTCCTAAAGAATACGTTTGTTTAATGCGATTACATCAAGAAGTGGAAGAAGAAAAAATAATCCATATTTTAACTGAATTTCAGGGTAAAATATTTCAAACACCACCACTTAAATCCGCAGTAAAACGTGAGCTACGAGTACGTCAAATTTATTACGTGCATATCCTGGAGATCCAGGAAAAAGAGGTTCTTTTCATTATTGGTTGTGAGGCCGGGACTTATATTCGTAAATATTGCCATGATATTGGCGAAGCCCTAGGTATCGGAGCGCACATGGCTGAACTACGGCGAACTAAAGTAGGTCCCTTTCAAGAGGATGAAACTTTAACCACTCTCCAGGAGCTCACCGATGCTTACCATTACTGGAAGGAAGATGGAGATGAAGCCTTTCTTAGAAAATGCGTACTTCCCATGGAAGCTGCGGTAAACCATTTACCTAAAATTGTAATCCGAGACTCGGCAGTGGATGCTATATGTCATGGTGCGGATCTAGCCTCAGGAGGTATAGTTGGCTTAGAGGATGATATTAAAAAAGATGATATGGTAACAGTTCAAACCCTTAAAGGAGAACTGGTAGCTTCAGGTGAAAGCATGTATAGTTCCCTGGAAATATTGCAATCTGAGAAGGGTATTATGGTGGATATAAAAAAGGTTTTTATGCTACCTGGAACATATCCTAAAATGTGGAAATAATCTATGTTTTGAGTTTTACTGCATCCTAAATTCTAAGCGATATTCAGCAGCAACAAATCTACCACCATAACAAAACTATTATACTAAGAACACTAAAATAGAAATTTACTCAATTAAATAAACTGACCTGCTTTTCCTTAGGTATAGTGATGGGTGGTTAATTAATTATCAATTAAAGTATATAACTCTTTGATATAGGCCGGGATAGTCTAGCCTGGTAAGGCGCAAGACTGGAAATCTTGTGGAGCTTTGCTCCTCCTGGGTTCAAATCCCAGTCCCGGCGTTTATTGGTATTTAAGCAATTTCTAAAGTTTAATTTAGTCTTTGCCCCTATGACATGTTTGCACGAATAATTAAATAAAAACGGACAGTAAAATAATTGCTTGTCTTGAATTCGCTCTATCCCGTTTAGTGAATTCGCTCTATGTGGAGGTTAATCAATGGAAGAAGATTTCAAATATTTGGTTCGTATCGCTCGTAAAGATATAGACGGTAATAAAACATTTTTCAATGCTTTAAATACTATTAAAGGTGTTGGAACAGGCTTTTCTAAAGCCATAGCTATTTCTTTGGGTTTCGAACTAGATCAGAAAATAGGTTATGTTTCTGATGATGATATAAAAAAAATTGAAGAGGCACTAAAAAATCCTAAAAAACATAATATCCCTGACTGGATGTTGAATAGACGCAATGATTATGAAACTGGTGAAACCCAGCATTTGATTGAATCAGATCTAGCTATGAAACTTAGAGAAGATTTAAATCGAATGAGAAAAACTCGCAGTTACAAGGGAAGAAGACACGAAGTAGGATTGCCGGTAAGAGGACAGAGAACTAAGTCTACTTTTAGGAAAGGTAGTTCTGTTGGTGTTAGAAGAAGGAAGGGACAAATACAATAAATTTATAAGGAGAATTTTTTATGGGACATCCAAGAAAATTAAGAAAATCGTATGATACCCCCCCTCACCCCTGGAATGCTGAAAGAATAAAGAATGAAAATAAACTGACATCTAAGTATGGTTTAAAAACTAAAAAAGAGATCTGGAAAGCAGAGACCATGGTTAGGAGATATCGTAGAGACGCCAGGGTATTATTAGGTATGCCTACCGAACATTCAGATTCTGAACGAAAACAATTATTAGGACATTTAATCCGACTAGGTATTTTAGCTGAAAATGCTAAACTAGAAGATGTACTTAATTTAACGGTAGAAGATGTTTTAAAGCGAAGACTTCAAACCGTAGTTTACCAGAAAGGATTATCCCGAACTGCTAAAGAAGCCCGCATATTCGTAATACATGGACATATATCTATGGATGGTAAAAAGGTGAATTCTCCTAGTTACATAGTAAAAAGAGGAGAAGAAAACATCATAGATTATTATGCTTCATCACCAGTGGCTAATCAAATCAAAAATGAACAAAAAGCCAAAACTAACGCTAAAGATTCAGATTAAGAGGAGATAAAAATGGCTGAAAAAGAAAAAAAATGGGGTATAGCTAATATTTATTCATCATTTAACAATACCATCATCACTATTACTGATATTACTGGAGCAGAAACCATTACTCAATGGTCTGGTGGAAAGGTGGTTCGTGCTGATAGACAAGAATCATCTCCTTTCGCTGCTATGGAAGCAGCTAGTCGAGCTGCTGATGATGCCCGTGAAAAGGGAATTGTCGGTTTACATATTAAAGTACGTGCTCCTGGTGGAAATGGTCCTAGAACTCCGGGACCAGGTGCTCAGGCTACTATCAGGGCTTTAGCTCGAGCAGGAATACGAATTGGGAAAATTGAAGATGTAACCCCCATACCTCATGATGGCACAGGAAGACCTGGAGGTAAAAGAGGAAGAAGGGTCTAAAATGGAGATTGATGTCAAAAATAAGCATGGAAATGAACTCGTTTTAATAATTCGGGATTCAGATGTATCTTTTGCCAATGCTATACGCCGGATCTGCATCATGGAAGTTCCGAAGTTAGCTATAGAAGACGTAAACATAATTAAAAATGAATCTGCAATGTTTGATGAAGTTCTTGCCCATAGATTAGGTTTAGTTCCGATATTCTCAGATTCTGATTCTGTAGAAACGCTTTTATTACCTGAAGAATGTGACTGTGACGATTATTGTCCTAAATGCAGTGTTTCTTTAATACTGAGAAAACAAGGACCTGGCGTGGTATACACTAAGGATCTAAATTCCGAGGATCCACATATAAAACCAGTACATGATACTATACCTCTTCTAAAACTTGGAGAAGATCAAGAAGTGGAACTGGAAGCTATTGCTCAATTGGGAATTGGTTTAAACCATGCTAAATGGGAACCAACCACAGCATGTGCTTACAATTACTATCCACTCATCACTATTGATGAAAATTGTCTAAACTGTCAAAAATGTGTGGAAGCATGTCCTCGCGGTGTGCTGGACTTTGATGAAAAGGATGAGCAGGTTAATGTGGTTGATATAGAAAACTGTTCCATGTGTAAAAGTTGTATTAGAGCTTGCGATAATCAGAATATCAATGTTAGCTATGTGGAAGGCGATTTCATATTCACCATCGAAACCGATGGATCCATGCCTCCAGAAGAGGTTTTAAGCAAAGCTTGCGATATTTTATCTGAAAAAGCCGATAAAATCATAACGTTTTGTGAAGGAGGATAATAATCATGGTAAAGAAGATTACCAAAACTAATCCTAATCTCATTGAATTAATAAAAAATCTTAAAAAGAAATCTTACCAAGAAAAAGCAACTATTTGGAAGGATGTAGCCCGCAGATTAGAGAAATCAACCCGTAGAAAAGCCCAGGTTAACTTATCTAAAATCAATAGATATTCCGCGGCTGATGACACCGTTTTAATACCAGGAAAAGTTCTGGGCAATGGTAATTTAGATCATAAAATGCAGATCGCGGCACTTAGCTTTTCTAAAATGGCTCAAGAGAAAATTGAAAAAGCAGGTGGAGAATGCTTTGCTATTGCTACCGTGTTGGAAATAAATCCTAAGGGAAGCAATATTCGCATTATCGAATAACTGTTTATTATTTGCAGGACGCATATAAAATTAACAAGTGGTGTTTTTATGATTATTAATGGAGAAGGACACATAATGGGCAGGCTGGCTAGCGTGGTCAGTAAAAAACTCTTGGAAGGAGAGAAGGTGGTGGTCCTCAATGCAGAAAAGATAATGATCACCGGCTCCAAAGAGTGGACTTATGCTAAATACAAACAGAGAGTTGACCGTGCAAGTATTTCTAACCCTAGAGATTTAGGTCCTAAATATCCAAGAAGACCAGAAGATATATTTAGAAGAACAGTACGTGGTATGCTTCCTTATAGGAAATCAAAAGGTAGAAAAGCTTATAAAAATTTTAAAGCTTTTGTTGGCATTCCACCAGAATTTAAGGAATTAGAACTTAATCAAATACCAGAAGCTCAGTTTAATAATATTAAAAAAGGCATAGAATTGGGAAAAATTTCCAAACTTCTGGGAGCTAAATTTTAATCTTGAAAAGAGCTTTGTTAAATAGTTCATATTAATAAGGAAGTGTATAGATGAAGAAAGTTATACATACTAGCGGAAAGAGAAAAACTGCTATCGCCAGGGGCACTGTTAAAGAAGGAAAAGGTAGAGTGAGGATAAATAAACGTCCAATTGAACTTTACAATCCAGAATTGGCCCGTATAAAAATATCTGAACCTCTTATTTTAGCTGGTGACATGGCTAATGAGGTGGATATTGATGTTAAGGTTATTGGTGGAGGAATCATGGGTCAAGCAGAAGCTGCTCGGATGATA
>PWMT01000088.1 GCA_003558085.1 Methanobacteriaceae archaeon
GCGCCCCCGCCAGCGACGACCAACATCCGGGCCTCGATCTCCGATGTCCCGGTTAGCGTCACAGACGACGGGATCAACGGTGCCTCCCACGCCACCAGCGTGCTGCCGTCGCCCAACTCCTCGATGTCTGTGGCACCGAACACGGATACGGTAAGGGGAGTCGGCACGGCGATGCCCTCATGCACCACAATCGTGCCCGTCGCCAACTCCCCCTCATCCTCAATCACGAGCTCTACAACGTCGCCCGCGTCCTCGATCTCCGCGGAATCGACGAGGTACTCTTTGTTGCTCGATACGTCGACGGAGAGCTGCGCGCTACCCACCGTCACCGTGATCGGGTCAATCCCCGCGCTTCGTTCTCCATACCAGGCCACGACGATCTGCCGCCCCCAACCAAACGGAAGCGGCGACAACTGTACCGGTATGCGGATCTGCTCGCCAATGAAGGTAACCGTGAGTTTCGTCGAGAATAGCACCCGCCGCGCCCAAGCGAACGCCGTGCGATCTGCGACCAGCAACGCGCGCACGTCGTCGCGTTCGATAAGCCGCCCCTCGCCGCTGCGGACAACGGGGAACTCCGGTCGATCTTCATTGAAAGGATAGCTCATCGTTGCACCGCCTCCACAGAGAATGCGTACAGGTGGATGTCGGCCAAGGTCTGAATCAGCAGCGCCGCCTCGATATGGTCTTCGCCTGTCACGTCCACCTCGACCACCTGCTGGACCAGCGACAACTCCTCCTCATCGCCGCGAAACAGCCCGTCGCGTCCGCCCCACGTCGCCGCTACGCCGTAGTCGAATGCGTTATCGAACGCCGTGCGCGCGCTGGTAACGCCGATCTCGACCTCGGCGTCGGTGGTCGTGCCGTAGTCAAGAAGCTCCACCGACCACCGCGCGTCCAGTCGACGCGTCCGACGGCGCGAGGATAGCAGCGCGGCCATGCGGACCTCCGCCACCTCGTCATGCACCGGCACGACGGCCTCGCAGAACGGCGAAACCTCATTCGGGATGTCCGCGCGAAACCCGGCCAGCCCCTCGCGTCCAAAGCCCGCCGCGCTCACCGAGGGAGCCTGCGCGAACGCTTCGCGCGCAGCGGCAACGGCGCGAGGGAGTGCATCGGCCAACGGCGGTTGTTCGTGGCGCACGATAAGCCGCGACCGCGGCTCCACCTCGCTCCACCATGACACGCCGCGCACCCCCACGACAGGCAACGCAACGCCGTTGATTGGGTGCGCGCCCCCGCCGACCTGTATGCCGCCGTCCGTCACATCCAGCGGCGGCCAGATTACGCCCTCGCCCGCACTCGCCGCGCCGATATAGACCGTCTCGCCAAAACCGGGCAAGTCGAACTCCGCAGGGTCGTCCAGGGAGGTGTCAAGTCCAGACGCGCTAGTCTGGTCAAACACCGCAGGCGGCGGCTGTGAGGCAAGGTCGCCGGGCGCAACCGCCACGTCGGGTAACCCCTCTCGGTCCACCGTCAACCCCCAGTATAGCACCACCCAGCGACTCCCCCCGGACCCGATCTCGGTAGCGACTTCGAGCTGCGCAAGCCCGTCAACTGTCACCGCGTCGCTCGACACAAGCCGCCCGTCGATACGCGCCCAGAGGCGAAGGTCCACTTCCGCCGCCGTCACCAGCTCCACCCGCACATGCAGCGCGCCGGGTCGAGCGGGCCGGCGCAGGATAACGGGGAACATCAACGGCCCGAGCCCGCCCTCGGTCGTCGGCGGGTACACTGCCAGCAACCGATAGCTACGGCCGCCGCTCGTCGAGTGGTAGCGCAGCACACGCCCGGCGTTGCGGGAGACGCCATTGCAGATAAACGTAGAGAGCGCCGTGCCGACCTCAACCGACTCATTTGCCCAGGGTTTCCAGATCGCGCTCATTGCCAACTATCCTCCCCGACATACGCCGTCGCGCCGACCTCGCCACCGACGATAACAGTATCCCCCTCCTGATACGCCTGCGCGGGGTCCGACGCAAGCCGCAGCGTCGACGCACCGGCCTCGGTGAGCAGCGCTTGCAGTATCGTCTCACCGCCGTCGCGCAGCACCAGCACCGGCACTTCCACGAACAACTCAACCAACCGACGAAACCGACGCAGCGACCCGTCCGACAAAATATCGTCGACTTCGACCGTCACGTCGGCGCCGGATTCGCTCTCCAGCAGCTCCACCGCAGGACCCCATAGCCGCGCCACGAACTCCGGGTCATAGCCGGTGAGCAGCGCCGTCACGTCCGACGTGCGCCGCTCGGTGCCTTTCGAGACTTGCGTCACCACCCCGCGCACGTCCAACCCCCGCTCGCCAATGGGGTTCGGCGCGGCCGGGTCGACCAACCGGATTTCATCGCCCGGCGCAAGGCGCGGCGTCTCTCCGTCGTCGCGTACCGAGAACGTCGCCACGGGTACGTTGCGGCTGTACCTGCGCAACGCAGCATGCCAGTCGCCGATGATCCCCGCGATCACGCCGTCCGGCCCCAGCGCCACGGCGTCGATCTCGCGCGTAATCTCGACGCCGTTCGGCGTAAAAACGCCGGTCTTCACCCGCACGTTTGCCGAGATCGCCCGGTCGCCTGCATCCAAAGATATCAGCCGCACGCCCGTCCGTCCACCGACCTCCGTCCGCACGGTGTCACGCAGGATGTCGGTGTCGACAATCACCGGCTCATCCTCCTCGGTGAGCAGCCATCGGACGAGATTCAGCGACCCGTCCGGCGCAAGGCCAACGCCGAGCGGCCGCGCGCCGATCTGCATCTCCAGTACTTTTTCCACCGTCGCGCCGAGATACGGGAACCGAAGCGACGCGCGGGCCAAAACAGTCTCCACCCCATCCTGCGACGCGCCAACGGAAGTGCTGATGCATCGCGGTTCCCACAGCATCTCCTCGAATATCTCGTCGGGAATATCCGTCGCGCCCCGCAGGTCGCGCGGCCAACGGTCCGGCAGATTGCGCGGCGCGAGATGCATGGAGACCGTCATCGGAATCTCGAACGACTCAAACTCCGCTCCCTCTTGGACCAGATCTACCGGGTCGATGCCCAGCACTTCCAGCCAGCGGTACCGCTCGGCCAATAACTCCGGCAATTCTTCTTTAGCACCGCGAAATTCCACCGAGGTCTGCATTTGGTCGCGCGGAGAGCCGTAGTAGTCCAACACCGCCTTGCCCTCACCGTAGGCCATGACCGGCGCAACGCCGGTGTCGTCGATGGAGGCAAGCTCGTAGATGTACCACCGATCGCCGATTGCGGCGGGCACCTCCAAGTCAAACGCACTCCCGCGCCCGACCAGCGTAAACGGCGGCACAATGCGTCGCACGACGGGCAACGCCACCCAGCCGTCACTATCCACTGGCGACACAATGACCGCGCCAACCTGGTCGGGCTCCTCAAGCTGCGAGCGCGGCACCACAACCACCGGCCGCCCCTCCGTCGTCAACCGCTGCGCACTGCTAACGCGTACACCGACGGCCTCGTTGAATGTCGGCACTGGCGGCGTAGGAGTGGAAGCAAGTCGAACCACCCGCGCACCGTTTTGCGGGCGCAAAGGCCGCGTCAGCTCAGGTATCGTCGCCAGTCCCGCTGCCTGCGGAGCATGCCATTGCTGCTGGATGTCCGCCCGCGCCTGCGGTTGCGTCTGCACGGTCACCCGCGCGCCAGCGCTATTCACTCGGTCGATCGTCCCGGAATACACCACGACAGGTGTGCCGCCGTTGCTCGAGCGCCATAGCCGCACCGGCCAGCCCCGGATTTTTCCTGGCTCTCCGTCTGGGTAGACACCCTCCACCCGCACCCATGCGCGGGCACTTAGCCCAATCGGCGACTCCGCGTATTCAATCGCATCGTCGCGGTAGAATACAGAATCCAGGCCAAATCCGCCGCCCTGCTCGTAAAGGTCTTCGGCCTGTTGGAACATCAGCGGAAGCGCCCGCACCCGCGCATCGCGCACCCCGCGTGTGATTTCGTACCGACGCAGGCCCGCGCCCGGAACGTCCGGCGCATCCGGTCCAGTCGGTGTCACGTCGGCACCAACCTCGATAACCTCACTTCCGACGCAATAGACGCCGGGGTCAAGCTCGCCCGAAAACCATGCTTCGGTCGCGCCTTCTCCGAGATACTCCCCGATCTCGTACAGCATATTGACGCCGTTCACCTGCGCTGGCGCGCCGCGGAGCAACTCCAGCGCCGAGTCCCCGTCGAGCTCAAACGTAAGCCCAGACGGGCGGCCGATAATATCCAACGCCTCCAACCGCGAGCGTAGCGTCGAGCCGATGGACACAAGCCCTGGCCGATACTCCACGCCCTCGGCGCCGGGTATCTCGGCGCTCTGATCCGTGCGCCACGCAATTGGGTATCCGCGCAGTTCTAGGATATGGACGTCGCGAGTCCTCATGACTCAATGACCTCCATATTGAGCTCGACGTCGTACCGGCGACCAGACTGCGCCGCCTGCGTCACATAATCCGACACGGCCGGGTCCTCGTCAACCAGTTGCACCTCCACCGGCTCGCGCCGGTCGACGGAGAGCACCAGCGGCGCGCCGGTGGAGCCTGCTTCGGCAAGAAACCCGTCGAAGATATTGTTCGTCTCGTCAGTGTCCCGACCCGCTTGCTCAGCGAACAACGGGTCCGCCGCTTGCAGACGGTGAATGAACGCGCCGTCTACGTACACCCACCGCACCCGGCGATAGCTGCGCGATCCGATCGCGACGTGCGTATTCGCCCCGACGGTGTAGGGGCTCGACGAGACGAGAGTGCGGTATCGATCGTCGGGCTCATCGTTGACGACCCGGTCGCACCCGCCGTTCCACAGCGCAGCCATGTGCGCGCCGGCGAACGCGAACAGCCACTCCCCCGGCCCTGTATTGACGCCAACAATGGTCGTTGTATCCGATCCCCACTCCCGCGCGGCGGCAGAGCCCCCAGGGACCGTGATCGTGAACAATGTCATACCCTCCAGCGACGGCACCCCTTCCAGCAGTAGTTCCCAGCCGATGCGCCGGCCGGGAGTGGTGTAGGTGGCCGATCCGCTTGACGCGCCAACGGCAGTGGCGAAGACTTCGGCAATCTGCTGTTGCGCCGATTCCTCGTGCGCGTCGAGCGTTCCCTGAGCCGCTGGACGAAACCCGTAACCCACTGTCCCGCCGATCGTCTCAGACTGCGCGGAGCCGCCGTCCGGCGTCCAGTTGAGAGTCAGCGCGGGAAACTCGCGTTGCCACGATATGACGCCGTAGGTGCTCATAAAAATCCCCGCCGGTTGCTATCTTCTACGGCCTCGGCGACCGCCGCCGCAATGCGTTGCGGGTCCCCAAAACCGTTCTGCTCGATATTGATGTTGACGTCGCGCGGCCTCGGAGCCTCCTGCGTCCCTGCGCCGGGAGCCGTGGTGCCACCCTCCACTCCCCGCACCGATGCCCCTCCGCGCCGCGCCATGCCCGTGCCAGCCGTCACCATCGCCATCCCCGCCGCAATGCCTGCCGGGTTCGGCGGAAACGCGCTGCGGAGCACCAGCGCCGTGCCTCGCGCTGCGAGCTCCTGCCCGATGGCCGACAGCGCCGCGCGCAGGCCGCCCTCCTGCGCCGCCGTCACGATGTTGAGCGTTGACTGCGCCGCCGCCCTTGCGACTTGCTCCCGTCGCTGCTCAAGCCGCTGTTGCTCCTCGATCCGCATGCGCTCGGCGTCAATGGCGATCTCGGATCGGATCTGGTGGAACTCGCGCCACCGCTCAAGCCGCGCAGCCAGCCGCTCAATCTCCTCTTCATCCTGCGTGCTGGCGATCTCGGTACGGATGCGCGCAAGCTCACGCTCGACGTCGACCGACTGCCGAAACCCAGACAGCTCCAACTCCCGCAGCACCTCTTGACGGCGTTGCTCTTCTGACAGCAGCTCCCGCTGCACGTCCTCCACCATGCGCAGCGCGCCGACTTGCCTTGCGGCGGCCTCCTGCTCCGCCCGCTCACGCGCAACAATGACCGCCTGGTAGTCGGTGATCCGCTGCTCGATCTGCTCGCGCTCGGCTTCAGTCTCGGCTTGCGCCAGCGCAATCGACTGCTCCATCGCGAACCGGCGTAGATCGACGATCTCGTCAACGCCTTGCTCGCGCAACCGATGCTCTCGGATGCGCAGTTGCTCTTCATCTTCCAACGCACCGAACGCAATCTGCCGGGCCCGCTCGGCGGCGCGCTCATTGTCTTCGGCGAACCGCTGGCGTTCCCGCGCGCGCTCGGCGGCGGCTCGACGGGCCTCCTCCTCGGCTCGCTCCTGCTCGCGCAACGACCGGCGCTCTCGGTCGCGGGCGTCGTCAACATCGCTAGCAACGTCAGCCATGTGCTCTTGCAGTGCAATGTTGCGCTCGAGATCTAAATTGAGCGACATAATGCTTTCGCGAAAGCGTATCGCCATTTGCGCCTGCGACTCTCCGGCGTCAACCGCTGCGTTCTGGAATACAATAAGCTCTTGGATCGCATCGCGGGTCACTTCGATATCGGTTCCGAGCTCCTCGGCTGCAACCGCCATTTCCTCCAAGGTCGTCGGCGCGTCCGTACCGCGAAGCTCCTCCCATTCTTCGGCAAACTCCCGCACCCGCCGCTCACTCTCACCAACCGGATCAATCGTCTCCCGGATAGACTGCGCAAGGTCGCGCGTGCCGGCGATGGCTTCGTCGGTCCTGTCGACGAACGCCTGCAGCCCTTCCTCATGTCGCCGTGCTGCTTCCCGCGCTCGCTCATGCGCATCGGCAAGGCGCTGCGCTTCCTCCTCTGCTCGGCGCTTGCGCGCCTGGATTAACGTCAGCCCCGCTGCGAGCGCGGCGAATGCAATCGTCACCGGGCCGAGCGCGCCGGTCAGCGTCCGCACCGCGATCGTGACCAGCCGCGTCTGGGTTGCTCCGAGCCCCATCGCGCGCGCAACGCCGGTCGATTCCTGCTCGACCGCCGACAACGCGCGGCTTGCGCCCGGCGCGGACTTGCCGACGTCAGCAAAAGTGCGATTCAGGTTCTGGAACGCCGGTCGACCCGCCTGCGCCGCTTGCGTGGTGGAGTTGATCTCGTCTTTCACGGATCCGATGCCCTCGACCGCTTGTCCGGTTTCGGCCTCGATTGTTGTGACGATTCGGCTCACTTTCGTTTCCTCTTGGCCTCTTGCTCGGCGCGCGCCGTTAGCGCCTGCCTGCGAGCATTAGCGATTTCTTGCGAGAGCGTGTATTCCGCCCAGTCGATGTCATCCAACGTGAGCAGCCCAGCCTCCAGCAGCGACGCGGTCTCCAAGCCATCCCAGTACCAACTTTCGACGTCCGTATCGACCATGCAGGTGCGTCGGTTTTCCTCCGATTTCGCTCGAAGCGCGGGGTCCGCGATGGGCTTTGTGCATCCTCTGTCTGCTCTGGTCTGGTCGGAGCATTCATGGCAGCGCAGTCCCTCCGCAGTAGTTATCCACGCCCATAGCTGGACTTTCCCAAGTCATGCCGCTCCTCAATCTTAGACCGAATCGTCATGGACAGCGCACCGACGACCGCTCCGCCCATCATGTCAATCCACGCCTCATAGTCCTCACCCTCTGGCGCGGGGATACCGTCGCCCTCGACCTCCACTCGGTCAATGCGTGCAGCGACGGCGCGAAGCAAAAAGTCGTCGGCGGTGTAGTTGCTGTCCTCACCTTCCGCTTCATCGGCCTTCAAAGCCGTCCGCAGCTTGCGGTTGAAAACCGCCTCCTCTCGCGCGCTCAACGGCTGGAGCCACACCTTCGCGGAGCCGTCCGCGCCGCGCATCTCAAACTCATGACAGATCAGCAACTTCATCAGCTCGCCTCCACGTCTTCTCGAATGGTGATCTTCCACCGCTTTTCAGCGCCGTCCGACTTCAACCGGAACGTGCGGCCGTCGGTACGGTGCCCCGCTTCATTGCCCGCATCTGAGGGCCCGACGTATACCTTCGGCATCGCCAACGTGAAAATCTCGACGTCGTGCTCGGACTGCCCCTCGACCCCGATTTCAAGATCGTCGATGGCCTCCATCGCTAGAAACTTGTTCCACAGGTCGGTGGCAACACCACCCAGCATCGCGCGGTTGACCTCGAGCTCGGCGGCGGTTGTTCCGAACACAAAAGGCAGCCCCTGCCCTGCGGCGGCGGTCTGGTCTTCGACCTCCTGCACTTCGAGACCGGTAGTAAGCGTCCACGAGTAGAGCCCGCCGAGCAGATCCGACCCATCCTCCTCAAATCGTCCATTTCGCGCGGACAGCATCGGCTCCTGCCCGGGATAATCGACGGAAGGCAATGCGCCCGCGGCCTCCTTCGTATCGACGCGACCGATAAGCCGGAACGTGAGCATAACGCCGCCACCCGCCGACTCCCCGGCGACCTGCGTCAGCGCGCCGACGCAATCGATCCACCGCTGAAGCAACCCGCCGCGCTGCACGGTCTCCACGGTCAACGGCACGATATCGCCTGCGCCAAATCCGACGCAAGCGCCGTCGCTCTCCTCGATCTCGAGCTCGCCGGCTGCCAGCGATATGTCGCACCCACACGCGCGGCACAGCCGCACCAGCGCATGATCGGTCGTCAGTTCGTTCTCCGCCGCGACGGGGACGGAAACCTGGAACGTCAGCGCCTCACCGTAGGAGCCAAGAATCGGCTCCTGCGAGCCGGGCAGCGGATTCTCGCCCTCCTCGGTGTCGATCATGCCCTCGCCAATCGCCTCCCACTCCGGGTCAGCGCGGACAATCAGCCCGTCCGCGGCGACCAGCGTTGCGGCGGTGCCGATCTCGGTTTGTGGCGCAAGGCGGATAACCCCGATTCGTTCCGGTGCTCTACATTCGGTTGTCATGTCATACCTCGGTAATCAGAATAGAGGCGTCCTCCAGCACAAGGGCGCCAGTGGATTTGATGCGTGTGCCAACCAGCGTCACAACGTCGCCGGCAACGAGCTCGAACACGGTTTGCGTCGTTTCTCCCGCGGGGCGTTCCGCCGACGGAATCGTCACACGCGCTGCGCACAGCTGGCAGCGGTCGCCATTTTTTGCGAGCGACACGAGCGCAGTGACGTTTGATCCGTCGTCAACGTAACACGGCGCGGTAATCCGATATAGGCGCGGCACCGGGTCGGTGCATACGATGTCCTCTCCCTGCAGCTCGAATCCCCGCGCGCGGTTTTGCGGCGAAACCCACGGACTGGGAAGCCGCACGAACTCGCCTGTGTCAGTGATGGCCACGCCGTTTTCATTGTCGACGATGCCCGCGAAGAAAAATGAGGTCTCGCGGTTGAGCTCATCCTCGATGGCGGTCATATTGCCGTCGTGCTCGGCAGCCGTCAGAGGCTCACCTTTGACCAGTCGCTTGATTAGCTCAATCATACGAACACACCCTCCTCAAAGACGTTCGGCTCAAAAACCGGCAGTAGTTCCTGCGGCACAACGGGCTGCGCGTAGCTCACGGTCTGAAACACCGTCACATCGAGCCGACCGCGCTGAAACCACAACACGTCGTCGCGTGTATCGACCGCCGGCTCCCACCGCACGTTCCGCTCGGCCACGTTGAATACTCCTGCCGTGCGGCAAAACCGCTTGGCAAGGCGACGCTGCAACAGACCGCTCAGCGCGCCGAGATAGGCGTGCATCGCGTCGGTGTAGCCGTTGACCACATCGGTCCCCAGGTTGCCCTCGCCGACGACCACCATAATCCGCAGGGTCGTCTGCAGCGAGTCATGCTGCGTCATGTCTTGTCGGGCAGCCGCTCGCTCAACGGCGAACAAAGCGATCTCCGGCAGCACATCGCGCAGCCGCTCAAAATAACTTCGCCGAATCACCGACGGCATCGGAAGGTCTAGGCTCACGTCCGGCTCTTGCGCCTGCAGGTACGCGGCGGTTGCGTCGAGCTCCGCCTCGAGCTCTTCGTCGAGTAGCTGATTGACCGCGCGGGTTAGCAGCGGCGTCGCAAGCGCGTATGGCACGGGGATTGCGCTGCTCATTGCACCGTATCCTCCCAGCCGTAAGTGTCGACAAGCTGCCGCCGCAGGTCGTCGGTTTTTAGTCCGAGCCGCGCGCCAGTATCACCAAGGTACTGACTCACCGCCTGCGCGAATAGATTTTGGAACGCGTCAGGCCCATCACCACCGAGCGCACTCAGCCGCCGCTGCGGAATCTGATACGGCGTTGTTCCGCGGAGCCATGCCCACTCCGGCGCTTCGCCTTCGCCCTGGTCGTGGTCCCGCGCATGCGGCACTTCGATGGCGGCCTCGGCGACGTTGCCTGATACGGTGTAGCTCGACTCCGAGGAGACGCCCGTTGCACCCTCGCGCAGTCGCGAAGGTCCGCCCCACATCAACACGTCGTCGTCGCCGACCGGCTCATCCATTCCGAGAATCGCGCCCTTGGCGTAGATATACCGCTGCGCCTCCTCGGTATCGGAGTAGAGCGGCCACGGCGTACCGCTGGCCTCGCCCTGCGTATCCCACACCGCGACGCGCGAGCGCCAGAACGGATCGCGCAGCGACTGCAGCAACGCTTCAACGTTTTCGAGCTGGTCAACGTGCGCTTCCATCGCCTCAACGACGCCGTCGGGATCGGAGAATGTGAAGCGGATGGTCATGTTTTCCCCCGCGTTGCGAGCCTGACGGCGAGCGGTGCGTTATCGCGGTTGTACCGCTTGACGCGTTTCTCCGCGCTACGGGAGGTCTTGACGCGGTGGTTCTTTGAGGCTGCGGCGTCATCGCCGAGCCCTTGCGGGCCGACGTCAATGGCGTCGATCATCTCCTTAGCCGACTCCAGCGTCATCATCATCTCGGTGTTTCGTCGCCCGCGCAGCGTATCCACCTCCCCGATCACGAGCCCGTAGACGACTGACTCGGCAATGCCAATCGTTTCGCCTTCGGGATCGAGATCGGGGTCGACTCCCACCCTGCGCAACCGGGCAGCCACCCACGACGCCTTCTCCTTGATAATCGCCTCGATGTCACTTTCCGACGGGTTTGACGTCGCAGAAAGCTGAAACGAGTTGATCCGAGAAGCGACCTTCGTCGGTGTAATGCCCCAAGGGCGCGCGATGCGAGTCGACACGGTGTCCCCCTTAGCTCGTCAGGACGTTCGGCACGCGTACGCCCAAGGCGCGGCGCACGTCATCGTCGGTGGTGCCATAGAAATCCAATCCGAACACCTGCTCAATAAACATCGCCCGCGCATCCAGCGCCGGGGTCCGGTACTCGCGCACCATCGCCAGCGGAGTGCCCGCGGCGCGAAACGCATCAAACTCTTCGGTGCCCTGCTTCAGCCCCGCAAGCGGAGCGTAGTCAAGCACAGGAGTCGAGACGAACGAGCCCTTGCCTCCCGGCGTCTGGATCATGAAGTAGATGTCGTCGCTGAAAATGGCGCTTCCATCCTTCTTGTACTGGTAGTCGATGACCAACTTCACCGGGTAGGGGGATCCGATTTGCTGCTGCAAAAAGCGCTCAAGCACCGGGAGCGTAGTCACGCCCGGGGTAATCGGCTCATCGGTGTCGGAGTTGAACGCGACGCCCTGCGTGGTTTCTCGGACGTCGACGTTGTCCTTCAAGGCCTTCGCGACGCGCCAGTTCATGCCGATGCAGAGCTCGGCTCCGGCAATCGAGAACGCGCCGTCCTCTAGGAATTTCTCGAAGACGTCTTCGCACACCTTCAACAGCGACTCCGAAGTGTCGGTAAAATCAACCGAGTCCAAAGTGTGATCGGCGTCGAAGGCGCGGTCTGCACTCGTCGAGCTGAACCGACTTGCCAGCGCGTTCGCATGGACCGCCATCGCGATCGGGACATGACGGTTCAAATAATCGTCGGGAATCGACAAACCGTCCGCGTTCAGGTCATGCTCCAGCACGGGGTCGATCTCTAGCAGGCTGTGACGCCGGATGAAGATATCGTACGCCTGCCGGCCGTAGCGCATCGAAGTCGGCGAGGGGCCGGAGCCCGGAGCGACCTTGTTGTAGTCGGCGTTGTCCGGGTCAATGAGGCCATCGCCCGCGAGCGCCCGGTAGTGTCCGTTGAGTTTCGGGCTGTCCCACGGGGGTGCCATGCCGATGTTGCCAAACCTGGTATTCTGCAGGTTCACGATCTCGGCCGTCAGATCCGCACGGATCACTGACCGACTCGCCTGTGTGTTAGATACAGTCATGGGTTATTCCTCCTCTACGACGTGCGCCACCGGCCAGATCACGAGGTCAAACTCGTCACCCGCCGTCGATGCAGCCGTGGTAGCGACGCCAAGCGTCCAGTACGTTCCAGCGCCGGTCGGCAGTGCGCTGTCTTCGGTTGACACCAGCCGGTCGATCAGGTCCGAGTCCGCGTTATACGCGGGCCGAACGAAATCACCGACACCCACCGCGCCTGCAGCGATGGCGCGCACAACGTAGCCCGCGCCACCGGGGTTGCCCGCGGTGTTGCCCGGCCCGACGATCTCGAGCGGTTGCCCCTCATTCGCCGCGATGCAAATGCCGCCCCGCTCAAACGGGTTGAACGCGTCGGTGGTGTCCTGGTCGGTCTCGGCATAATCAGTGCCGTCGAGCTTGCGCGCGCGGCCCTCGAACGCCGAGGTCGTGATGTCTGTCTCGGGCACGGTGGCCCGCCTGTCTCGGGGTAGCGTCAACATAGATCAGCCCTCCTTTCGGTTGCGCAGTCGGCGGTTAACCGCATCCTGCATGGTTTCCGGGGGTTCCTCGGGCGCTCCGCTTGCAGCGATGCGCGTGCTCTTCGCGCCACCGGCGGCGAGGCGAAGAGAAGTCTCGAAGCCCTCTTTGTCCGCGAGCCCGATACGAAGCAGCGCTTTGCGGTCCTTCGCCGACAACTTCGCGCCGCTGCGGTCGATCCGCGCGTTGAGCTCGGCGGCCCGCGCCTTCATGCGCTCCTTCTCGAGTTGCCCCTCCAAGGACTTGACCCGCTCCGTCAGCGAGGAGACCGCGCTCATGTCTTCCTTGTCGTCATAGGCCATGTCTTCCTCTTCGTCGTGATCGGCCATGTGCTCTTCATCCCGCGCGAGTTCGTCGAGCACTTGCTCGGCGTCGTCGTGCGAGTCGGAGGCTGTCTCTTCGTGCTCTTCCTCATTGAGGTCGATCCCGAGCGCGCCTGCCAATCCCAGCAGGTGATCCTTCACTTTCGCTGCATCCATTGATTTCCTCCTGGTCAGCAGCCTGCCGGACAATCGTACCGCCCCGCCGCGTCCGGCACGCAACGAGACAAGGGAAAGTTCATCGGCCGTCGGTTGCGTCCGCACATGCGGTTTGTCGACGGCTGAAAGTTCATCTAGAAAATACGGCCACTCGCGGCCCTGGTCGTCCACCACGTCGAACGCAAGCCCGATGGAGGTCCGCGCGATGTCGCCGATATTGAGTTGCACTTGCCCGCGGCGGTTTAGCCGCGCGCGGAACATTACATACTCTTCATGCGGCAGTGTATCGACCGGAACTCCGGCGCGCACGAGCTGCTCGCGCGACACGGGCAACGCCTGCTCGACGTAGCCGAGCGCCGGGCCGTCCTCGTCATGCTCGCGGTAGAGCGGCGGCCGCGTCAACGGGACATGCGCGCGGAGCGAGTCGATCATGCGACGCCACTCTCCGTTCTCGCGTAGGTCCAAAACCCGTCCCGAGGGCAGTGTCAGCTCTTGCCGCGCTATGCCGTAGAGCAACACTTTCATGCGGCCCCCGCGAGCACAGGTCCGATATTCTCTCGAATGCGCTGGTACTCTTCGCCGCTAACCCGACGATAGCGCAATACGTAGCCGCACCGACAACGCGGCGCGCCCTCGCAGTCTGGGTCCGGCAACTCTTCGGCGAGCATCTCTTCGATGCCGCTGGCAGTCGTCAGATCGAACGAACGCAGATCGCGCGAGGCGCACACACCGCACCGACGGTCATCGCGCACCGAGGTGCGGATTGCCTCGACCGGGACCGCGCCTTCCTCCAAGCCCTCGGAGTAGGCGTTCATCAGACGGCCTTGCGACTCGATCAGATTTCCGACGGTCGTAGCCTCGCGGTGGAGCTGCGTCTGACCGTGCTCGTAATCCGCAGCGGTACCGCCCTGCATCCAGTGATCGACCAGCCGCCCCTGCACGCGCGAGGCAATCACGGTCGCGGCCTCGTCTTTCGCAGCCTCCAACTTGCCGCCCATTTTCGAGTCAATGGCGTCAATGTCGATAATCTCGAAAGTGCGCGCGCCGTCCTCGCCGACTTGTCGTCGTCGCTCATCCCGCGCTTGAGCCGCGACGTCGCTGGCAACGCGAATCGAGTACGAGTGGATCGCGGCCTCATAGCGCGGACGGAACTCGGCGCTCACCCGGTCGACCGCGTTAGGCACCGGCCCGACCTCATCGGGCAGTACGCTCCACAGTGCGTCGCGGTGCTGATTCGCGAGCTCCGCAATCCGGCGCGCGAGCCGGTCGTCCTGCGCAAGGCGCACAGTTTCGTTCCGCACCCAGGAAACGAACCGCTCCAGCTCGTGGAGCTCGCGGTCGAACTCGAAAGTTTCGCCGTCCGCATCCTCGACCTGCGTCCGCGCCGCAAGGCGTTCGTGGCTGCAACACCCTGCGCTTGTTTCCTCCGCGTCAAGCGACTCCGGCTCGCTCGATAGCTGCCCCGGCGATACCGGCAACACGTTCTCCTCGTCGGCGATATCCGGCAGGTCCAGCTCGTCGGCGAGCTCGCGCTCCCGCTCCGGCGTCCAGCGAATCAGCCCCGCCTGCAACGCAGCGCCGAGCACATCCACCCTCGCCGACACTTCGCGCTTGCGCTCCACTAGCGGCGACAGGGTAGGCAACGGACCGTCGTAGCCGACACGTTCCGCAATCGTTGCGCCGAGCGATACGCCAAACCGTCGGAGTAGCACCTGCAAGTTTGCCCGCGCTTGCTCCTGCGATTCTTCGCTCAATTCCTCGCCAAGCGCGCGGGAGCCGGTTGCGGTGAACCCAAGGGACTGCATGGACCGGCCAAGCGCCTGGTCAATCTGCGCGTCCCAATACTGCATCACCTCAACGAGGCCGCTGGTCGCTCCAGAAGCCGGGAAGCTCAAGTCAATCTCGTAGCCGTCCTCGTGCATAAACCAGCGGCGCAGGCCCTGCTCGAACGCGACGGCTTGATCCTCGAGCGCCTGCCAGTCCTCGGTGTCCGCGCCAGATTTCGGTGCCTTGATGTCCAGCACACCGCTCGAAGCCCCCATAATCATGGTGACGGCGGCCGCCGTGATTTTCCAATTTTCGTATGCTGCGACGACCGGCCGGAGCATCGAATGACCCTCGAGCTCACCCGGCGCGCCTTGCGTTCGCACATAGATCAGTGCTCCGCGGGGTATCGTCACAGCCTTCTGGTCGGTGCGTTGATGCACCGACACCCACTCGCCTGTGGTGCGGTCAATATCCCAACGGCGCACCGTCGACGGCATAACGGGAAACACCTCCAACAGGTCGCCAGACCACGATGGATTCGCCAGCGCGAAACCATACACCCAATCGTCGACGAGCCAGCCGAGCACGTTGCCCCAGTTTGAACCCACGTCGTACTGGTCTGTCACAATGCGGTCGGACTGGATCATCTGCTCAATCACGGCGATGAACTCCGCCTGCTCCGCCGATCCCTCGTCGAGCGGCTCCCACGTCGTCTTCTGGCGTTGCATCTCCACGCGCATGTTGCGGACGGCCGCACCAATGCGGGGGTGTCCCTGCATCTCATCGAGAATGCCGCGCCGCCCCGTGATTCCGCGCAACCCGAGCGGCTGCAGCTCGCGCATGTCCTCGCGCGAAGGCAGGCCGATGCCGGTGCCCGCAATAGACCCGTCCGCGATGCGATGGCCTGCCACCACCACATCACGCCGCAAGCCGCGAGCCCCGTATTGCGTTGCGTTCCTCGTCATATCAGCCTGGCTGGACGAACCTTTCCACCAGTGGAACGATGACAACTCTTTCGTCTCGTGTCAACCGATTTAGTCACCGGCGCTTCAAAGAAGCCCTGCGCGGCGGCATCCCAGAAGTCTTTCTTGCTGCCGTTGTCGGGGTTGTACGACCGCGCCCATCGCTGCGCCTGGACAATCCAATCGGCATCCGGGTCCTCGTCAACGAATACAATCTCCCCGCGTTCCGCCGCGGCAATGAGCGGCTTCTGCCGACTTGCTTTGTCTCCAGTCGGGCGGTGCGGCCGGACCTCGTGGCGCGGCAGCACGTTGCGCTGGTAGTGCGAGGTGTTGTTCTTTCCCGCCGAGCCGGGCTCCTCCTCGACCACCACCGGGATCCGCCGACCGTCCTGCGTTGCCACGCCGGACATCAGCTCCTCAACGCCAGCAGCCGAGCGGCGCACAAACCGGCCATCGCGCAGGTAGACCCGATCCACGCCATCGCGGTCGACGTTCCGCGCGACGAGCACTCCCGCCGTCCAGTCCGGGTCGGGATTCTGCGGGCTCGGCGCGGTCGAGGCCAGATCCCACGACCGCACCCAGGCAAGGCCGCGCTCGATATCCTTGAGCCGGCAATGCGTCCACCGCGCGGACTGATAGAGGCCCTCGACGTAAGACGCGTTCCAATTGCCCCCGAGCAGTTGCTCCCGCTCGACGCGCGGCAATGCCTCCAGCGTGGCGCGATAGCCGGGGTCTTTCTCGCGGAGAATCGCGTTGTCTTCGAGCGACGCCGCAATGAACGTCAACGACCGCGGGTCTTCGCTCTCGCAGCAATGCTCCTTTGCCTCGGCGCGCGAATCAAACCAGACCAACTCATTGTCCCGCCGGATGAACCAGCGGATCACGCCGCTGCGCGACGGCACGGGATAGCCGTCCTCTCCGATCCACCAGTCGATCAGTTGCCGCACCCAAGAATCGGAGTCCGGGTTGCAAGTTGCGCGAATCCACGGCTTGACCCCGCAGGTCGAGCGGTTCCTCGATGTGAGGTACCAGAACTGCGAGGCGTTGAAGTGCGTCAACTCGTCAAACAGAATGCACGGAATCTGCGCGCCTTGCCACGCCGTCTTGTCAGTTTCGTGCTGCAGGTGTCGAAACTGGATCACTGAACCTGTCGGCCAGCGTGCTTCCGCATGTGGGCTTGACCGGAGTTTTGCCTCGAGCGCGCCGTACAACTCCTGAGCTTCGTCCCACACACCACCGGCCGCCGTAATCTGCGTCAGCTCGCGCCGGAAGAACACGCAGGCAAAGCCCGGCAGGTGGATGCCTCGCAGGGGGTCGAGGAGCAGCGCGTAGGTCTTGCCACCGCCCGCCGCGCCGCCGTAGATCGCGATGTCCGCCGAGCACGACAGAAACGCGGACTGCGGCCCCGGCTGCGGTCGTATCTCGGTGCGCTCAGCCATCGGCCTCGCGACCGTTCGACGGTAGGACAACCACAGTCTGCTCGCCCTTCACCGTGGCGTCGACTTCGCGGCGTTCCGTGACTTTCCATCCAGCCTGCGTTTCGAGGTAAAACTTTGCGGCCTGAACGTTGCCTTCGTGCGCCTGCTTTATCAGGCCTCTCGCGACGTTACCGATAGCTCGCGCGCGCCCGCGCGCATAGGCTTCAGATACTTTTCTGTCACGTTTCATCAGAGCGTGGAACGTCGACTGCGCCATCCCGAAGTAGTCCGCCATCTGCTCGACGGTCAGGAAGGCCGCCAGCGCCTCAACCTGCGCGGCTTGTTCATTCGTGAGTGTCTTGCGTGGTCGGCCCATAGTCATCCGGGAAGAAGAAGGTGGAGCGTCCGGGTCAGCGCTGCACTGCCGCTCACAAGTCAAGTCTCCGCTCCTCCGCCTCAACGCCCCCGCACACCACGACGCAGTCCCGCCAGCCATCGTCGGGCCGGCTGCAGCTCTCCAAGCATACGATCTCGTTCTCGGGATAGCAACGCTCTCCCACCGGCATATCCCCGGGGCGATCGAGCGGAGAGTCACCACAGGCGGCGACCAGTAGCAGAGCGACGGGCAACAGGTATCGGAATCTCATGGCGTCCTCGGGTATCGGGGTGTCGTCTGCCTTCATATTCCCTCCTTGTCAGCCCGGCCCGGAGGGTGTATCTGTTACCCAGCCGTGGCGAGCCTGTTCCTTGCCACGCTGAGGCCGTCGACGCCTATCATCGGCGGCCTCGCTTCGTTTTGTCCTACCTCCTTCGCCCCGTCGGGTCAACCCTGCATTGCCTCGGTGCACCGCCACGCACAGTGGGTCAACGGGGTCCGGGCCCCCGGGCCCCCCTTAAGGGGGTCCGAGGGGCCCGTCCCCCTAACCCATGTGCGGTATATCGTGTATTATGTAGTAAAATCAAACACATACCGTGGGTCACGGAAAACGTGAACCACCCTGACCCACGGTGAACCACCGTGAACCACGGTTCTGTAAACCCTTGATATGATTGCATATCTCGTGGTTCATCTTGACGTTCATCGAAATGAAACACCCCTATTTGCCGGAATCCGTGGTTCAACCGTGACCCACCGGCATGACCCACGGCGCGGAAACCCCCGTAAATACTGTGGTTCATCGTGAACCACCGACGTTGACCCACGAGCGTACAAATGTAAACCACCCTGTCTACCCCTTCTGCGACGCAGTGCGTCGACGCACCCCCACTGTTCCACCCGTGAAACAGTGATTCCCGCACAACGAACAACCCTGCGGCTTGCCTGTTGCGCTATATTGCGCTATATAGCACTCCCTCGATTAGAGGCCGCACCAGGAGAAACACAATGAAGATCGAGCTACTGTCAGAGAAACAAGCTGCGCGCGTGCTATCTATCCACCCCGGCACCCTGCGCCTGTGGCGACGCAACGGCGAGGGACCGCCGTGGATTGACCTCGCGCCGCACCGCAAACGACCCGTCGTGCGCTATCGCGCCGACGAGCTCCAGCGGTGGATCGATTCCCGGGAGGGGCGCGATGGAAACGGCTGAGCGGTGGCTGTCCGAGCTCTACGCGCATTGCGAATCCGGCCGGCTGGTCCTGTTCACGCTGCCCGGCCAAGCGGTCGCCTACTTCGACGTCGACGCCGCCGGGATAGATGCCGCCGCGCAGTGGGCCGAGGCTCAGGGCCAGCGGCGCAACGTGTACTACTCACCCGTTCTCATGGCGGAGCACCTATCGCAAGGCCGAGGCACGGCCGCCGACGCGGTCACGATGCCC
>PWMT01000118.1 GCA_003558085.1 Methanobacteriaceae archaeon
CTATAAGGGTAACTATAAATTCTCGACAGGAGCTTATCCTTGATTGGAGAAGTCCCGGCAGGTTTACCATTAACCGGCTGGGTAAAATAAGGTAGGCGGCAGCCCAGGCAATCAGAGAACCAATAAACACATCCACTATCCGGGCTGCACCCTTAAGGGGTATGAGTGGTGCGGGTTCTAGGAAGATAATTAAAAGACTGGTAAAAAACACCACGTAGAGATAATTGACGGGTAGGCTTATTATCATCGCCACCAGGCTGATAAGGCCCATTAGGGGTAGTAGAAATGTTAATCCCAAATATATCAAAATTAAAGAGATAATCACTGCCAGGCTAACCCCTACTATGGTAGCTATAATTCTTAAGATCATCCTCTCCTGGGTGCTGATGATGTCTGGCTTTAAAACTAAAAAAATGGATATAGCAACCCACTGCACATCATTGGATCCGGTAAATAGATATAATAAAAAGGCAGTTCCTACGGCCAGGGAAAAGCGAATCCCGTGACGCACATATAGATTATTTAAATGGAAGTTGGCTTTTAAATTATCCTTCAAGGATATCTTATGGGAGAGGTTTAGTGGTTGAGGTTCCAGTAATAGTTCATCCCTTAAAACCTCCTGGGTTTTATAGAGTAGGTCCTGGAAACTGGAGACTAATTTTTGCAGATAAACTATATCTCCTTGAGGTGCTAGTTCCATTATCTTATTATAAATAGTGTTCAGGTGCTCCAGATTCAGGTTATACTGCTTATGGTGAAGTATCTGCTCTGCGATCTTTTGACAAGTTAGATCCAATTCCTGCTTATAGTCCTGGAAAAGTTTTAGGACGGTTTCAGGTAGTTCATCTTGTAGGTGCGGTATTTGATATCTTAGGATGACTAGTTTACGCCCTAAACGTACCAGGCTATTGGTTTTTGATTTTTGATTACTTTCAACTAGTTTCTCCGCAAGCAGTATGGTTTTAAAATCCGCTTCCGGATCAAAGGAGGAGGCCAGTATTTTTCTTTTTGAAGGATCTTTTTGTATTAACCGAACCAAGATAATGGCCAGGGACCCTATAAGCGCCCCTAGTATGGCATATAATCCCCAGATCAAGGGTGGTAATAGGGTGTTTAGGAAAATTATAGAGGAATAAAAATATAAAAATAGGCCTAAATAGGAAATAGCAGCAGAAATTCGACCCACCATATTCAGTAAAGAGTATATCCAGATCCACAGTATTAAAAATATTAATCCCAGTAGGGGATAAAAAATACCCCAGGCTGCAGATAAAACAGAAACCCCTACTAATATTAGGAAGACCAGATTAAGGGGTAACATCTTTTTTAGGGGTAGTTTTAGTAAATTTATTTGACTAGTGATTACTCCCATAAAAATGAATATTTTCTGGGCCTGGCTTTCCAGTAATAAAGATAGGGGTAAGAGTAAAAGTAAAATCAGGATCAGATACTTTCCACTTTCCCAGTTGGGATCTGCTTTTTTATAGAATAAAAGATGTTTAATTCGCCCTTTTAAACCTTCTATCTTTTTCATAGGTACTCCTGAAATAATCTTATTTATCCCTGATAAAAACTACTATTATAGTTATTTCCATAATTTAAACCAATTTAGATGGATATTCTTTAGGCCCCTTATTTTAAACCTTTCTTAGATCATTATTTCCAAGCACTATAATTTTTTTGATAATATTATGTTTAAATTCCAAATTAATATTTTTTTATAATTTTTTTTAGTAAATTACAATAAAAGTTCATTATTATAGATTTTAATAGGCCTAAAATAGTGAAATGATGATATTATAGCAATAGTATCTAACAATATTTTTTTTGGATTATAGAGGTATTGCTTCTAAATAGGAATTAATGATTAAGTAAAATAATAGAAGGGGTTGTGGGAGAAAGTCCCCCATTAAATAATAATAGACTTTTAGAGAATAAAAAGTTATTGGAAATTAATTACCGACTTGTTTAGTCTATCTGAAATTAGATTAATCTTATTATTTTAGAGATGAAACGTTTTATGGTGGCCATTTCTATATATTAGAGGTACATGGTTTAAAATATTAGAATAAATAAGTTAATTATAAGCTTATAGAAGTAGATCGTCCTTAAAGACTAAATAGATTTAGTCAGGATAAAAATAGCTAAAAGGCTCTGGGATAAATAAAAAGTAAATCTGAAAACATAGAGAATTTGATACTTACTTGGGATAAAAAAAAATTTATAGATGCAGATATCTGCATCCAAATACAGTTTATTCTGATGCCCTTAAACTAGTTGGAGTTGGATATTGTTTAATCATTCAGGTTCTTAACTTAAATAGATAAATTAAGATTATCCAACTTTCTAGAGGGCTTGTTCTAGAGCTTTAACTTATTTTTATGGTTTAGGCCAAGTCGAAACGGTCCAGGTTCATGACCTTATCCCAGGCTTTTATAAAGTCATATACGAATTTTTCACTAGAATCATCAGAGGCGTATACTTCAGCTATTGCACGTAGTTCGGAGTTTGAACCGAAGATGAGATCGAACCGTGTTCCGGTCCACTTTATTTTATCTGTTACTGAGTCCCGTCCCTCGTATAGATTATAGTCTTCTTCAGATGGTTTCCATACTGTTCCCATATCAAGTAAATTCACAAAGAAATCATTGGTAAGCATTTCGGGTTGTTTGGTAAAGACACCATTCGGGGATTGTTCAAAGTTGGCATTTAAAACACGTAAGCCTCCAAGGAGCACTGTCATCTCCGGAACAGTCAAAGTAAGTAATTGGGCCTTATCCACCAGCAATTCTTCTGGTTTATCTAGGCTGGGTTTCTTTAGATAGTTTCTAAATCCGTCTGCAAATGGTTCAAGTGCCTCAAAAGAATCCACATCGGTCTGCTCCTGTAAAGCATCCATACGTCCTGGAATGAAGGGCACCTTAACCTCATGACCTGCATTTTTTGCAGCCTGCTCCACCCCGGCACAACCGGCTAAGACAATAAGATCAGCCATGGAAACCTTCTTATCCCCGGACTTTGCTTGGTTAAATTCACTCTGAATACCCCCAAGTATCTCCAGTACCTTAGCTAATTGGTGGGGTTGGTTAACTTCCCAATCCTTCTGTGGTTCTAACATGATATGGGCACCATTGGCACCTCCACGTTTATCTGAACCTCGGAATGTAGAGGCTGAGGACCAGGCAGTGTAAACCAGTTCTGAGATGGATAATCCAGAAGTCAATATCCTGAACTTTAGATTGGTGATATCTTCTTCATCAATTAATTGGTGGTTTACTGCAGGTATAGGGTCCTGCCAGATCAGTTCCTCCTCCGGCACCTCCGGACCGAGATAGCGTGTTTTCGGACCCATATCACGGTGGGTTAACTTGAACCAGGCCCGTGAGAACGCCTCTGCAAGTTGATCCGGATTCTCATAGAAGTGCCTTGAGATCTTTTCATAGATAGGATCGAATCGCAAAGAGAGATCTGTAGTCAGCATACTTGGGGTGCGACTTTTAGTGGGATCATGCGGATCAGGTACAGTACCCGCTCCTTCATCACCTTTGGGTTTCCATTGATAGGCACCTGCTGGACTCTTAGTCAGTTCCCATTCGAATTCGAATAAGATGCGGAAGAAGTTGTTATCCCATTTAGTGGGAGTGTTGGTCCAGATAACTTCCGGGCCACCGGTAATGGTGTCGTTGCCTTTACCAGTGCCAAGGGTGCTCTTCCAACCCAGGCCTTGCTCTTCGATAGGGGCGGCTTCTGGTTCTGGTCCTACATGTGCAGGGTCGCCAGCACCATGACATTTACCGAAGGCATGGCCTCCTGCAATGAGGGCTACTGTCTCCTCATCATTCATAGCCATACGAGTAAAACTCTCTCGAATATCATGAGCAGCTGCTATAGGGTCTGGTTTCCCATCAGGGCCTTCTGGGTTTACATAAATTAAACCCATCTGCACAGCAGCTAATGGTTCTTCCAGGTCACGCTCACCACTGTAACGTTCAGCTTCAAGCCATTCTTGCTCAGAACCCCAGTATATGTCCTTTTCTGGTTCCCAGATATCTTCACGGCCTCCTCCAAAACCAAAAGTCTTAAAACCCATGGATTCCAGGGCTACATTACCTACCAGTATCATCAAGTCGGCCCAGGAAATTTTCCGCCCATACTTCTGTTTAATCGGCCAAAGCAGTCGACGAGCCTTATCCAGGTTGGCATTATCAGGCCAGCTGTTTAAGGGTGGAAATCGCTGGCTGCCGCTTCCTCCACCACCACGACCATCACCTATACGGTAGGTTCCGGCACTGTGCCAGGCCATGCGAATAAAAAATGGTCCGTAGTGGCCAAAGTCTGCCGGCCACCATTCCTGTGACTCAGTCATAAGTTCATGCAGGTCCTTTTTTAAGGCTTCAAAGTCAATACTCTTAAATTCTTCTGCATAATTGAAATCCTCACCCATAGGATCGGATTTAGAGGAATGCTGGCGTAGCATGTCAAGATTCAACCGGTCTGGCCACCAATCAATGACGGTGGTGCCCTTGCTAACTGTTTTTTCGATTTCTTTTTCCATAATTTCACTCTCTCCTTTCACTTTGGTAAGTATATTTTTAATTTAGATAAGTTAAATCAGACATTTTAAAGCTATAATTAGCATTTAATTCTGATAAAATTTTTATTTGTTTTAGTAGTTTCTAACAAATAATAGTTTAAACAGTTTTAATATAAATTTTTATTCATATTTGTTAGAAGATTGTTATCGTGGTTTGATGATCTGAGCCTAAATAAAATTTTAATTCTTACCATATTAGCCATGACTCTTTAAATTCAATAATAAATTATGAAAAATAATAATAAGTGGTAGAGATATTAAACCTGTTTAATAAAATCAAATCAAGTTTTAATAATTATATTGTCTTTTTAACAATTTAAACTATCCAATATAGTTTAATCTCTACAATTGGTTTTTTAAAACCCGTCTATCAAGTATAAATTATACTCCTTAGTACTCTAGAAAGAATAAAAAATATAAAAATTAGTAGTAAATAAATATTTTATAAAATATTTATAACCGATGTATAATATTGCAGATCATATAATGCTTTTAAACAAGTATAGAGGACGATTTAAATGGATTATGATGATCAGTGAGTTTTCATGAGTTAATAACAACTATTATGAAATTTTTTCTGGATCATCTAAAATAAAATGTTTTTATTGAA
>PWMT01000158.1 GCA_003558085.1 Methanobacteriaceae archaeon
GAGCTTACCCCCACCAACATAGTAGATGGTGAACCTGCTAAATCCTTAATCATAAAAGCCCTTAAACAAGGAAAAAATGTGGTAACTTCCAATAAAGGTCCCTTAGCACTATACTTTAAGGAATTAATGGACTTAGCCCAGGATAAAGGTGTTCAATTCAAGTATGAGGCAGCTGTAGGTGGTGCTATGCCCATCATAAATTTTGCCCAGGACAACTTACCGGGATGTGAGATCGAATCTATAATCGGCATACTCAACGGTACCACCAATTTCATCCTTTCCCGTATGACCCGGGAGGGTTCTTCCTATGAACACACCCTGCAGGAAGCACAAGTGCTGAACATTGCAGAAACAGATCCCACCCAAGATGTGGAGGGAACCGATGCTGCCTGTAAAACTGTTATATTGGCTAACACCATCTTCGGCACTGATTTCACCCTGGAGGATGTGGATGTACAGGGAATATCTCATATTACCGCTGAAGCCATTGATTTAGCAAAAAAAGAAGGATATTTGATTAAACTGATAGCGGAAGTTACTCCATATTCTCTTAAAGTTTCACCCCGCTTGGTTAAAGAAGATTCACCCTATGCAGTGGAGGGAACCCTTAACATGGCCACCTTTAAAACAGATCTGGCTGATGAAGTAAGTGTGGTGGGTTTAGGTGCAGGGTCCCTGGAAACAGCCTCTGCCCTTCTAAGTGACCTGGTGAATATCTGGAAAAACCAGGATTAAACAGCCCCCACTTAATTTTAAGGATAGCAGCTAAAAGATTTTATTTTAGAATTAAACCATTAAGTGTTGACTTTTAAGATATTTTAGTTAAGTTGGATAATAAGAAAATATTTTTTTGGGGGAAGATCGAAATGAAATATGTGGTTTTAATAGGAGATGGGATGGCAGATTATCCCTTAGCAGAATTAGATCATAAAACCCCTCTACAAGTAGCCTATAAACCTAATATGGATGAGGTGGCCTATAAGGGGATTAATGGGCTAATCCAAACCATCCCTGCAGGTATGAGTCCCGGATCAGATGTAGCCAACCTCTCTATTATGGGTTACAATCCTCGAAAATATTATACTGGCCGAGGACCACTAGAAGCAGCTAGTATGGGTGTGGATATTAAAGAAAATATTGCTTTTAGATGTAACTTTATCACTAAAAATGAGGGAATACTTGAAGACTTTAACGCGGACCATATAAGTAGTGTGGAATCAGCAAAGTTAATAAAAAGTTTGAATGATCACTTCCAAAATAAAGGCACCTTCTATGCAGGAATCAGTTACCGCAACCTCTTCATATACGAGAATAATGCTGCTGATTTTTTAAAAACCACACCACCACATGATATTGTGGGAAGACCTATAGCTGATTATCTTATAAATGATGATAGTGAGCAAGCCCAGGAATTGAATCAGATCATGCTGGAATCTAGTCAAGTACTAGAAGATCATGAAGTAAATCAAAAACGTATTGCTTCAGATCAAAAACCTGCTAATATGATCTGGCTGTGGGGTCAGGGAGGCAAACCACAACTGGAATCATTCTACCATAAATATGGCCTTAAAGGTTCTACTATCACTGGTGTGGATTTAATCAAGGGTATCGGGGTCTATTTGGGCTTAGAAAATATTCAAGTACCCGGGGCTACTGGTTACTTGGATACTGATTACCAGGCCAAGGGAAAATATGCGGTAGAAGCCCTTAAAGATCATGATCTAGTATTTATACACGTGGAGGCACCGGATGAAGCGGGCCATGCTGGAAATATATCTGAGAAAATTAAGGCCATTGAAGAAATAGATTCTAAGATACTGGGCGCGCTATTGGATAATCTACCTAGTTATAATGAATTTATAATTGGTCTTCTACCAGATCATGCCACTCCCATCTCAGTTAAAACCCATACCATGGATCCAGTACCCTGCTCCATTTACTCTCCCTACCAACAAGATAAAGTAAATAAATACGATGAATTTTCAGTAAAAACAGGTTCACTTAAACTAGATTATGGTTATCAACTAATCCATTATCTTAAAAAGCAACTTAAACCCTAAAACTTTTCAGGGACTTTAGTAATGAAAATTTATAAACTGATCGGAGTTTCTATAAGGAATTTTATACAAAAACTTATTTACTTGGAAATTCTAAGTATTTCATTAAATTCTTGGTCTGGCCCTAATAATAGGCTAAAGCTTAGACTAGAATAGACACTTTTATTTAACCATTAACTTAATTTAATCAACATAGTAGTAATCATATTATTTTTTAATGGTAAAGTAAGGAGTTGATTTATCTGGCTAAATATATTATGGTAACTGGTGGTGTGGTAAGTTCCATTGGAAAAGGAATCACAGCTGCATCAATTGGTAGGATTTTACGCTCATATGGACTGGAAGTAACAGCTATCAAAATAGATCCCTACCTTAACTATGATTCAGGAACACTCAATCCCTACCAACACGGAGAAGTATTTGTCACAGATGATGGTATGGAAACTGATCTGGATCTAGGCCATTATGAACGTTTCCTGGATGTTAACCTCTCAGGACAATCCAATATAACCACTGGTAAAGTATACCATACTGTGATCAATAAGGAGAGAAAAGGATCCTATCTAGGATCATGTGTACAGATCATACCCCACATCACTGATGAAATCAAGAGAATGATCCGTAAAATAGCCGCTCAAAAACCAGTGGATGTGGTATTGGTGGAAGTGGGAGGAACAGTAGGTGATATTGAAAGCCAACCCTTCCTGGAGGCGTTAAGACAACTGCGTAATGAAGAAGGTCATGATAATGTCATGTTCGTCCATGTAACCTACGTACCCTACCTCAAAGCAGCAGGGGAATTTAAAACCAAACCCACCCAGCACTCTACCAAGGAACTGCGCAGTACCGGTATAAATCCAGACATGATCATCTGTCGTAGTGAAAAATCCATCAACAAACCCCTTAAAATGAAAATCGCTCATTTTTGTGACGTGGAACCACTGGCAGTGATCAACGCCCCCGATGTATCCTCTATCTATGAGGTACCCCTGGTAATGGATCAGGAAAATGTAGGTAAATATGTGATTAAGCGGATTAAATTAGGGGTGGGAGAGGAAAGCCATGACCTTTCCCAGTGGAGGGCTATTGTACAATCCCTGCATAAACCCGAACCTAATGTCAAGGTAGGTATTATAGGAAAATATATAGAATTGGAAGACTCCTACATATCCATCCGGGAAGCTTTAAAACATGCTGCTGCTCAAATCGGAGCCCACGTGGAAATTGAATGGATCAGCGCCGAGGAGAATATCGAGGAGAATATATTAAAAGAATTAGATTCTATATTAATACCGGGAGGTTTTGGTGAACGGGGTATAACTGGAAAATTAGATGCTATACGCTACAGCTTGGAACATAAGATTCCTCTCTTGGGCATATGTCTGGGTATGCAATGCATGGTTATCCAATTTGCCCGTATGCAGGGATGGCCATCAGCTAACAGCACGGAATTTAGTGATACTAACTATCCGGTTATTGATATGATGGAAAAACAGAAAAAAATCAAGAACATGGGAGGTACCATGCGCTTGGGATCCTATGATTGTAAACTGATAGAGGGTACCATGGCCTATGATGCCTATCAAGAGGATATAGTCCAGGAGAGACACCGACATCGCTTCGAATTAAATAACCAGTTCCGGGATCAATTACAGGAGAAAGGTCTTATCATTTCTGGTACCACTACTGATGATTTCCTGGTGGAGATAATTGAATTGGAAGACCATCCCTGGTTTTTAGGTTGTCAGTTCCATCCGGAATTTAAATCAAGACCTAACCGGGCCCATCCTATATTTGTATCCTTTATGCAAGCCGCTCTGGATCATAAAAAAAGTTAAAAAATTTAAGGCTCTTTTTATCAATATCTCGCTAGCCTTCCCTTTATCTATTATTTATCTTAGTTCAATAATAAAAAAAAAGTGATATTAAATGATGCATATTCCCTTAATTGCAGTGATTATTGCTATTTTAGCCTGTTTATATGGTGCTTACAGTGATTTAAAAGAGGGTATAATACCCAATAAACTCACTTTTCCCTTGATTGGTTTAGGTTTATTTTTAAATGCTTTATGGGCTATAATTATTGGTTTTTATTCCTTGTTCATTTATGCTCTAATTTTTACTGCCGGGATATTCATTTTAGGCTATATTTTCTGGCGTTTAGGAGCCTGGGCTGGTGGTGATGTTAAATTATTCACTGCCCTGGCAGCCTTACTCCCTTTTCCCCCTTTATTAATATCTTATTCCCTTGGCCCATTTAATTTCCCACTTTTAGCTCCCTATCCTTTCCCTCTTACTATCATCGTAAACAGTATATTATCCACCTTACCCTTTTTACTATTATTTGTCTTCTACATCGGATTAAAAGAAAAACCCCAGGTTATAAGTGATCTATTAGAACCACTTAAAAATTATCAGGAAAATTTAAGCCGGGCGGTTATTGTAACTACAGCGGTAACCATAACCTGGTTGATCATACCCCTTATAGCTTTCCAGTGGATTTTTTTATCCTTAGTTTTGATTTTGATTTTGGTGATGATCATCTCCAAGTTACCTTTTTTAATTAAAGGGGTGCTGGTAGGAGTGACTTTAGCCTACTCCCTATCTATGAATTGGGAGGTAACCCTATCTGGAATTGTGGTTTTATTTATCATCATCACATTTATAGGGTTAATTAAAAAATTACTTACCACCGTTAATCAGGATGCCCTCCAGGATGAGCTGAAAATTGAAAACTTGGAGGAAGGTATGATCGCAGCCCATAATCTATATGAGCGTGATGGTGAAGTATACGTGGATAAGGAGAGCCTGTTAAATAAGATCAAAAACTCTGCCCGAAGAGGGGATTTACTGGGATTAACTAGACCCAAAGGTAAAGTATTAATCCGATCCCTGGCCGCTGGTTTGAGTGAAAAAGACCTTAAATTATTAAAAAAATTAAAACAGGAAGGTAAAATTGGGGATACTTTCCGGGTGAAAAGAGGAGTGCCATTTGCCCCAGCTATATTGATTGGTCTTATCATATCCCTATTTCTGGGAGATTTAGCCTATATCATCCTAGAGTTGATAGGGACCTTTATCTAAATAGGGAGAGTATATTTTAATCCAAGCCATTCAACTATTTATATTATGAAATTGA
>PWMT01000015.1 GCA_003558085.1 Methanobacteriaceae archaeon
ACGAAACTTGAATCATAGGTTAGGATCTGGTACTACCGCAGCAATTGTTGAAAGAACTGGTTTAGGAGATTGTTGGGGTTTATCTGCCTGGGCAGCACAAGTTTTCTATGAAAATGGATATTCAGTTAGAATAGAACAAGGACGTACTTCACAATCTAGTCGCCATCGCCGGGTGCAAGTTTTAGTTAATAGTCGTTGGATAAGATTTGATCCATCAGCAGTTACACCACGATATAATAGTGTATTTGGTTATAGTGCTAATTGGGGCAGTGGATATTATACTATACAGTCCTTTTATCACTAAACCATAATTTTTTTTTTTTAGAATGCTATCTTAAACTTATTTTAACTAGTTATCATACTATTATTTTTAATTTTAGATTTAATAAATTAATTTTTACCATTAAATCCATATTATTATCCTTTTAATTTAAAATCACGGATTTCTTCAATTCTAAGAGATATTTAACCTCAACAAAATATTTTTATAAGAGTTTAGATGCATATTACTATATAGATTTTTTAATTGGGAGGACTCAAATGAAGTCAAATAATGATACCCCTATCGTTATATTGAATTTTAAGACTTATTTGGAATCTACAGGGAAAAGTGCTCTAAAATTGGCTAATGCATTGCAAAAAGTGGCTAATGAAACTGGTATTAATATGATGGCTGCTCCTCAACATATGGATATTTATCCTGTAGCTAATAATGTTGATATTCCAGTTTTAACTCAGCATATAGATCCAATAGAATCCGGGGGGCACACAGGAAGTGTTCTTTTAGAATGTGCTTATAGTGCAGGAGCCCAGGGATCTTTAATTAATCATTCTGAAAAAAGGATGAAATTAGCAGATATTGATTATCTGGTCAAAAGAACAGCAGATATAGGAATGTTTAATGTATTATGTACTAATAACATTGAAACTAGCATAGCAGCTGCCTCTTTAAACCCAGATTTCATTGCAGTAGAACCCCCAGAACTTATTGGATCTGGAATACCCGTATCCCAGGCCGAGCCTGAAGTAGTGGAAAGAACAGTGGAAGAAGTTAAAAGAATAAATCCCCAGACTAAAGTACTGTGTGGAGCCGGTATATCTACTGGTGATGATATGAAAGCAGCCCTTGAACTGGGATCGGAAGGAGTATTACTTGCTTCGGGGATTATAATGGCCCAAAATCCGGAAAAAGCTTTGATAGATCTAATTAGTAAGATTTGATTATCCATAGCTATTCTTTCTTCGACTATGTCTATGAAAATCTGATAATTTAGCTGGAGGAACTCATGTCTTATCAATTCAACACACTGGATGATTTTAAGCTTAATAATCAAACTATCATTTTGAGAGTGGATATAAATTCACCAGTGGATCCAAACACTGGAATGATTTTAGATGATAATCGGATGAAAGTACATAAAAAGACCTTAAAAGAACTTTCCCTTAAAGGAGCAAAAACAGTTATATTAGCTCATCAGAGTAGACCTGGGAAAGAAGATTTCACTACTCTAGAACAACATGCTCAGGTTTTATCTAAAATTCTTAATCAAAAAGTAATTTATGTTGAGGATATTTTTGGATATGCAGCCCGAAAAGCTATCTCTACTCTTAAAAAGGGTGAAATATTACTCTTAGAAAATGTACGTTTTTATTCTGAAGAAGTATTAAAAAGAGAAGTGACTCCCCAATTTGAAACTCATTTGATTCATAAACTTGCACCTCTTGCTGATTTGTTTGTAAATGATGCTTTTGCAGCTGCTCATAGATCTCAACCATCTTTAATTGGATTTACTTTTGAATTGCCCTCTGCTGCAGGTAGAGTAATGGAAAAAGAATTTAAAGTATTGTCTAGCGCAGTAGAAAATGTAAAAAGACCCTGTGTATATATTTTAGGTGGGGTTAAAGCAGATGATTCTATTAATATCATGCAAAATGTACTGGAAAACGGTAGCGCTGATCATGTTTTAACCACTGGTTTAATAGCCAACATATTTCTTCAAGCAGCAAAGATAGAAATTGGAAAATCTAATAAAAAATTCATTATCAAAAAAGGTTATGAAGATTATTTTAAAGTTGCTCAAAATCTCCTTCGGAAATTTAAAGATAAAATAGTAATTCCTAGTGATGTGGCTATATATAAAGATGGTGAAAGGGTTGATGTTCCGGTAGATAAAATTAATGATCATCCTATTTATGATTTGGGTATAGAATCAATAAAAGAATATGCCCAAATCATTCGTAAATCCTCCACAATATTTGCTAATGGTCCCGCAGGTGTTTTTGAATATCCTGACTTTAGTATAGGGACTGATGATATTTTAAATGCAATTGCAACTTCTTCTGGTTTTTCTATAATTGGTGGGGGCCATCTTGGAGCTGCAGCTATTCAAATGGGATTTGATGAAAAAATTGATCATATCAGCATTGCAGGGGGTGCCTGTATTAATCTTTTAGCTGGTGAAAGATTACCTGCTATAGAAGCCTTAGAGAGGTCTTCCCAAAAGAAATAATAATAATAATAATAGTAATGTTTTTTCATGATTCTAAAAAATAAGCTGAAAATTTATAATCTGATGTGAGTTCAGATAACTTTAAATATTTTTATATTAACTATATGATTAAAAAAAAAAATTCTTTCTCCTCCTTATACTGAGAGAAATTTCACCGCAAACTATTTAAACTAATAGTTTCTAAAATGGAAATGCCTCGGTAGCTCAGTCTGGTGGAGCGCGAGACTTGTAATCTCGTGGTCGCGGGTTCAATTCCCGTCCGGGGCTCTAAGTTGGGCTTAATAAAACTTAGATTATCTATTATGAGGGACCATAGGGTAGCTTGGTCGATCCTTTGGGCTTTGGGAGCCTGAGACTCCGGTTCAAATCCGGGTGGTCCCATCTATGTTTATATATGATTAAGTAATATAATCAGGAATTCCTAAGGAAATTTCATCCTTAGCACATTAAGTTAAAAAGCATATATTATTAAAACCATAATTAACCCGCCTTAGCTCAATTGGCAGAGCATCGGACTGTAGATCCGGGGGTTGCTGGTTCAAGTCCGGCAGGCGGGACTTAGATTTTTCTTGGATTAGATAGATAACTAATAAGTTTGTCTAAGATATAATCAATCCTTATATTGTTACCGTAGTTAGTAAAAATAAATAATTATACTAATTACAGCTTAATCTTATAGATTTTATAAGAATTTTCTATAACCGCACTATTTAAATAGTAGAAAGACTAAGAAGTATCTATAACCTAAAAATTTTGTATCAGTGCTGAAGTAAAATCATATACCTATTTGAATAAAAAAGTATTTATGCAATTAGAAGTAAACCCTATTAATGATCTCATTTTTAGACTGCCCTGGTGGTGTAGGGGCTATCATGCGGGCCTGTCGAGCCTGCGACTCGGGTTCAATTCCCGGCCAGGGCGTTTCAATATTAGGGCCCGTAGCTCAGTCTGGCAGAGCGCTTGGCTTTTAACCAAGTGGCCGCGGGTTCAATTCCCGTCGGGCCCGTTCATTGATTTTTACTGGGATTTTTTTTACTGGAGGATATATTGTGAAGAAGGATAATAAGGATATCTTGAAACATGAAATGGTACCAGATCACGTTATTTTATCGAATTCCGAAGCTAAAAAGGTACTTAAAAAGATGGATATTCAGATGGAGCAGCTCCCAAAAATTAAATCTAATGATTCAGTGGTTAAATCCATTGGAGCAAAGGCGGGAAACATTCTTGAAATTACTAGAAGAAGCTCCACTGCAGGTAAATTTATTGTTTACAGGTTAGTACAGGATTAATCCTGATTATTTTAGTATTTTTACTTTCAAAATTCAATAATAACTCAAAATTTTTACATTAAACTAACTGGTATTTATTTTTGGAGGAAGTCCATGAAAAAGAGCAGCTGGGAATTAGTAGATGCATTTTTTGATGAATACAATTTGGTCGATCACCACATTAATTCATATAATGATTTTGTAAATCATCGTATACAGGACATAATTGATATAACTGAGTCCATTGAATTGGAACAAGGAGAATATTCAGTAGAAACTGGAAAATTGGAAATAAAAAAACCTTTTATTAAGGAAGCTGATGGTTCAAAAAGTTTAATTTTTCCTACAGAAGCTAGATTAAGAAATTTAACTTATTCTGCCCATATGTATTTGGATATGAGACTTAATAAGGTAGGAGAATCAGAACCTGATTTTGAAAAAGTCTACATTGGAGAACTTCCTTTAATGTTAAAATCAGATATATGTCATCTGGCTGATTTGAGTGAAAAAGAACTCATTGAAAAAGGTGAAGACCCTCAAGATTCAGGAGGTTACTTCATTGTTAATGGTTCTGAAAGAGCCATAGTAACCATGGAAGAAATTGCTCCTAACAAAATTATTTTAGAAAGGATAGGGGAAATGAATGTTAGGAGAGCTAAAGCAATAGTAACATCTATAAAAAGTGGATTTAGAGCCCGAATTTCTTTAGAATATAGAAAACCAAGAAAAACTGGTGTATTTTTAAGAATTTCTTTCCCTTATGTGCCCGGAGAAATACCATTGGTAATTTTGCTACGGGCTATGGGTCTGGCCACCGATGAAGAAATTATTACCCATATTTCAGATGATTTCAATTTCCAGATGGTTGTAGCGGATGATATACAGGTCTCAGAACAGGCTCTTAAAATTGAAGCCGAAGAAATGGAAGAACTTTCAAGTGAAGAAAGACGGGAATATTTGATAAAAAGCGCTATTAAATATATTGGTAATAGAGTAGCCAAGGGTATGACAGAAGAATATAGAATAAGAAGAGCAGAAGATGTTATAGATCGCTATCTCTTACCCCATATGGGTGTGGAGTCTGAAAAACGTGGTGAAAAAGCTACCTATCTGGCGGAAATGACTGAAATGTTACTTCAAGTTATCGCTGAGCAGAGAGAACCTCATGATAAAGATCACTACACCAACAAAAGACTTCGAGTATCAGGTGATCTTATGGAAGATTTATTCCGGGTGGCATTTACCAGTTTAACCCGTGATATGACCTACCAATTAGAAAGAAGTCTGGCTAGAGGAAAAGAACCCTCGGTAAAACAGGCAGTTCGTTCTGATGTTTTAACTGAAAATATAAAACATGCCATTGCT
>PWMT01000081.1 GCA_003558085.1 Methanobacteriaceae archaeon
ATGACAACGATATTCATAAAATTACGGATGATATAATAGCAAAATGCAATTGGGATTCAGGTGTATTTATCCCAATTGCATCTAGCTTAATGGATATTGTTGGTAAACCTATTAGCAATAGTGAGGTTAGGAAATTAGCATTCCGTATAGTATTTAATAAGGATAACTTCCACAAAGGTGGAACCCTTCTCGATAGGCCTCCAACAGAAAAAGTGGATTTGATATGTGTTAATGGCCTGGATTTCCCCGAACCTGAATTTCATTTTATGGTTATATCTGGACCTGGTGCAACAGAGATTTATACAAAAACCCTTTCTATGGGTTACTTCAAATGGCTACTTAGAAACTCTGGTGGACTTTTTAGGGAGGAGACCATATCCCACCCCAGACGCCTATTTAATTTTGAAATGAGGGGAACTATGAAAAGGAATGGAGATAAGGTAAGTTTATCTAAAATCCATTCAACCGATAAGCAAAGAAGACGTAACGGTAAGATACGCAGAGAAAGGAATATGAAGAGAAGGGGAAGGTGTAGAAATCAAGAAATGACCTGCATCTATTGCCCTATTGGTGTGGATAAATGTTATCTATCTACGCATATGGGAGATTGGAAGATAAAAGAATGTAATATCCACGGAAAGGCATGGCATGATAGTCAGGGGTGTACAGTATGTCGAATCGGTGGCTTTGTTTTAAAAACTGAATTTGAAATTGATTGAGGGTTCAAAATGCCAAGTAAATATTGGATGGTTTATCTTAAGGATGAGAAAGAAAGTAAGGAAGTAAGCACCACTACAGAAGAAGTAGTAGAGGATAATGAAAAGGAAACAAATGAGGAACTGAGCCGTAGGATTAAAATCAAATCCTCCAGCGGATTATCTAACCTCGTAGATGTGCTTTTAAATGAAGACGGTGAAAGTGAGATTAAACTTATTGGAGTTTTTCTAGGCAATAGGGTGTGTAGTTATTTGGTGAAAAGCTTACTAAGGGAAAATCCAGATTTATATAAGGATAGTGAAAAGCTGAAAAAATTACTAAATATTCAGCCGGAGGGTTTAGAGGATGATTCAAATGAGAATGAAAGTGAGGATGAATCATTGGATGAGCCTGTGGCTTTTTTACAGTCATTAATCTCATCTGATGATGGATAAGTTTAAAAAGTAATTCGCAATTCGCGAATCACGATATTACCAGAAAATAACCGCTGCAAAACCCCCGAATTTATTCGTGAGGAGTAGTCACAGAAGGATTTTCAGGTGAGAGAATATTATTTTACAGACATTGCGACGGTTATCCTAGTGTTACTGGTGCTAAGTTAATGGAATTTTTAGATTACGTTAAGAAAGGTTTAATCCGGGATAATGCGGGCCAAGCATCTGGTTGGTTAATTGTTTTAGGTCACAATGAATATGATGTGCCAGACGAGCCAGTAGGTGACCTTATTAGGTGGAAAGTAGGTGCGTTTGAACCTGCCGATGGAATTCCAGGTGATGTGGAGTTTTTATACCATGTCAATCTTCAAGAAGAGTATGTCAGATATTTACATTTAGATGGAGGGGCGATCAACAGAATTGGATTAACAAATCTGTTAGATAATCTAGAATCATATACTAGACAAAAATGGATATATTTAAAAGAGGAGAAAAGTGATGAAATTACTGACTAAAGAAATCAAAGAAAAACTCCCTAAGCTATATGCACAAGAGGATAAAGGCGATGACGCGATAGTGCATATTAAGTTTTTCACACCATGGAGCAACTGGACTTGGTTTATACTGGAAGGCGAAGAAACTGCCGAAGGTGAATGGTTATTTTTTGCTTTAGTAGATGGCTTTGAAAAGGAATTCGGCTACGTTAGTTTAAAGGAACTGGAATCTTTGAAAGGTCCTGGAGGGCTTGGTGTGGAAAGGGATAAATTTTGGGAACCTAAACGTGTTGGGGATATAAGATGATGTTTGAATACGACGAAAAAAAGACTATGGAACTGATTTCCAGGATATTATCAAAACAGGCATTTAGTCAATCTATGGCAATAACAAGACTAATGAAGCTCCTGTATATATTTGATAGGGAATCAATGGAAGAATGTGGCAGACCTATAACCGGAGAGACCTACCTATGTATAGACGGTTATGTTATCACTGGCACTAATATAATAGAAGCTTTCCCAGACTACAGAGGAAGTAATAAAGATTTAAGCGGCTATACCCAACCTGTTTGGGAGACATTAAGTTTAAGTAGGCATCATGATGTTGGGCAAGTCAAACATTATAGCAGATTTTTCCACTGCTATGATTACAGAATATTCCTGAAAAAAGTTATACCACCGGCAAGAACATCTCCAAATGAGATTAATGCTGCTGATAAAATTTGCAAAAGATTTGCCAGACATAGTGATTCCGATTTAGTGAAGTTTATCACGAGCTTTAAAGAAATAAAGGAAAAGAAAGGTTTAAGTGGCAAGATTGAACATGCAGATATTTTAGCAGCTTTAGAGCATTCTGGAGAGAACATTTTAAAAAGAGAAGATTAATGAACATACAAGACAGATTAAAAGTAGCAGATTCGGAAAAAAGGATAGAGTCTATTTATACGGAAGAGTTGAATAAAGTATTGAAGAAAGAAGGATTTCAAGTTAAAGAAGCTCAAAATAAACATAGGACAGATGGATATGTCACAGCGGATAAAGATGAGGTTTCAATTCGCATTTTAATTGAAACTAAGTTTCGAGAGAAGTTTAAAAATACCAGAACACGGTCAAAAGCTTTAGGGCAGGTTGTCTATTACTTGAAAAAATTTGAGGAAGCTGGGGATGAATTACCTAACATTATATTTATTGGTGATTATAATGAATGTTTTGTGGTTCATGCTAACGTTTTAATGGATTATCTGGACAAAGACTATGATTGGACTATTGCTCCATCTGAAGTTTTGATGGAAAATGTGGAGTTGATTAATGAATTGGAGTTTGACGATGAAGTTCAAAAGCAGTGCTGGGTTTATGAGAAGGGTTTTGACTTAAAAGAAGTCGTTGAAGAGATCCAACAAAGAGCTTCTGGTACCCCTGACAAAGTTAAAATTACTGAAAACAACTTTGAACGTATATTTGAATATTTTAGTATGAATATTTTGGATAGGTATTCTAGCGGTAAACCTAAGTATGAACCAAGAGAGCAAGTAGGGCTTTTTATGAAATTGGTTCAGAAAAATGAGGACTGCTATCTTCATCCCAATAAAAAGACTATGGCTGTGTTCGATGGTGAAGAAATTAAAGTAGACAGGTCTATGTTTAAAGCTTTTGACGATAGGCATAGTTTTGAGCTTTCTCCACAGGCTAAAAATAAGTTGTCATCTATACAGGACAGGATTATTGAAGATGGGCAGAGAAGGATGAAAGGTGAATTCTATACCCCAAAAACTTGGGTAGATGAAGCCCATAAACTAATCGAAGAAAACTTGGGAAATGACTGGAAAGAGAAATACATGGTTTGGGATTGTGCTTGTGGAACTCAGAACCTAACTAGAGACTATAAGTTTGACGACCTGTATTGCTCAACTTTGTTTCAGAGTGATTTAGATTTAGCTGAAGGCTATAGTTCTGGAGGCACTAAGTTCCAATATGATTTTTTGAACGATGATGTAGAGGAGTTTGAAAAGATCAGAGATAAAGTGGATAATGGGGGTCAGCTGGTTGAAGCAGATTTTCATAATACTAAACTATGGAAATGTGCGCCTGGTTTGATTAAAGGTATGTTGGATGGTAAAGAACTGGTTTTCTTTATTAATCCTCCTTTTGGTACAGCTACGAACCATGGTGCTACAGCTAAAGTAGATATTGGTAATTCAAAGGTTAAACCGTACATGAGGGCCGCGGGTTGGTCTCTGCTAGATCAAATCTATGTCCAGTTTTTGTTCCGCTGCCACCAGATGATGTTGAAGAATGGAACGCTATGTTTTTTCTCTACCTCCAATTGGATAACAGGACCAAGGGCTGAGAAACTTAGAACTGAACTGTTTAAACGATTTGTGTTTACCGATGGGATGATTTTTAATGCTTCCCAATTTGCGAATGTATCAGATCGTTGGGCGGTTAGTTTTTCTATCCTGAATAAAGTTATCTAAAAGTTAAAAAGGAGAATAAATAATGCAAACAGAGTTTCCAATGAAAGTAGTGCAAAACACCCCTACAGGAGTTAAGCAAATAGGGACAAAAATAATGTATAACCTAGATGGGCAGAAATCTTGTTCAGACTGGATAAAAGAAGGAATCAAAAAAATGAAGACAGAAGATGCCCCTCAGATGACAAGTGGCATTAATATTTATTCTAAACATTATAGAGGTAATTTAATTTCTGGATGTATTGGATATTATTTTAATGGGGGTAATAATATCAATAGTAATGTATTAAATACCGGATTATTTTCGAGTTGTTATAAAATGGGGAATGGTATATCAATTCTACCTGTTAATTTCGAAAGAGTAGTTTCTAATTTCACAGCCCGTAAATTAATTACCGGTAAATATGCCAACTGGATAAATGATAAAGATGAATACATGGTACCAGACACCTCCCATCCTAAGTATCAACAGTGGGAAAATGATTGTATAGTATATTCACTTTTCAACACATCATCCAATCAATCATCCCTACGAGATATCCAATATAACAAGAAAAAATGGCAAATCTATAATCATTTCTTCTGGATGTCTAAAGACAGAATTATGGAGTTAGCCAATAAACCATCATCTGAGGGAGGAAATGCTACTGTATATAATGATGCAGTAGGTGATAAAGACAGGTTTGTTTATACGCAACTTCAAAACAAAAAATTATCTCCTGATGCCGAAGCTGTTTTAAGAATGGCTAATCAACTTGTAGAAGACTCTATGAAATACAGGGACTCGTTCAATAATTCCAATGAAGAATACCATATAAACACATGGGATGCGGGATGGTATCAGATTAAAGGTTTGTTGAAGGAATATATGCCTAAAGAGTTAGCTAACTTTAATATCCTATATAAACGTTTTGAGCGCAGGATGCGGCCCTTGGTTTATGGGTTAGGGTTTTTGAAAAAAGATTTAGTGTATGATGCTATCATAGAGGAAAGAGCATCTGGTGAGTGGACGTTAGA
>PWMT01000025.1 GCA_003558085.1 Methanobacteriaceae archaeon
CTGGGCCATGAACTGGGGAGACGCAATTCAAGGTATGACGCTGCTGGCCTTTTTCCCCGTCGTGGGCGGCAGAACGTACTCGGCACGGTTCCGTTGTTGGAACGGGACGAATCATGAAAGCCGGGGCTGGGTGAAGACCTACATGTATCTGGCGAAGAGGTGAGCGAGTGGAAGGTAGAATGCTGATATTCAGCAAAGCGACCGGCGCGATTGGGGCGGTCATTTCGGGGCACCTGCTGGAAGGGGATTATGACCCCGAAACGGAAGGTGTCTTACCGGCCACGCTTTCGGAACGAGAGCTGCTGCACGAGTCTTACGTGCTGAACGACACGGTGGTGTCACGCCCCGCGTTCCCGGTCTCGCAGGCCGGCAACACCCTGACCGTACCGCCGAGCACTGAGTACTTCGTGCGAGGCCCTGCGACCGCAGAGGGCATCACTGAGGACGGAGTCCTTGAGTTCGAGTTCGCAGAGCCGGGGACCTACACGGTGACGCTGCGCCTGTTCCCCTACCTCGACGCGGAGGTGACCCTTGAAGGTTGAAGTGTCGCGGTTCGGCGGACTTGCGGCCGCCAAGAAAGCGGCGAAGCGGGCGATTGACGACGCGGCCGAGGTGGCGCGCGGCCGCTATCTGGCCGCTGGCGCCGGTCAGGCAATGGAGTACGAGGCATTGATCCGGGAGGCCGAGCGCTACCTGCAGGGCAGGCCCGGCGCCTACCCGATGCTGCAGGCGGGCGTTGATGCCGGAGAGACCCCGGACCTCAATGCGGCGGCGAACCTGGTGGTCAACACGATGGCCCAGTGGGAGATGGTCGGCGCGAAAATCCGCAGGGTCCGCCTTGCGCGGAAGCGTGAGGTGGACGCTGCAGGCACTCAGTCCGAGGTGGCGCAAATCCGCAATCAGGCGAAGTCGGATCTGGGTGCCTTGTGAGGGTGGCGACCCGTCACACATTCGTTCGCCCCAGATGGTTTAATGGCCGCATGCGGCTGAATCTACAGAGAAAGAGGTAACCGATATGCCGTGGACTGCAATCGCGATCGGAGGGAGCTTGGTGGGTGGCCTGTTCGGCTCGAGCCGCGCACGCAGGGAGCAGCGCCGCATGCGCAGAGAGCTGCAGAGGCAGCGCGAGTTCGCAATGGAGCGCTGGCAGCACTACCTGGACACCTACGGGGATCTTGAGCGAATTATGGTCGGCGAGGCCGAGACCGGGGTGGTGGCCGACATCGAAGGTGTGTCGTCGCGGGCGGCTGCGGATACCGCAATGGCTTTCGACCGGCAGCGCGACCAGCAGCAACGAGAGATGATGTCGTTCGGGCTTGACCCCACCTCCGGCAGCTACCAGGGCATGGACCGGGCCATGGGGCTGAATGAGGCACTGGCCGAGAGTCACAACGTCGGCTCTGCCCGCGAAGGCGAGCGGCGCTGGGCGGACCAGGAGACGTTTAACCGGCGCATGGGCCTGTGGGGGCATGGTCGAGGCCTGGGGGAATCCGCTGCACAGGACGTCATGGGCTCCCACCAGGCGCTGGCAAGTATGCACGGCAACAACGCGGCCCAGTGGAGCGACATGGCGAACAATATGTTTGCGCAGGCTGGCTTCCTGGGCGCCTACAGCATGGGCGCTCCACCGCAGCCACAGCAGCAGGGCTGGAACATGAACAACACCCAGCCGATGCAGGCGTTCAACCCCAGCCAAGCGTCCGCCCTCCCGATGAACCACGGCCTGCCCCAGGCCCCCATGCAACCGGTGGGGCAGCCGGCGGGAACGGGGCTGAATATGTACCCCACCTACTTGAGCGGATACTGAGGAACAGCCATGTATGGACTGAGCGGACTGGGCCAGGGCTTCATCCAGGGGATGCAGACTCGCCGGCAGCACAATCGAGAGGATGAGCGCGACGAGATGCACCGGGAGCAGTTCGGGCTCCAGATGCGCCAGGGCGAGCAGAGCCTGCTGCATGCGGACGAGCTGCATGATCCACGCCTCGAGGGCATGCAGCTGGGCAACCAGCGCACCCAGCAACAACTCGATTTCGACACCGAGGCGAACCCGTTGCGGATCTCCGGGCTCGAGCTGGGCAACCAGCGCACCCAGCAGGCGATGCGGCACGCCGACTCCGGCGAGCGCCGGGCGCAGCAGACGCACGGCTTCAACGTGCGCGAGTCGCAGGATGCGCAGTGGGCGCGGGATATGTCCATGAACTACCAGACCGCGACCCGGTTCCTGGCGAATGGCCGCATCCCGGAGTTCCAGGAGGTGTTCAATCGCTTCCTGCCCCCGGAAAACCAGATCGAGGCGATGGCGGAAACAGAGGACGGTCGCTTCCTGATCCGTTACGGCGCCGGCGACGAGGAGGAACTTTCCATTGGTGAGATCGGAGAGCGCCTGCGCATCATGGGCCAGCCCGACACATGGATGGAGGAGACCTTCGGGCCGCAGGAAGCTGGTGGAGCTGGTGGAGCTGGTGGCATGGGAATGCCGGGCGGCATCGACAGCACCGAGGCCCGTCGGGTGATGGACGCTGTGCGCAACCGGGTTGACCGAGTGTTTCAGACGCACCTGGGCGCGGAGTTTATCGGCAACCCCGAGAACGCCTCGCTGCACTCCGCAGCGAGTCAGGTGGCTGCCGACGTATCGACCATGCTCTACAGCAACGGCATCCCGTTCGTTCCGGATTCGATCGGGGCTTTTTCTGCCGACCTGGCCCTGGGTGGCCGCATCCTCGGCCTGCGTGAGCAGGAGGCGATGGATATGGCGCAGGAGGGTCTCTCCCGGCGCGAGCGCAGGGATTCCGAGACGGTGCAGGCCAGGGCCCGCGAGATCCAGCAAGAGGCGCAGCGTCAGCTGTACCAGGCGGTGTTCGAGCGCGCCGTTGGCCAGGCCCAGCAAGGTGGCATGCGCGAGGGCGAGGTCACCGTGGGCGAACCCACTGCGATCCCACCGGGGGCGGATGGTTCGCCGCAGCCTTTGTCCGGGATGGGGATGAACGCTCCGGAGACTCAGCGGGCGCCCGGCCTGCAGGTTCCGGATTCGCCCCCGGAGCTGCCGGAGCGCGCGTTCCAGCCGGACGAGGGTCTGATGTCGGGTCTGCGCGCCGGCGAGTCCGTGCGTGGTGCGGTCGCCGGGCTGCGTGGGCAGCATCTGCCGCGCGATCCGCAAAGAGAAGCGATGAGCATCGACCCCAACTTCCAGCCGGGTCTCCCGCAGCGCTCGCCGTCGGGGAGCCCCTTGCCCATGGTGGGCGGATTCTTCAGCGGTCTGTTTGGCGATTCCTCCATGCGCGACGTGCCCAGGGGCGTTCAGAACTTCGCCCAGGCGATGCAGGAGGGGAGGGCGCCCTCCGCTCAGGACATGGCTGCCGCAGAGCGCTACTTCACGCGCAACGAGCGGGCCCGCAAATCCCTGAGCCCGGAGGAAAAGCAGGCACTGATTTACTGGCTGGACAAGAAGGAGAGGGGAAACCTGAATGACTGAACTGCGCAGACTGCTGGAAGAGGACCTTCGTGAAGACGAGATTCTGAACCCGAGGCAGGTCGAGACCCCGCAGCTCGGGCTCCGCGATCTCCTGGAGCAGGACCTGCAGCAGGAAGCGCTCGAGGAGGGTCGGGCTTCCCGGCGCACGCCGATGGGCTGGGCGCGCAACCTGGCACGAGCCCCGGTCGAGGGCGCAGCCGGTGCCGCCGGAGGGATCGTCGAAGGTATGGGCCTGGACGTCGAGCGCGCGCGCCGCGAGCTGGGCATGCAGCCGCGCTCCCTGGATGACGTCGGCACGGTGCGTGCTGGACGTGCGATCACCGAGGCCGGCCGGGAGTGGGCCGACATCGATCCGGATTACGAGGGCACCTTCGCGCTGGATGCCGCGCGTGGTGGTGGCTCCTTGGCCGCGTTTGCTGGACTTGGCTTGCTGGGTCGTGGTGCCGGCATGGCGACCGCCGCAGCACGGGGCCAGCAGCTGGGTCGCGCAGGCCAGGTGGCATCGCAGATGACGCCGGCGGTGACCGCTGCGCAGTTCGCTGGCGTCAGCGAGGCGCATCAGCACGTCACGCAGTTTATGCAGGACTACCCCGAGCTTGCGGCCGAGGCTGGGCTGACCGAGGAAACCGCGCTCGACCTGGCCACCGGCATGCAGCCGCGCGTGGCCGGTACGGTGCAGGTCGCCTCCATCGTCTCCCTGTTGCGCCCGCTGACCGGCACGCTGCCGCAGCAGACCGTGCGCCGCATGATCGAGACCGGCTTCAACGAGTTCGTCGTGGAGAACATGGGCGCGGCGATCCAGAACAACCTGCGCCAGACCTACGATCCTGATCACCCGCTGTGGGAGGAAATCCCGTACCGAGGCGAAACCGCCGGGGTGGGCGCTGCAGCCCTGGCGCTGTTGATGTCGCCACTGAATCGCCGTGGTCGCCGCGTAGGCACCGGGGCGACCGACGCCGGTGCCACCACCAACGTCGATCATGCCCTGCTGAACGCCCTGGCCGAGGAGGGCGTCGAGGTCTCCCTCGAGGACGTCCTGGGCGACGGTGCGGTGGATCTCTCTGCGCTGTACGACGAGGAGGGCGGTCTGTTCGAGGACCTGGTCGCGCGCTACGGTCATGCCCCGGACGCGGAAGTGCCGATGCAGCCTGATCAGGGCCGGCAGTACGGCGGTCTGCAGGCCGAGGCGACCGGGACCGCAGCCCCGACCGTTGATCGGGTAGATCCCCAGGCCTTCGTGCCCCAGGCCGACCCTACCCGGGTCGAGGCGCAGCAGACTGAGCCGGTCGCGGGTGAGCAACAAGCCCCATTGGCTCGAGCGAGCGATCAGCAAACTGATCAGCGTATCGGGCGCCCACACCCTGCAGGTTGGGCCTCGAGATTGGGCCGAGAGCCTGTAGAAGGCGTTCCGGACGGGATCATGGAGTTCCGCCGGGAGATGGAGGGCAAGACGCTCGAGGAACTCAACGACATCGTGGTATCGAAGCGTCAGGAGGCGTCGAGACTGGACCAGGTTGATCCGGATCAGGCGTATGCGGTTCGTGCCGAGGTCGAGGTTGCGCTGCAGGTTGCCAATGAGCGGATGATGGACTCAGGGTCGGCCAGGAGACCCGCCCCGAGGGTGCCCGATACCGATGCCGCGCCTGCCGC
>PWMT01000028.1 GCA_003558085.1 Methanobacteriaceae archaeon
ACCCTCCAAGAACTTGCACCATTCAAACTAGCCCTCGTAGGTGTGCCTACCGTAACCATTTCACTAGAATCACTCACACCCTCATTAACAATATTATTAACTATACTTTGAACCTGCTCTTGTGAGAGATCAGCTGCAAAAACATCCGTGGTAAAATTACCTAAGAAGAGTAGATTGACGACTAAACTTATAATTAGAATCACACCGGCGATGATAAGTATGTTTTTACCGTGAAATTTAGCATAGGCATTTTTCCTAGTGAAAAGATAAGCACCAAAAATTAGACCAAAAATCCCTCCTAAAATAGCTAACAAATAACCCAAAATTATGACCACAGCAGAAGGTTTTTTACTCCCACTAGACGGAGTTATAGCAGTTTCTCCTGTTTTTTTAACTGAATCATTAACTGGTCGAACAATGGGTTTATTATCAACATTTTTTATTTTATTACCACAATTCTCACAAAATTGAGAATCTTCAGTGGTTTTAGTTCCACATTTTGGGCAAAACATAGCTTATCGCCTCATAAATTACTTCTAAGGGTAATTAAACCTCTTTTTCATATCATAGATATGATATTTATCGCTAAGATTATTATATCGTATCCTATATTTATAGCTGTCATAATTAATAGTAGTAGCATCGTTGATCATAGTATAGATTATGAAGCCTGTTTTTCTGCTGCAAAATTAAAAAAATGATGAATAGATGTATTTCTTGATTTGGAGGCTGTAGTTATTATATAATAAAATTTTTATAAACTAGATAGATTTATAATGCCTATTTTTTTTAGTTTATTTAAAACCTGGGCCGGAAAAGGTTTTCTACAAGATATTTAAAAATTTTTATTCTATTTACTCTGGGCAATTTCATGAAAGGCTTGCACTATATAATCTACTTGTTCTGGTGTCATACCATATATACTACATTTGAACCATTCAGTCTGTCCTCGCTTGATACCCACTATTTTACGTTTTTTTAGTTCTTCGTAAAGGAAAAATCCGCGTCTTGGATGATTTTGAGCAATTTTATGGAAGGCGGGAGTTTCAAATCTAACCAGGTCATGTAAGGTGGGTTTTATACCTAATTGTTTTACACCTGCTATTTTTTCCATCTCCGCTGCAAATTTTTGAGCAAGTTGAAGATGTTCCTCCCATTTTTCCACCCTTTCCATCACATAGGGTAGTGAAGCCATAAGAGTTGCTACTGGGGCGCCTCTACTTGTACATCCTAACATTTCTATTTCTTTATTAGTATGGCGTGAGGAGCGAATTAAAAGTTGCTCCCCCCATTCTTCTTTCATACCCAATACTCCAATTGGTCCAGAAGCAGCCATGCTTTTATGGCCGCTGCCTACCACGAAATCCATATTAAAAGATTTAGCATCAATAGGAAGTCTGCCCATAGAGTATGCGCAGTTTAAAACTATTGGAACTCCAGCATCCTGACATATCTTTCCAATCTCAGTTTCAGGCGTAAGGTTACCATAATTACCATCAACATGAGTTAAAAGAGCTAATTTAATATCTTTTTTATCATCTATGGCATTTTCCAGAACTTCCCTATATTTTTCTGATCTTATGCGATACTCAGGATAATCAGAATTTGGTACTTCTATTATATTCAGTCCAATACGCTCTGCAGCTAAATGAGTAGTGTAGTGGGCATTCCCATCCACCACTATATAGTCTCCTGGTTTACAAAGAGCATGCATTATAGCAAATTTTCCTTCACGAGCCCCATGTACTGTTCTAACCAAGTCTACATTTATAAATTTAGCCAGGTCATCTAAAAATCCCATAATATTTGGTTTGGATATTTCATCTAATCTTCCGGCACAATAATCACAAACACTGTAACCATCTCCATAATCATATAGGGCTTGGCGAGAAACTGCAGGAAGAACTCCGCCTCGTTGTAATGGGTTGAGATTTAGATTCTCTCTTTCTAAGTTACGAGTAATACCATAATTTTGACATTGCATTTTAATCATCCTTCTAAGTATTTTAATGTAAATGATGATCCTGTTTTTTTAAAGTCTGGATAATTTGCTCATATACGATATCCTGGTTATTCTTATGGATATCCCATAAGATTACATCTTCTCTATTTTTTATTTTTTGTATGAATGGGGCTTTTGATCTTTTATGGATAACTGCAATAACTATCTTAGAACTGGAAAATGCTTTTTCCACTATATTCATAAATTCTTTGCTTTTAAGTTCCATAGGAGCTATTTCATCAATTAATACATATTGTGCTGATCTAAGAGCACTTTCAATAGCTTTAACTCCTATATTATCCAGATCATGTTTATTGACCGCATATTTTCCTACTTTAGGGCCTGAACCGGTTTTAGAAGCCAGTATACCCTTTTTACCATTATGTATATCTACTAAAGCAAAGCCTTGTCTTTTTCCATCCGTTTTAATCTCTGGTGAATATAGGCCTCCTACTGGGAGTGAATTTTCTTTTAAATAATCTTCGATCTTTTTTATCAGGGTGGTTTTCCCTACTCCGGGGCTTCCTGTAATTAAAATATGTGTTTTAGATGGCATTAATCCGCACCGATAATTATAATCTAAAATTTTATATTATATATATTTAGGAGAATAGTTGATTCTTTAGAATTGTAGGCCTTAGAGGCAGTTGTTTAATTAATTTGGAAGGTTTAGAGTAAATCTGATGTAAATGCTAAAAACTATACCTTTATGGAGGAACTGATCTAATATTTCCAGACCAACTTAAACTTTGAATTTCTCAGATCAGATTTTTTAATCCCAATTGTTTAGCCGAGTTAAATGCTTCCTCCATTTCGGTTTGATACGGAAACCGGGATATCTCTGGATACTCATATGCTTTATAAGCGGGATGATACTGTCCCATGATATTTACTACTGTATCTTCTCCCAAATGTTCTTTTATCCAGGTTAGTATCGGTTTTGTGCAGCATTCTACATGGTTAGGTAAAACTAGATGTCGGATTATTAAATCACCTGATTCTTTAGCCATTAAATGATTTCTGGTAACCACATTCCAGTAATTTTTTACATCTGATAAACGATGGGCGCATTGGTCCTTTCCATATTTAAAATCAGATAAGTAAAGATCCACCACTCCTTGTAAAAGTTGCATAGCTTCTTCACTCATATAAAAATTACTATTCCATATTATTGGTATGTTCTCCTTACACAGTGATAAAGTACGTAAAATGTAGGCTAAATGGGGCGTAGGATCACCTCCAACAAAATTAACGTTTAATGAACCCTGTTTTCTCCGCTGATCAATAATATGGGCTAATTTTTTTTCCGGGATAAATTTTCCTTCATCTATCCCCTGGCTTATATTCCAGTTTTGACAAAATGCACAGTTAAAAGTACAACCACTAAAAAATATAGTGTGGCTGGGGACTAAAGGGGGTTCTTCACCAATATGCATAAATTCAGAAGATATGAGGGGCTGGGAGGATTTACAATAACCTAAATTTTCAGGAGCATATTTACTCCGATCTACACCACATCTTCTCTCACATAAATGACAGGTTTCCATTATTTTTTCAACAAGTTTAATTTTTAAATCCAGAAAACTGAATTCCGGCCTTTTATTTGACTGTAACTTTTTATAGTAATTGGAAAAATTATCCTGATTATTATAAATATTTTCTTTAAAGTAGAGATCCTGGCAAAGCAGATAATATTGGTGGTGCACTCCCCATAATTTATTTATATTTGCCCAATCTGTATTTATTTTTTCTCTTAAAACTTCTAAATAGTAAGCAAGTTTGAAACGGGCCAGTTTAAGATTTTTGCTTATTTTTAAATAGTCTTGTAATGATTTGGATATTCCTACACTCCAAGGCGGATTTTTATCCAAAGGATCGGACCTCCATAAATCCACTCACCTATTAGTTGTTAAATTATTTTTGCAGAGGAAAGTTTAGTATTTTTTATGTTTATCTTTCTAAATTAATTTTTAGATCCAATCATAATAAATTTAGTTTGTATGGGAGGATGATTAAAAATAATTTAATTAAGCCCCTATTACTCTTAATTGCTCAACCATTATTTTTGGAATTATGAAAGGTCCTAATTGTCTAATTTCTGATTCAATTGCCCCCATATTCTTTAAAGCATCAAATATATTGCCAGATAACATGGCTTTTTTTATAGGGTCATTTATTTCCCCGTTTTTAATGAAAAATGCATTGTTAACTTCTACTGAAAAATCACCAGAGATAGGATTAGCGGTATGGGCCCCTAAAACATTGCTCACTATTATAGCCTCATCTAAGTTAGAAATAGTTTCTTGTTCTTCAAAATCCATGATAACATTAGTCGGTGCGATTAGAGGTGTTTGTGTAAAAGAAGATCGTAATCCATTACCAGTACTCTTATTCTGGCCTTTATTAGCATTATATAAGTCATAAATAAATCCTTTTAAAATTCCCTCTCCTATAATAGGGGTTCTTTGGGAAGGTGTTCCTTCACCATCAAAGGTTGCTGAATTCATTCCCCCCTTAAGTGTAGCGTCGTCCCAAACAGTTAAATGGGAGGAGGATACTTTATGATTAATTTTATCTGCCAGGATAGATCGGCCTCTTAAAACATTATCTGCATTTATAGCATTTAAAAATGTAGCTAGAAGGCCGGATGCGGCATGATAATCTAATACAACCCCCATATCATTGGTTTTAATATCAACACCCCCAATAGAATCTCGAGCAATTTTACAGGCAGTTTCTGCAATTTTTTCAGGATTCATATCCAAGAATCGGGAGGAATCTAATTCATAGGCTGTTGATTTTTCACCATTTTTTTCAGCGTTAACTGCAACATGACCTGTATATGCAGTGGAAGTCTCCCTACAATCGACTTCATTACTATTCATGATTATAGTTTCAGATTTTCCGGCGTAAAATCCACCAGAAGTTGGTGCGCACTTTTGTTCATAAACGGTATCAATCATGGTCTGGGCAAAAAATAAAGGCTCTTCTACTTCCAGAGAATCGAAGGCAGGATCATTTATATCTTTAACTTTAATATATTTATCTGGATGGGATAAAGA
>PWMT01000096.1 GCA_003558085.1 Methanobacteriaceae archaeon
CTAATGCACGTGCAATTGCTACTCTCTGTCTTTCCCCACCAGATAATTCGGTGGGTTTTCTTTCACTTTTATCACTTAATCCCATGTATTTCAGTAATTGCAGGGCCCTTTCTTTCATTTGGGTTGGAGACATTTGCTTTTCATACATAGGTATTTCCACATTCTCCAATACAGTGAGGTTGGGTATGAGGTTATGTAACTGGAAAATAAATCCTATTTCAGTGGATCTAAATTCACTCAAATCCTTCTCCTGTATAAGATCTTTACCGGAAACCAGAATACTTCCCTTATCTGCCTTATCCAAGGCCCCAATCATATTTAAAAGAGTCGATTTACCTGAACCTGAGGGTCCAATAATGGATACAAATTCACCTTTTTTTATTTCCAGATTTATCCCATTTAAGGCGGTTATTTTGCCTTTATCAAAGCTTTTATGGAGATTATGGATTTCCACTATAGTTTCCTTATTCATAGCGCAAAGCCTCTGTTGGGGGTAATCTGCTGGCCCGATAAGCAGGATAAAATCCTCCTAATAGGCCCACTGCTAGGGCCACTGAGAATCCTCTTAAAAAAACATTCAGGGTGTATACTGGTGTTATGAAATCCCTCATACCCAATATTAGCAGAATCTGTATAGCTATAATTCCCATCAGGGCTCCTACTAAACCAGCTACCAGGGTTAAAACTATGGATTCTCCAAGTATCATCCCTAAGATTCTCTTCTCCTTCCATCCTACTGCTTTTAGAACACCTATTTCCCTAGTTCTTTCATATACAGACATGATCATAGTATTAACTACGCCGATACCACCAATGACAATAGCTAAAAGAGATATAGACCAGGAGGCAGTATCAATGGTTTGCAGTCCCTGAGAAATACTGGCTATATCTTCTAGGGAAGAAATGGTGGTTAAATCTTCACCATACTGATTTTCTATGGCTGCTGTAACTTCCTCAATCTGGGCATCAGTTTCGATCTGGGCATAGATCATGGTGATTATGTTCTCTTTATTTTCGATTTCCTGAACATTTTCCAGGCTTAGGAAGGCGCCTCCATCCTGTTGCAAATCACCTGTTTCGAAGACACCGGTTATTTCATATTCTTCCCGATTTAAAGTTAGATCATCTCCCACATTTTTTTCTAATCTTTCAGAAGCCACCTTACCTAAAATAAGTTCATTGGATTCTCCAGAAGCAAATGCTCTACCTTCGGTAACTTTAATGTTACTTATTGCAAATTTTTCTGGGTCTATACCTACTATAACAAAAAATGGCTGGTCTTCTACTCTCGAAGAAGCCATTAATATTCCTACCGTATCACGAACACCTTCCACCTCATTTATTTTTTCCACGTAATCTTCATCGATTTCACTACCAAATAAATCAGGAGCATCAGACTCTGCTATGCTGAAATCAGCTCCTCCAGCGGTTAATGTCTCTTCTGTGGAAAGTTTCAGTCCATCGGTTATAATACCCAAGGTTATAATGGTGGCGATTCCAATGGCTATACCTATGATAGCCAGGATAGTGCGGGTTTTGTTTCTAAAAGGGTTTTTAAGAATTAATGTAAAAAACTTCATAGTATGCTATGCTTAGTGCACCTAATATAAATATTTGATTGAAGCACTAATTAGTAAAATTACGTATTATAATATCTAAATTATCATTTAGTACTTAACTAAGTTTTTTTATGATAAATAAGCCTTTATTCATAAGCCATAAGTTTATTCAATAATCTAAAACAATTTTCTATTATTATTTCAATAATAGCCTTTTTTTCTTTTAAATATAATTAAAGTGTTGAATTATTATTAAAAATTAAATATTAAGGAAGACATAGAGTAATATGTGAAAAATCTACTTGGTGGAGGGATGAGATGAAAAAAGATATATTTTATGGTAAAGGAATGTCCCATGTTAAAAAAGACTATCCTGACATATACTCAGCAGTGGTGGAACTAAACAAGGCAGCTTACACTGGAAAAGAATTGAAATATAGGACTCAAAAATTAATAGCTGTGGGAATTACCGCTGCCAGTTCAGATGATAGAGCTATGAAGAAACAAATGCGTAGTGCCATGCGTGAATTTGATATTACCGCGGATGAGATAGTGGATGTGCTGCGGGTGGTTCTTTTAACTTCAGGAATGCCGCCTTTTACCAAGGCCATGCGCATACTATATGAATTGCTGGAATAAATTCCTAATTCCATAAAAAATGAATTCATTGCTAGAATTATTAAAAGAAGGGGATCTTCGATCTGATGGCCGTGCTAACGAGGTAGCACTCAAAGTTATAAAAAACCCTGAACTTTTTGATCTTTTATGGGAGGGACTCTTTGAAGCGGACAAAGTGGTAAGGGGTCGGACTGCACATGCTTTAGAAAAAGTTTCAAGAAATAAAAATGTTTTATTCAGCAATTTAGCCGATAAAATTATGTATAAAGCTTTAAATGATGATATACCCATGGTGAAATGGCATTTAGCCATGTTAATATCTAATTTGAAACTTTCTACATCAGAAACCAGTCGGGCCATATCCACCTTACTAAAACTATTAGATGATCCCAGTATATTTGTTAAAACTTGGTCCATTTACACTCTAACCATACTGGCCATGGAAAACCCGGAGAAAACCCAATTGATTAGGGAAAAAATCGCTGCCCATAAACATCATAAGAGTGTTGCAGTTCAAAATAGAGTTTCCAAATCACTGGAAGTTTTGGATGACGGTGTTGATTTGCCTAAATGGTGGTCCAAGAAACCTTAAACAGGCCCTTTATATATTTATTCATAATAAGGCAGATTCCTAGAATAAATATTACAACATGACCTTTCTCCTAGATAAATGGTTCAGCTATAAGTTGAATTTTTATCTATAAATTCTAACTATAAATGGGGTATTGCTGATGGATTAGGATTCTTAAGGATTGATTTTAATAATACTAATTTTTTTAGGTTTAATTAATTTTAGCTTTATTAGAAGATATAAGTGTAGAATTAGTGGTATTAGAAGAGATAAATGTTAATTTAAGGTTATTAGCATAGATGAAGAGATAAGAGTGAGCTAAAGGAATGGAAATAAAAATCATATTTAAAGAACACCTAATCCCATCTATTTAATTAACTGTCTGTATTTTTTAGCACAAACTTTTTAAGTAATCATGATCAACATTGATCACCGCCAATTGGTGGATAATAAATACTCTTTTTAGGGACCAGGTCCCTTGGATGTGGCGTAAGCTGAACAAAGAGGTGTTTTTAATGTATAAATATGTAAAAGATGCATGGAAAAATCCAAAAGAATCCTATGTAAGGGAACTAATGTGGGAGAGAGCTCCAAAATGGAGACGAGAAAACATTATTGAGAGAATAGATAAACCTACCCGTATTGACCGAGCACGATCTTTAGGTTATAAGGCCAAAAAAGGATATATAGTGGTTAGAACCCGAGTTAGACGTGGTGGAAGAAGAAAAACTCGATTCAAGTCAGGTAGAAGAGCTAAAAGAATGGGTGTACGTAAAATTACTCCTAAAAAATCCCTGCAAAGAATAGCTGAAGAGAGAGTGGCTCGAAAATTCCCCAACCTGGAGGTATTAAATTCCTACTGGGTCTGGAAAGATGGTAAATTCAAATTCTACGAAGTCATCTTGGTGGATCCCCACCACCCTTCTATAAAAAATGATCCTAAAATTAACTGGATCTGCGATAAACAGCACCATGGAAGAGCATTTAGGGGACTTACAAGTCAGGGTAAAAAGACTCGTGGTTTACGTGGAAAAGGAAAAGGCGCTGAAAAAGTAAGATAATAAGCTTACTTTTTTATTTTATTTATTTTAATTATTAGTTTTTAAGGTTAGTTATGATCCATAATATTAGCTATAGAGTTTTTGTTCATGGAACAGAAAAGGAAAGTAAAGTATTGGAAGCTCTCAAAAATATTTTTCCCAACGCCAAACCAGAAAGAGAGCTTAGCCAAGGCCACCATAAAAATGAGATTATAATACTACATCAAAAACTAGTAAAAAAAGATGAAATTAATCCATTCCTTAGAAAAATTAAATCATTAGAATCAGCATCTAGGGAAGACATTTTAAATAATTTGGATAAGAAAATGGATTATAAAGGAAATTTATTCATCCGTTTAAGTAAACAATCTGCCTTTTTAGGTAAATGGAAGATGATGGAACACGGTGACTCTATTCACATACGTTTAAAATTTGCAGCTTATCCTGCCAAAAAAGAAGTGGCTTTGAAAATAGCCCAGGAATGGTTGGATTAAATTGAAGTTCTTTGATTTTCATCTTAGAGGAAAAAATCTGGAAGCTGACCATACTTTAATTAAAGAAGCACTTAGATTAGGATATGCGGGAGTTTCCTTATTTTATCTGGAAAAGGATTATAAATTAGCTTTAAAATATTTAGATAGAATAAGAGCAGATATAAATTTGAATAATTATTCTTTAAATCATTCCTCAGGAAATATTACAGATTTTCAAATAATAGCTGGCCTTAAATTAAAGCCCAAAAACCCCCTTGATTTGCAAAAAAAGATCAGAAACTTACCTAAAACTGATATATTGATGGTCCAGGGAGGGGATTTGAAAATTAATCGGGCAGCCTGTGAAAACATTAAAGTTGATATACTATCTAGACCATATTACAAGCGAAGAGATTCTGGAATTAACCATGTTTTAGCTAAAGAAGCTTTTAAAAATAATGTGAGTATTGAAATATCGTTGAATGATCTTTTAAGATCTAAAAATAGTTTAAGAGCTAAAATAATCAGTTATTTTCATGATATTATCAAATTACATCGTAAATTCAACTTTCCTTTATTAATTTCCAGTGGAGCTGCTTCTTTCTATGATTTACGTACTCCTAGAGATCTTATAGCGTTGTTCAAATGTTTAAATATGAATGAAGATGAGATAATAACTTCAATATCCCATTTACCTCGCTCTATACTGGATAATAGCCTGCAGAGGAAGAATACCATTGTATCTGGGGTAAAAGTAATCCCCTGAAAATAGGAAAATGATATTTTGATCATGGATATTATAACATCTGTTAATCTAGTTTAATATCCCTGAATCCTAATAAACTCTATTTTTTCTCTGGCTAATTCTATCTTGGATAAGAAATAGCTAAAAAATTTGAGATATTCTTTACTTTTTTGACCAGGAAAATTTAAATGGAAGAAAAAAACTATGAAACTTAAAACACTTCCTCCAACTTTAAGGGAGGATAAAAGATATCTGGCATTTGAAGTACTATCCTCTCAAGATTTAAGTAGAGATGAATTAATCTTTATGATATGGGATGCTTGTTTAAAGTTTCATGGTGAATGTGAAACCAGTAAATTTCGGTTATGGCTAAATAGATCCTGGAATTTAACTTCAAAAAATGATTCTAATCAGTTATCTCATTGGAAGGGAATTTTACAGTGCAGCAGAGGATATGAAGAAAAGGTGCGCGGAGCTTTATGTCTTTTAACTTATTATAATCAGAAAAGAATAGTATTTCATACCCTGGGTATAGCTGGCACCATTTCCTCATTAATAAAAAAGTTTATTAAACCAGTCCCTAAGATAGATTAATAAGTATACATATATTAGAACCATAATATTATTAAAAAATAGATTTTTTTAGAATATAAATCATTTTAATAAAGAAATAAATAAATTTAGATGGTAAATCATTTTCATAAGAAAATAAAAAAATTAGAGAGGTATACATATGCAACCACTTCAGAGTGCAGGATATGATAGGGCTATCACCGTATTTAGTCCAGATGGAAGACTATTTCAGGTTGAATATGCAAGAGAGGCCGTAAAAAGAGGTACCACTTCTTTAGGTGTAAAGTCAGCTGAAGGAATAGTGCTGGTAGTGGATAAGAGACCCACCAGCAAACTGGTAGAACCTAAATCCATAGAAAAAATATTCCAGATAGATGAACATATTGGGACTGCTACCTCTGGTTTAGTGGCAGATGCCCGGGCAATTATTGAAAAAGCAAGAATTGAAGCTCAGATTAATAGAATAACCTATAATGAACCCATCAGAGTAGAATCTTTAGCTAAAAAAATATGTGACATGAAACAGATGTATACTCAGCATGGAGGAGTACGTCCTTTTGGATCAGCTTTAATTATTGGCGGAGTTAACGGTAAAGGATGTCATTTATTTGAAACCGATCCTAGTGGAGCTTTAATTGAATATAAAGCTACAGCTATAGGTGCTGGAAGAGCTGCAGCCATGGAAGAATTTGAAAAGAAATATAAAGAAAACTTGAGTATGGAAGAATCTATTGAACTGGCATTAGATGCTGTTTATGAAGCAACTGAAGGAAAAACAACTCCTGAGAGTGTGGAAATAGCAGTCATTGATTCTAGAGATAAGCAATATAAAAAATTAACTGAAGAAGAAATAAAAGATCATGTAGAAGAGCTTCTCTTAAGAAAGGAAAAAGAAGAAGAGGAATAAAAAGATGGTAACTCTTGAAGATGCTGTCATCGCCCGTTTAGAATCACATGGTGAACGATTCGAAATTTTAGTTGATCCTGATTTAGCCTCTGAATTGAAAAGAGATGTCACTCAAACTGATATTGAATTAGAAGAGGCATTAGCAGTACAGGAAATATTCAAAGACTCTAAAAAGGGAGACAAAGCATCTGAAGAAGCCATGCTAAAAGTATTTGATAGTATAGATCCCTTGGAAGTGGCGCTGGCCATTATACAGAAGGGACAGATACAACTTACTGCCCAACAACGGCGGAAAATGCAAGAGGAAAAACACAAGAAAATTGTAAATAAAATAGCTAGAGAAGCTATAAATCCTCAAACTGGGCTACCTCACCCCACAAGGCGTATAGAAAATGCGATGGAAGAGTCAAAAATTCATATTGATCCATTCAAACCAGTTGATGAACAACTCAAACTGGTATTAAAGGCCATTCGCACTAAAATTCCCATAAAAATCGAAAAAGTTAAGATGGCTATAAAAATCCCTGGTGAATACGCTGGCGGATCCTATGCAGATATTTCTAAATTTGGGAAAATTATTCAAGAAGAATGGCAACAGGATGGTTCATGGATAGCTGTAGTTGAGATACCTGGAGGCTTACAAGACAGTTTTTTTCAAAAAATGAGCCAAATTACAGGTGGAAATGTCGAAGCAAAGGCTATCAAATAAAATATTCTTCTTTTAGCTATCTAGGTGGCCTTCCCCAAAAAGGAGGCATAACATGATATTTGTAAATGATAAAGATCTAGTAGTACCTGGTGAAATACTGGCTGAAGATGATTTTCATCCGGGAAGAGGGACTTTTAAGGAAGAAAATAAGATTTGCTCATCGGTAGTGGGATTGATTGCTCTAAGAAATAAAAAAATTAGTGTAATCCCACTGCAAAGTAAATATATTCCTAAAAGAGGTGACGTGGTGATTGGTGAAATCACTGATATCAGATTCTCCATGTGGGGATTGGATATTAATTCTCCCTATTCCGGTCTTTTACCTGCTTCCGAAGTATTTGGAAAAGAAAAAAGAGAATTGGATAAGGTTTTTAAAATAGGAGATGTTCTCTTTCTAAGAGTAGTAGACGTGGATGAAGTTAGAAAAGTTAAACTCGGATTAAAAGGACGTGGCTTAGGTAAATTCAAGGGTGGTATATTGATCTACATCACCCCTACCAAAGTACCCCGTTTAATAGGTAAAAAGGGCTCCATGATTAACATGATTAAGGATAAAACTAATTGTGAGATCGTAGTGGGTCAAAATGGAGTGGTATGGGTTAATGGTGACATTGAAATGGAGAGAGTCGCTGAAAAGGTTATCAAGATGATTCAAAAACAGGCCCATACTTCTGGCTTAACAGACCGTGTCCGGGAAATGCTAGCCCAATTAACTGGTGAAGAACTAGAAGTTAGTAAAGATACCGAAGCAGTAGAGGGAGAGGAAAATGATAATGATAATGCTTCATCAGAGGATGAAAAGGATGTTAAACAAGAAAATGATACTAATTCATCCGAAAAAGATAATAAAAACATCCCTCGAGAAATTTTTGAATCTAAATTAAACTTAAATCATAAGAGGTGATTATTATCATCACACTAGGCACTAATGTTGGAACAAAAGCAAGGGAAGATGGCCGTGCTTTTGATGAGTTACGTAATTTAAAAATAGATGCAGGTGTATTAGAAAGAGCTGATGGATCTGCTTATCTGGAATTTGGTGGAAATAAAATACTGGTAGCTATATACGGTCCTAAAGAATCATATATTAGAAGATTGCAGCGACCGGATCGGGCAGTTATACGATGCCGTTATAATATGGCTCCCTTTTCCGTGGATGATCGTAAAAGACCAGGACCGGATCGTAGATCTATTGAAATATCAAAAATAACTGCCGAGGCATTACATTCTTCAGTGATACTGGAGAAATATCCCCGATCCATGATCGAAGTATTCATTGAGGTTTTAGAAGCTGAAGGCGGTACTCGTTGTGCTGGAATTACTGCGGCCTCTGTAGCTATGGCTGATGCAGGTATACCTATGCGGGATATGGTAGTGGCCTGTGCTGCCGGTAAAGTAAATGGGGAGATAGTACTAGATCTTTCAGAAGTGGAAGATAAGGATGGTGAAGCAGATGTCCCTGTGGCTATTTTACCCCGAACTGGTCAGATAACTCTCTTGCAGAGTGATGGTAACTTAAGTGCTGATGAATTTGAAAAGGCACTTGATCTAGCTATAAAGGGCTGCCAACAGATCAGCGAAGTTCAGAAAGAAGCCCTGAAAAATAGGTATGGTGTATAAAATGAAAATTGTACCAGAAATAACTCGTAAAAGTATAACCAATCTTATCAACCAACAAGAACGAGTTGATGGTAGAGCCATGGATGAATTTAGAGAGATATCCCTGGAAAGTGGAATAATTTCCAAAGCAGAAGGCTCTGCTCGGGTGAAGATAGGTAACACCCAAATCATTGTAGGAGCCAAACCCCAATTAGGTGAACCCTTCCCAGATACTCCTAATTTAGGAGTCTTAATAACTAATTCTGAATTGCTTCCTATGGCATCACCTACTTTTGAACCAGGACCTCCTGATGAACGATCAGTTGAATTATCTAGAGTGGTAGATAGATGTATCCGAGAATCTCAGATGGTGGATCTGGAAGAATTATGTATAATTCCAGGGAAAAAGGTTTGGATGATATTCCTAGATCTGCATATTCTAGATTATGATGGCAACCTCATGGATGCTGCTGCGCTGGCCACGGTAGCTGCCTTGAAAAATACTCAAATACCTAATACCCAGGTAGAAGATAATGAAGTGATAATGGATCAGGAAGAGATGAAACCACTTCCTCTTAAGGAAGAAGCATTAATGTGTACTTTTGCTAAAATAGGAGATGAACTGGTACTTGATCCTTCCCTAGACGAGGAAAAGATATTATCAGCTAGATTATCTATTGGAATAACTTCATCAGGAAAAATATGTGCCATGCAAAAGGGTGGTGATCATCCCTTAACTAAAGAGGAAATTTTAAAGGCAGTTAAAATTGCTGAAGTAAAAACCCAGGATCTGATGAAACACTTGGAGTAATCAAATTTTAAATCTTTACCTTTAAATATTCCTTTAATTATATTTCAAGTAATTACATCTAGCAGCGTCCCTTTAGTTCTATTTAAGGCGGATCATCTTTTACTCCTCACCTTAATATAATATCAGTTTTAAGAGAGATAATCGAAATTTATGTTTATGATAAAAACTTTTATCTCCAGAATCAAGCTGAACTATTATCGAACTTAAATAGATCATGCTCAGAGTTAAACCTTAACAGCAGATAAATGGATATTTAACCTATCTATCTTTCTAATCCTAATATTGATGGAAGGGGAGCTAACAGGAAATGAATTTTCTTGAAGTTTATAGTCAACTATTAATTAAATTAATTTATTGGAAGTGATATTTATGGCAAGAACCAAAAAAGTCGGTATTACAGGACGTTTTGGTCCAAGATACGGTAGAAAAGCTAAAAGAACAGTACAAAAAATCGAAGAAAAAATGAAAAAGAAGCATGTTTGCCCTAAATGTGATAGGCCCTACGTTAAAAGAATAGGTAGTGGTATCTGTAAATGTACTAAATGTGATAATGTCTTCACCGGCGGTGCATATGTTCCCGCTACTCCTATGGGTAAAACTGCTAATAGAAATATTAAGAGGATAATTGGAGGTTTATAATTGTATAAATGTGCAGAGTGTGGATTTTTATTAGATCCTAGAATCACTTTGGAGAACAAATGTCCTCGCTGTAGATATAGAATACTATTTAAACAAGTGCCTGTAGTCAAAAGAACTGTAAAGGCCCGATAATTCCTTTTTAGTTTACTAAATAAGGGCCTATAGGATGTTTTAATGCTCATAACTACTTCTAGAAAACCATCACCTAAAACCCGACAATTATGCAAAACATTTACCCGGATTTTTAGCTCAGATTGTATTAATAGAGGTAAAATGAGCCTGCGAGATGTTTTCATCCAGAGCTCTAATCGAGGATATACTCACACCCTCATAATTCATGAATATAAGGGTAATCCCCAGCAGGTCAAATTCTATGGAAATAAAGGCGAAGAACTTATTCATTTAGAAATCAATGTAAAATTACCTTCAGCTCGCTTACAATTTAATCCAGAGTCTTTAACTTTCAAATGTGATGTAAAGGATTTATGCTTTTTAAAAGAATTTCTACCGGTAAAGGCCCATTATCAAGATCCTGAATCTAATTATATGTGGATAAAAGACACCCAGAAGGATTATCTAGCTATAATGGATTTTATGGATAAAAAGGGGTATAGTAGTGGATTTAGAATTTATGTAAAAAATTGGAAAGAAGGTGACCCAGTTAGCGCAAATAAAAAAGATGGAAGTTAATACTATAAATTCTATCCAGGCGGATATGGAAATGAAATTGGATTCGGCAGATGAAGCCGCTATTATCTATGCAGCACTTTTTCCTGAATTTCAAAGCTCGCCTTCCAGCCGATCCACCATGCACCTGTACCTCCAAGATAATATTTTATATTTAAAACTTCAGGCCAAAGACGTTACTTCCTTTAGAGCTTCTCTTAATTCATCCATTCGATGGATCATTCTTTCCCTAGACATGTTAAATCTTTAAATAAGTTCTACTATTAAAATACTTAAGCAGTCTCTTAAGATGGGATCTATAAAATCTTTATCTTTAAGGCTGAACTTTAAATTAATTAAATCATTAGCAGATGAATAAATTTTATAAATATGAGGTGATAAAAAATGGAAATTCCCCAGAATATTCAACACCAGTTAGCCCAGTTTCAGCAACTGCAACAACAGGCCCAGGCCATCTCTATGCAGAAGCAAAATGTAGAAATGCAAATACAAGAAACACAAAAAGCACTGGAAGAATTAAAGAAAACAGAAGATGACTCTGAAATTTTTAAAACTGCCGGCAATCTACTTATTAAGGTTAAAAAAGATGAAATCAATAGTGAATTGGAAGATAAATTAGAAACCTTACAACTTAGAGAAAAAACCGTGACTCGGCAGGAAGAAAGGGTCATGAAAAAGCTTCAGGAAATGCAGTCCACCTTACAGGAGGCAATGCAGGGGGCTGGTATGGGCCCGGGTACAGGTAATTAATTGAAAAAACTTAAAACTTTGAGTAAGGCGGATTTAGAATTAATTTCCGATTTTATATCCTCCACTGCTCAAGATTTTATTTTAAATAAAATATCTAGAAAAGAAATAGACAACCTGGATATTAGATCTGAAGTTTCCTATGATGATGAACTAAAGGTAGATTTATCCATTAACATCCATGTAGATGAGTTATCTGTTTATGATGAGGAGATTGTGGATCAGGCCTTAGATTATACTTTTAAAGTATTGGAACATTTTCTAGATGAAAATTATCGTTTATAATATTTTATTTTCACGCCTCCTCTTTATTTAAGATATTGATTTTAGAGCCCGGAGTATTTTTTTTTTTGATGGTAACTATAAGGCATTTAATTTATTTTCTAAATTAGAAATAAAGTTAATTTTTAATTCAATGTTATTTATTACTTTTTTTTAAAATTGGGGGTTATAATTATTAATCTAAATCAAATAGAAAGATTTAAATAATTTTTCACCAAAATAATGGTTGATAACTAATGCGTGTAAAGTATTATTTTTGTACTAAAAACTTAGTTATCAAGCTCGAACCATTGAACCCTCTTGTTTTTTTAGTAGGGATCATTTAATTGATCCCTGCTAGAATAATATCTTAACTGAGCTACTCACGCGACTAAAGCCTGGGGCTTTATCAACCCCTGATCGCAATAACTATAACTCTAGTTTTATTCATGATAGTAATACTAAAATTATGGTTTTATAAACTTAGAACAAATCTATGTTTAAAGATCTTTTTTCTGCCTAAAATATTCAGTTAAAAAGCTTATTTTTACTAAAAAATAGTTTTAATATTTTTTTTATTTTTCTCAAGTGGTATTAACTATAAACCAGATTTTAGGTTTTCAGTAATAACAATTACTATAGATTATTACTTTCAAGAGTATATTACTTAAAATTGTAATAACACAAACTATATTTATAGTATTACTCCAATTTAGGTCTGCACTAAAGGTGCCCATATTTAATATTACTAAAAAATGAGGAGGTGAAAAAGATAAAAAAACAAGCAACATTTCTAATAATGATAATGGTCTTCGCCATGGTTATTTGTGGAGCAGTTGCAGCAGAAGATGGATCAAACACCGGTGGTGAAATAGAGTTGCAAGGGGAACCATCACCCCTGGAAGTGGATGAAGAGAGTTCACAAACAGCAAAAAATGAGGATAATGGTTCCAAATCAAAAGAACTAGTAGATTCTATCATCGGGGTTAAAGTAAATTACCAGTACGCTGATGATGAAATCAATCCAGGCATTACCCTTAAAAATCTAAGCGGTGAGAGCATTGAATATGTTAAAACTTATGATGCTGCCTTTAAAGGATATAAACTGGAATTCTTTTACCCTGGAGTAGAGGGAGGAAGCAAGTTTAAAGTCTCAGTTACTGCCCCGGGATACATTACTCAAGAACAAGAAGCTACAGTTAATAAGCATCCCACCGATACTACTGATCCGAATCTCTACGCTAACCTTACTTTCAATATGAAAGCCACAGAAAACTATCGCTTAGGACGAGAAGTTACCAAAAAAGCAGATGAACTATTAAACTTTGCCACAGCTGATGAAGTTCTATGCATAACTACCGCTGGTGTACCTAAACTTAATGGAACTACCAGCGAGGATGTCATTGAGGGTATCCTTAACCAATCAAATGGTATAATAACGGATGGTAAAGGTAATCTGTTATTATTGAGGAAACCACCGACAGAACCAGTGAACTTTGCCTTTGCAGTAAAAAGGGGAAGCCAGTTAATCATGGCTTATTTCTACGATGGATCCCTGAACCCGGCTTATGTGGGCACGGCATCTGCAAATATGAGTGAGAATCAGTGGAGAGATGTAACTCATAAATTAGGTAAAGATGCCTACGATATAACCAGCCTAGTCAATGCCTGGGCAGTAGGAGCTCCTACTGACCTTTTAAAGGCCGCAGCTTTTCATGGACATATGTGTGATGGAACTATAAGTGGATATGCTATTACTGAAATGCTCTTAAAGTATTATCCACCGGAACAGGAGACTTTAACCCATAGGGGTGCTCCTGCAGATCATACATTTTATAGGTCTATAACTATCCCTGGTGATTCTAAAGACGATGCATTTTTATACATTCTAAACCTGACACCAGGTAAAGGAGGATCACTTTCAGGATATGATACCAGTGAAACTGGCGCCACCCGACAAATGGCAGCATTTATCCGTTGGGATAATAAACTTAAAACTGGTACTATAATCATACTCAATTTTGATCGAGCAGCCTACCAGAAAGACTTTAAAAATGAAACTGGACAATCGCCTTCATCAACAACACCCCATGATCATAGTCACGATGACCATACACAGGAACACGTTCACACTGATATTTATCCCCTAAGGTTAACTACCTGGTTACTGGGCAAATTAAATGAAAACCCCGAACAATACATCGAAATTATTCTAGCCAAAGAAGGATTAACTGAGGAATCCTACTACTATCTCTTGGGTTCACCCAGTGATATTAAAAATCCAGATGGTAGTGTGCGCATACCTGCACAAGAAGCAGCTGGATTAGACTTGGAATACATCGAAAGTCTAGATTTACCGGATGCCATACCGGCGGATCCATCTCAACTAGAAAGTGGTAATTTAACCCCAGAACAAATGAAACAAATTGGAATAGATGCTGCTAATCTGGCTAAACAAATATTCCTTGATGAGAAAGGAATAAATCTGGAAAAAGATGATCGAGATTTACTAGTGCAAACTTCTGCTGGTTACGTCCGCTTAAATGGTCAATTGACAGATATGACTATGGATGGAATCTTCGAAGTTCTAGGATCCAGATTAAGCCGATACACTTTACTACCTATGCATAACACACCCTGGAATCCACTCTATTTTGCCTTCACCCTAAGAGGTGCTGATGGAGTAATTATGGACTCCATTTACATGAGCTACGACCCAGATGAACATAAATTTTGGGTGGGAACCTCTGCTGAAGGAAAACAAGTGAATAATATCGGTCCAGAAGCATTGAATAATCCTGAAATATTAGAAGATCTTTCTAAGAACGTTTTCAAAGAAGGGAACTTTTCTAATATCCAATCCATCGCCAATGCATGGAGAAATGATCCGCCTTTTGATCAGTTACTGACTTTCCTTTTCCACGATCATGCCTGTCCTGGAGTACAGCCTGGATTTTTCATAACTGAAAAAGTTCTAACAGACTTCCCTTTAAGTGGAGATGAGCACTATTACTATTTAGCAGCTAGTATCTACTGTAAAGACGATGCTCTAATATACTTGATGGGCATATCTCCGGGCACTGGAACTTATATGAGTAACAGGCTTCTTGATGAGGATTTATTTGATCAAAATCCAGATTTGCCTGGTGGAAGAGATGAAGGTTTATTAGTTGTTTGGGATCCAGCTACCAAAACTGGCCAAGCAGTTGTAATTACCTTTAAATGGCCAGAATTTGATCGTACTGGTCTTAATACTAGAGAAGCAATTCGTGAAGCTCAAATTGCTGGTTTTGTAGCCCTCTATAAAGATGAGGAATTTGCCCGGTTAACTGCACCGCTTCAAGTATCAACTTCAACACCCAAGTACATCACTGAAGCAGAATACAATACCATCCGTCGGGGTGGATTTGCCCAATCCAATGCAATACAATATCTAAACAGTCTTCCTTATCGAAACCGTGCTGATTTGATTCAGGTTCCTGGTGGTGACCATAGTCATAATGGAGGCCACAGCCATGATAGTACGGGAGGCCATACCCATGATGGTACGGGAGGCCATACCCATGGTCCTTGTGGACATATTCATGGTCCAGCTACAATGGGACATTCCCATGCTCATGCTGGTTACGGCCCTGGACATACCCATGCTTCTTCTGAATTAGGAGCTGATGGTGCTGAAGGTGAATCGCCTGGTGAGGGTACTGCTTACGAGGTTACTGCAGGTTCAGGTTCAGGTGGAGCCTCATCTAATCTACCAAATTATGCTATAATCTTTGGTTTATTAGGTATCAGTGCTTTGGCTGTATTTGGATTCCTTAAAGGTGGTTTAGGACCATTGCGAAAATAAACTTTTTTTTCTTTTTTTCTTTTTTTTTAAACCTAAATTATTTTAAACTAGTGAAGTGGTATTTTATGCGCGTATAAAGCTTAAATCACTTTAAGTAATACAAATTGGGCTTTCTAATTAAAAAAAGTAATACCAACCGTTAATTTTATATGAGACTAGTTTGGAATTATTTAGTTAAACAGAACATGATTTATAATTAAATTGTTATTAATTACCCTATTGTGAGGTTTTTAGTTTGCATATCCCTGATGGAATTATACCTTTATCTCAAGCTATGGTTTACTGGATTATAAGTATCATTGTGGTTTTTATCTACATGTTTAAAGTATCTAAAGATGAAGATAAGGAGCAAAGAGTTTTCACCACCGCTCTTCTAGTGGTGGCATCCTTAATCGGATCTTCCTTATCCATTCCTTCACCTTTAGGAATACCTATACATTTTTTCATCATACCCTTGGTGGTGATTATCTTAGGGCCTTGGAGTGGCTCATTGGTGGCCTTTTTAACTCTCCTAATGCAGTATTTTCTGCTGGGAATGGGAGGTATCACCAGTTTAGGGGCTAATACCGTGACTATTGGGGTGGTGCTTAGCTTTTCTACTTACATCTTTTATAGGATCACTCGGGATTTGGATTTCAAATTCAGCATCTTTTCTGGATCTTTTATGGGAATAATCATGGCTACCTTGACACATATTTTAATATTGCTTATTGCAGGTGTAGCTACATTAGAAGTACTGGTGGCCACTTTAATACCATTTTATTTATTTATTACCGTTATAGAGAGCCTGGCCAATGTAGTGGTCATATCCTTTTTAGCTAAAATTAAACCCCAATTAATAAATATGAAAAAAATTTGAGGAGGAATAAAAAGATGAAAATACAATTAATTTTAACGGGTCTTATGATATTGGGCATGGTAGCAGCGGTATCTGCCCATGGAATACATATCGCCACTGAGACTGATGCAGATGTAGTTATAATTGCTGATCAGGATAGTGCTGATCTAGCCCGCAGAGTGGTGAGTGAATTAGGAGTAAATGCTGGGGTTTTTGAATTCACGTCACCAGGTCAAGTAAACCATGAACTAGGCCACTTCATTTTTGATCACGATTATACGGTACTAGCGGTGGCTTATCAGGATACTGTAGAAGAATTTATAGTTAATAATCCACAATCTTCAGATCAAATCAGAGTATCAGCAGCAGAAGAAGAAGAGATCAGAAATAATCTAATGGAGCTCACGGAAAATGGTACTGGCGAGCCAACTACTCCTCCTGTTGAGGAAAGTGGATTTTTAATTCCTTTCATTTTAGGACTTTTAGTGGGATTTGTTGCTGGTTTGGGATTAGGTGCTTTCTGGATGAAAAGGAAGAGTGCTTAATCTCCTCTTTTTTCTATTTTTATAATCAATTTTTTAATTAAAACTTTTCTATATTATTTATTTTTAATAAATAAATTATTTAAAAACTATTTGTATAGTTTATAACTTACTTAAGCTTAATTAAAACTATATCTTGACTTCTTTTTAAGGAATAATCAAATTTTATAGTAAATTTTATATATTAGTTCACGATTTATTTAAGTATACTTTAATTAATTTCAATTATACCTGAATTATGGGTGTGATTGGAATTATTAAATAAGCATTAAAATGAAAGGGAGGTCTTTAATCTGCATTTACCAGATGGAATTATACCTTTAGGACAAGCTTTAATTTACTGGATTATAACCATTGTAACCTTGCTTATCTACCTATATCGGCTTTCTAAAATTGAAAACCGTAATAAATTAATCATCAGCACCTCACTTTTAGCGGCAGTAACCATGGTGGCGGGTTCCCTACATATACCCTCACCTTTAGGTATCCCCATGCACCTTTTCATCATACCCCTGGTAGCTATTTTACTGGGACCTCTAAGTGGGGCTACTGTAGCGGTATTGGTGCTTATAGTACAAGCATTTTTACTGGGAATGGGTGGAATAACTGCCTTAGGTGCCAATGCCTTAACTTTAGGTTTACCTGTAACCCTGGCCACATATTATTCCTATAAATTGCTTTTAGATATTGATTTCCGGTTGAGTGTTTTCTCCGCCACTTTTATTGGAGCTATCATGGTTACGGTAACTCAGAGTGTGATACTTTTAATTGCAGGGGTTTGGACTTTAGAAGTGATATTAGCTACTTTAGTACCGTTTTACTTATTCATAGGAGTGATTGAAGGAGTGGCTAATGTAGCTGTTTTATCTTTCTTAGCTAGAGTTCAACCTGAATTTTTATCTATAGAGAAGGTTTAAGGAGGAATGAAAAAATATGAAAAAAATAATATGTTTAGTCATAATGTTAATGGGAATAATAGCACCTATATCTGCCTGTGGACCACATTTTGCCCCAGACGGTGGGGTGGATGTAGTGATAATAGCAGACCAAGCAAGCAGCCCCCTGGCTACCAATTTGATAAATTCATTAGGGGTAAATGCTCAGGTGATCGAATTTCCTTCCAAGGATGCTGTAAAGCATGAGATGGGTCACTATATTTATGACTACGATGTTAAAGTATTGGCAATCGCTTATCAGGATACTGTGGAAGAATTTATAGCAGATAATCCAGAATCCTCAGATCTAATCAGAGTCTCTGCAGCAGAAGAAGAAGAAATTGAAGATAATTTAAACCAACTAGAAGCTGAAACTACTTCCCCCGGGCAAACCACTGATCCCA
>PWMT01000134.1 GCA_003558085.1 Methanobacteriaceae archaeon
ATTACATTATCCAGGTAATTGTAAACCACTATTATGAGTCTAGCAATATCACAGATAAGGAGTTGCGGAGATATATTTTATGGCAAGCAACCTATAATGAGGCCTTTAAAAATCAACTCTTGCAAGAGTTCATTCAAGATAAGGAATATGAAGCATATGCAAATAACAGAACTTTAGAGCAGCAGCTCACGGAAGATAATATCAGAATGCTTTCTCCTTTCAATGTTGAAAACACTAGCATTAGTTTCACTACTACCGACGTATCTTTAGAGGATGGGGATATCCTTACTGGCGATGTAGCTGAGACTTTACTTTCAAATGAGGTAGATAGTATTCTTCTTTACACCCCGGAACAACCTTTCATTGATCTCCAGAAATATATTAATGATATAGACTTCCATTTGGACATTAATCCCAAGTTTTATGATGCTTATATAAAATATGATGAATCCCTTGACATGAATTTAAAACTAGGATTACCCTGGCATCTACCTTTCATTAAAGCTTCTGAGCTATTATCCAGCAACCTATCCCTTAAATCTGTTTCTGATGATATCGCACATTTCGCTAGTATCATGCTAGAAAAATTAAAACCTCAGTTCTCTCCACAGGATTTAATGGGTTATGCTGAAGTTATTCTTTCTACAGCAGCTGCGGTTAATATGTCTGTTGTTTATGACTACATAGTTGTTACTGAAAGTCTTAGATCAGATATTAAAACCAAAACTGAATTAACTGATATATTTATTAAGTTTTGTGAAAGCCTTGACAATAAACTTCACATATTAACACAACTTAAAGATATCCAGCAGTATGTTCTCAATGCCAATATAAATCTTCATACTGAGACCGATTTCCGTCAGAGAGGAGAATATGTTGAAGCTATAAACCAGTTTTCTACTCCTCTTATTTTCCTTGATGAATTTCAGGTATTTAGTCCTGAACAAATTGGGATTGACTTATCTATAGATGAGGATGAGGAAGATTTTTATCTTGTTTTTGAAAAAGATTCTCTACGTGTTAACCTTAATATAGATGATAAGTTAACCGATAAATACACATACATAGAATACCTAAAACATACTCTTTCAATTGATGATGGTTCAAAAGAGTCAAAGGTTTCAGGAATTTTCCTCCACATGCACCCACATGATGATCTCCGCAGGGTAATTAAATGGACTGACCTAGTTAACCCAACCTTTGTTTTAGATGGTTACAGGGTATTTCAAGATGTGGGTAGCCAATTCAGCATTAAAGCATCTGAAAGGATTCGACAGTATATTGATGCAGTTGATGGGGAACCAGAAGAATTGCAAACACCGATGGATTATGTTAAACTACAATGGCCTGGAGTAACATCCAGATATTTAGTGGAAAGAGTTACGCAGTTACCTACGGTTCCTGAAACAACAACAACAGAGGAGCCGCAGCTTGAATATCTCACTATTGAAAACAGTATGGATGGTACAAATTACCCATTTAGCCTGACTTACTCTGTTGAAGTTGGTGGTGAGGAATTTACTGTGTCTTACTCTGAAAATGAATCAGGACTATCTTTAGGTGGAGTTTATGAAGGGTGGAGTAATGATGACTTAAATAATTTGGTGGAATTATTCTACTTTGAAGATGATGGGGTTTGGGTTGCCTATCACCACGTTGAAGAAGAGTTTTTATACTTCGAAAGCTTTATTGAAGGGGAACATTCAGATTTGGCAGATATTAAATTCTCACATGAAGGTATCAGCTTAACTTTCAAACCAGTGGAATCATCTACAACCACAACAACAGTTGAATTAACAACTACTACAACAAATGAATAATATAGAAGATATCATTAATTATCAAAATACGTTATTTCATTTAGATGCCACTGAACTGGATCTTGTTAATAATCAACGAGTAACTCAATGGCAAGATAAATCAGGTAATGACAGACACGCGGTTAATGTTGGGCTAGATTTTAGACCACAATTTAAAACCAACATTACTAATAATCTACCAGCCGTGCAGTTTTCCCCTATTGATGCCTATGAAGGGCAGCATCTGGTAATAAAAAATTCAGGAATAACCAGTGCAACTTCCCTTTTTGTGGTTTACTATGGGTTTGATAAAAGATATTATGATATTTTAGGCTCATGGGATAGTGATTACTATATTCGGAATCAGCAGAATGTAACTCAAAGTAATCAAGGTGAAGGATGGATTCGTCACGGTAATTTCCAAAAAGGTGAGTGGGCAGTATGCAGTTTATTTAACAATGACGGGCAATATACATTATACCAAAACAGTATTCCACATCATGGTGGGCAAATTTCTGAAGACCTTAATGTTCCTTTAATTGGCATTGGTAGAGCACTTGGATCTATTCATAATTTTTCAGGATACATAGGGGAAATTATTGCAATAGACAATGTAGGGGAAGAAGAAAAACAAGCCCTTGAACACTATTTCCTTCAAAAGTGGGGTAGTGTTGTGGATAATAATCCCCGTAACATCCAGTTTAATAATAGAACCACTACAAGTTTAACTGCTATTTGGGACCCACCTTCAAATATTGTTGGTGGTTCTTATGATACTAAATTACTGGAGGAAAAGGTTGAAAATGGTCGCAGGCATTATACTGCAGTTTTTGAAACCAATACTGAAAAAATAGAGCAAGATTTCCCTCCTTACGACACCGACTCTATTTACACACAATGGGTCGATGATGGATTCGATCTTTATCGAGTTCAGCTTTCATCTAATCCATATTTTAGTTCGATTATTAGTGAAAAGGAAACAACAGATACCTCACATGAGTTTAAAGATTTAAATAGAGATGAGGTATATTATTGGCGGGTTCAAAAAACTAATTATCTAGGCGGTATTATAGAAAAATGGGAAAATCATTATTTCTCACCCCCAACCTCGCCCATGGAAAGTGCTGAGTTTTATCTGAACCCGGCTACTACCTATCTTTTTGCTGTCAGGCATATAGTTGGAAGTTCAATTTCTAATTGGAACTATGGTTATACATCTACCCGGCTAGTTCCCCCGGTTAATTTAATATCGACTCAAGTTTTCCCACATAGTTTTATTGCGAAGTGGTCTGAAGCTCCAAATGCTGAAGAATATGAGATTGAAATATCGCGCTATTTTAGTGAAGATAATGAAGAGATTTATCATAGCGAGGGTGAAATAGAAGGAACAGAATATAAGTTTGAATATGATGAAGATATATTTGGCACATTGATGGACCATACGGGGAGTTTTTACTGGAAAATCAGAGCCCGGGCAGGGGAGGAAACATCAGCCTGGTCTGAGGCAGTAGGATTAGAAGCTGATAGGTTACTTCTTCGGTTGGATTCATCAGATACACCTATTGATATGGCTCAGAAAGAAGACCTGGAAAGATGGTTTAACTTTTCTGTAATTCAGCCACCTATCTATTTACTTCAAACCGATAAAAGATTTAAGCCCAGGTTTGTTAGTAATGCTTTAAACGGTGAATCGGTAGTTGAATTTAAAGGTAAAAAGTTTTTGGAATCGGAATGGTATCCAAAGGCGGAAGAAGAAAACTTAGATGGGGAAAATGAAGAAGATTTAGCAAAAACCGGTATGACCTTAATGGTTATGGTGAATTTAACCAGGTCAGCTAATCAATGTATATTAGATGCTGGCTCTATTTATATCGGAACTGATGATTCGGGTAATTTGCAGACTCGTTTTGGTGATGGTCAAACTAGTTTTGATGATGGCGTAGAACCTGCAGGCAGAGTCCCTGTGGATGAGTGGATTATTATAACATTACGATTTAATAATCTGCACGGTGGTCAAATTAGCCCGGAAATAGTTTTACCTGGTGAAGTGGAGGCTTTTATTAATGGTGAACTTCAACACAGCTATCCTGCTGCTTTTGATCAAACGTTTGAGCCTTTTAAACTTGGAAGTGCTGAGCAGGATATAGATTTTCTTGCCACTGAGGTAATGTTTTTCCAAAGAATGTTATCTGATATTGAATTAGCTGCAGTTGAGATGTCGTGGAAAGAGAAGTGGTTAGACTGGAATTATCTGAAGAAACCTCAACAGATTCGATTAACTGGGTTTGATGAAGATACGTTTACTGTTGAATGGGATAAAGTAACTGGAGCTACAGAATATGATATAATTCTAGCCGAAAGAGTTCTTATTGAAAAAACCGAATTTGAAGGCTCGGGAGAAGAAGCCGAATTAGGTGATACAGTTTCTCTCTATTTTTTTGAGACGATTGATAGATTTACTGCAAATAATGAATACCAGCAGTTTACAGATATACCCCCCAGCACTAATATTTATTGCCTAGTCAGGGCAAAGGGGGATGAAAGCTATTCACCGTGGCAAACATTTAATTTCATATCCTCTTCTCACCCACCTGATGATTTATGGAACTCTAGTGTTGGGTTTTTTCGTTTTCGCTGTAATTGGAGCCCAGTAGAAAATGCCACTAAATACAAAGTTCAGCTTTCAGGTGATGAAGAGTTTAGTGATATAATGGCCGAAGTTGATATAAATCCTGACGATATGGACAATATTTTGGAATCAGATGTGCCAACCAGTCATTTATTCACTGGCTTAGAAATAGAGACCACCTATTATTGGAGAGTAAAGGCTTTTACAATGGTGGGCGGTACGTTTGATGTTGTATCTTACACTAAAATTGATGGGGAGGGGAGTTCACAGGAAACGGAATGGGTTAGCCATGAAGTTACTACCAATGAGAAGCCTAGCATTTTCCTGCATTTGGATGCTAGCGACCCCAAATCTATACCATCTCAGATAAGTTTAGATACTAATATCTTAGCCTGGGAAGACCTGTCGGGTAACACTCATCACGCTTACCAAACTTCTCCGCATCGAAGGCCTAAATTAGTATTAGACAGCAGGCTAGGTAATAGATGTGTTCAGTTTGATAATGATTCGTTTATGGTTATACCTTCGTGGCAGCTTTCGGAGGATGATTTTGATGTTGTGGGAGCGTCTTCGGTTGGGATGTCTC
>PWMT01000136.1 GCA_003558085.1 Methanobacteriaceae archaeon
ATGCTTAAATTGGCTGAAGAAGAAAATGCCAAGATATTATCCAATGATGTTTTTAGAGAATATTTCGACGAATTTCAAGATATTAAGAGTAAAAGGATACCTTACAGTTTTAAAGAAGACGAAATATTAATTGGTAGTTCTTCTAGACCTAAAAAAATAAAGAATATACTGCAAAAAATAAGTTCGAATATTCTTCATGAATTTGAAAAGAAAAATGTTGATACTTATCGTCATAAAAAAGCTAAGAAATTGAGTGGAATAGGCATTGCCAAAGAAATCATAGATCGTATTAATCGTACTCAAGAAGAAGGTATTGAACCTAAATTAGAAGGAATTTTCATGAAATTACCTCTTTTTGAAAAGTTAATGAATATGGTTGAAGAAGCAGAAAAAGCCAGTGATTTTATTATTTTCGTACTAATACATCCCCGGGATTATCGTGATGCGGTAAAATATGCTGGTAATATAGCAGTTACAGTTGGTGACCGATTAAAACTGGAACATGCACCATTAGTAGCTGTTAGAAATGATTTATTCACTAAACCTGGCGCTTTTGAATTAAATATTATATATTCTGATGAAGTGGAAGAGGAAGCTCCCTATAATGTGCATATAACTATCAATGATCATGATTATTCTTTTGTCAAAAAAAACTCCCGAAATATTGCCAGTACCCTTGCTGCCCGCATAGGAACATGGAAGTTCCCTATAGTCTCCGTTAAACCCAGCATGTTACTGGAAAAACCAGGGCAATTTGAAATAGTTTTGGAAAAGGGAGGAGCTGATTAATGTTAGATTTCATATATAAAGGCTTATTTGGTTTTTTCCTTAAAAATAAAGTCTTAAGCATTGGAACTAAATATTATCCCACCAATGCCCTGGAAAGAGAATATGTGGAAATGATCAATTTCACACAAACTATGCTCTTAGAAATTGAAAAAGCCCATATAACCACCGACAGAATCTTTGAAAACCTCATCAATGAAGTAGGTAAAGAAAATATTCCTGAAAATCGGAGGTTTATTGAACTAAAACCTGCAGAAAACAAGGTGGATGAGTACGCGCTTTTAAGTAACATTGTAATGGGAAACGATCGTTATCTTTATCTAGAAATCTTTGGGCAGAAAAAAATAATCCCTGAATTTGCAGATATAATAAAAAAAGAAAAGGGTATCATAATAGAGCAAAGTTCCAAAGAAATTGTGGCTAGAATGTTATCTAAAAATGATGCCATCAGAGTAGCCATTGAACTTATTCGTATTGGCTCTGATAAAGAAACAAGTGTAAGAACATCAGTAGGAATGACTGGTGCTGCTGCAATTGAACGTTCCATAAATTTAAACAAAGAAATTGGAGAAATATCCGGAGTGGGTTTTACGAAATTAGGAGGAGAATTTGCCATAGTATTCCCTTCCAAATTCTCTAAATTAAAAGGTGAACCTGCTTATTATGATAATTACCTATTTATTGATGTGATTGACTCTACCCATTTTATTGATAAAAGAGGAAGAGATGCATTGGTAGAGATAATGAATGATATTAAATCTTTCATTGAAAAAGAATGTAAGGGTAAAATTGAAGGATACCGGGAGGGTGGAGATGATCTCATAGCCAATCTACCTACCAAGGATGATGCTCTAAGAGCAGCTATAGATTCTTCTTGGCACGCCCTTAATAATGGTGCTAAAATACGTTCAGGTATTGGTAAAAGTCGTCGAGAAGCTGGTGAAAGAGCTCAGTTAGCAGACACCATTAAAATTTGGAATCCAAGTTCTGTAATCGTATTCGATTTAGCTGATGGTATTTATGGATATTTCATACCTTCGGAATTTGCTAGATCAGTTATAGAATTCCTAATATATAAAAAATCTGTTATGTTCTTAATATTCTTTTTAGTGTTTATCGCTACATTTATCGGATGGAATATAGGATACTGGCAGTTTGGAATAGTGGCCATAATATTATCTGTACTATACGCCATTGTAACATAAAGGAAAGGTATATAAAGGGTTAATTACAAAAAAAATTCAGGGAGATATTATGAGTCCAGAAACTGAAGGAAAAATTATGGTTGCATTGATTATTTCCTTAATTGCATTTGGATTTGGTTCCGGAGTGGGCATAGTTATAGGTATTTCCCAAAATGACACATCTTCACCTTTTTCATTAAATTATACTACCGAGGATCAAAACCCTCAAATGCCAGTGATCATACCTGAGAGCACTGATTTCCAACAAAGGGAAGAAACAAGATCATCTCAGAATAATTACAGGTCTGAAGAAGTATATATACCTACTACTCCCGATAATACCCAGAATAACAGGAACAACAATGACAGCGAAGTAAATAATTAATTATTAGCAGATCTTACCATTTAGATCTCTGTTAGTCTACTTTTTATGATATTAAATAATATTATGTAAATGATAAGTGATCCTATGAAAATTATAGAAGGAGGTCTATGTTCTGTTAAAGGAGTAATGGCTTCTGGTGTTCGTAAAGATAAATATGGATTAGCCATAATTTCAAATCCTAATAGTAACGCAGCAGCTGTTTATACATCTAATCAAGTTGTGGCTGCTCCGTTAATAATAACCAAGGAGCATTTAAAAGATGGTAAACTCTCAGCTGTAGTAGTAAATAGTGGTAATGCTAATTGTTTCACAGGCCAGGAAGGTTTAAATGATGCTAAAAAAATGACAGAAATAGCCGCAGCTAATTTAAAAATTTCTACTGAAGATGTAGGAGTCTCTTCCACTGGCGTTATCGGTCGAAAACTACCCATGGAAATAATTGAACCATTAATACCCCAAGCTATTGATTCTTTAGCTAACAGCTTTCATGCCTCAAAACAAGCTCTAAATGCTATTATGACTACTGATGTTCTGGCCAAAGAAATTGCAGTTGAAACCAAGTTACAAGATGGTGAAATAGTAAGAATTGGTGGAATATGTAAAGGTTCTGGTATGATTGCCCCTAACATGGCTACAATGCTCTGTTTTATCACCACTGATGTACAGGCCACACCTCAAGAATTAAAAAATTCCCTTAAAATTGCTGTACAGGACAGTTTTAATATGGTAGTGGTAGATGGTGATGAAAGCACTAATGATACTGTGATCATCATGGCCAATGGTAAATCTGGAAGAATTGATGAAAATTTTCAGGAGGCCTTAAATTTCTTATGTATTGAACTGGCCCGGATGATGGCTCGTGATGGGGAAGGTGCCACTAAACTAATTGAAGTTACAGTTAAAGGATCATCTTCTAAAGAAGACGCTCGTAAAGCTGCTAAAGCTGTGGTTAGGTCACCTTTATTAAAAGCTGCTGTTTTTGGAGCTGATCCTAACTGGGGACGAATCGTAGCAGCAATAGGATATTCTCAAGTAAAGATGGATTCAGAAAAAATTAGTGTAACTTTTTCCTCACTTAATGAAGAAGTAAGCCTAGTAGAAAAGGGTGAAATAAAAGCCTTTGAAGATGGTAAAGAACTTGCTAAGGCCGAAAAAATTATGCTAAATGAAAAAATAGAGATCATGGTAGATCTGGGTATTGGTAAAGAAACTGCTACGGCCTTTGGTTGTGATTTAAGCTATGATTATGTAAAAATTAATGCAGAATACACTACTTAAATTATTATTATTATTATAGCAATTAATTAGCTCAAGAGGTTTTGGTGGAAATGAAAACCGTAAATATATTGATTGAAGCATTGCCTTACATTAAGAAATTTCATAAAAAGAAAATCTTAATAAAGTATGGCGGGCATGCCATGATAGATGAAAATGCCATGGAATCTACTGCTCGGGACACGGTTCTTTTAAAGTACGTGGGAATGGAACCAATAGTAGTTCATGGTGGAGGTCCTGAAATATCTCGATCCATGAATAAACTGGGTAAAAAAGCTCAATTCATTGAAGGGCTTCGTATAACTGATGAAGAAACTATGGAAATAGTGAAAATGGTCTTAGTTGGAAAGATAAATACCAGCATAGTTTCAAAAATTTGTTTGCATGGCGGTAAAGGAGTAGGTCTATCTGGTAAAGACAGCCTTCTAATCATGGCCCGTAAAAAAGATCCTCATATTATAAAGAATATTGAAACTGGTGAAGAGAAACTGGTTGATCTAGGCCTGGTTGGAGAAATAGCTTCCCTGAATCCAGAAATTATAGAAATGTTAACTGAAAATAGTTATATACCTATTATTTCTCCTATAGGGGTGGATGATAAAGCCAATGCCTTAAATCTTAATGCGGATACAGTGGCAGGTGAAGTTGCCTCCAAAGTTAATGCTGAAAAGTTAATAATTTTGACTGATGTACCGGGTATACTGGAAGACCCTTCTGATCCAGATTCACTGATTAAGAAGATAAGTGTGGATGAAGTGGATGAATTAATTAAAACCGGGATCATTAAGGAAGGTATGTTACCTAAAACCATGACCTGTGCCCAGGCACTTAAGGATGGTGTTTCATCAGCCCATATAATAGATGGGAGAATAAAACATTCTATTTTACTCGAAATTTTCACTAAAAAAGGTATTGGTACAATGATTACTAAATAAAAAGTATCGTACAAAATTACTAAAATAAAAATTAAAAAACTATATAATTATTTTTTGCTATATTCCCCTTTTACATGATTAAAGTTAAAACTAATTTGAATCATTTATTTTTATTACTAGGCATAGCTTCCATATGTTTTATTACTTCTTGGGCCATATCCATAGTGCCATATTTGCCCCCTAAATCGGGAGTTAATATTTTTCTATCTTCAAAAACTTTAAGCAAGGCTTTCTCTATCATTAATGCTTCTTCCTCTTTTTTTAGAAATTTTAGCATCATGGCCGTGGATAATAACATGGCAGAGGGATTTGCAATACCTTTCCCTGCTATATCTGGCGCTGAGCCGTGTACTGGTTCGAATAGTCCTTGTTTGTCTCCGATGTTGGCGGAGGGTATTAGTCCCAGTCCCCCTACCAGGCCTGCG
>PWMT01000135.1 GCA_003558085.1 Methanobacteriaceae archaeon
AAATCATTCAAGCAGTTAGGATTTAAGGGAGAAGAAAGGGAAATAGCTGCAAAACTGGAATATTTAATGCGTATCAATGGCTCACAGAAAGAAGCATTTGATACTATAGTTGCTAGCGGCCCCCGATCCAGCATTCCTCATGCTCAACCAAGCCATAATCTTCTCGAATATCCTTTAGTAATTGACTGGGGTGCAGTTTGGGGAAATTATTCCTCTGATTGTACTAGAACCTTAATCCATAATGATCAGCAAGAAGAAATTTTAGATATAATCTCGGAAGCACAAAAACAGGCAATCAAAGTTATAAAACCTGGAATTAGAGTATCTGATGTTGATGAAGCTGCTCGTTCAGTAATCAAGGATTATGGATATGAAAATAACTTCATTCACTCTACAGGACATGGGGTGGGATTAGAAGTACAAGAAAAACCTTCTATTTCTCTTCGTGATGATACTGTTCTGGAAAAAAATATGGTGATTACTATAGAACCGGGTATTTATTTTGAGGGAAAATGGGGAGTGAGAATGGAGGATATGTTTATAGTAAAAAACCGTGCTAAAAAAATTTCAAAATTACCTTCCATAATAGAACTAGTTTAAAGATTTTAAACTTTATATTTTAAGGTACCTTAGTTAGTTCCACTAATTTATGGGGATTAACCTCCTATTTTAAATATATCTTGGTAATAATAATATAATATAAATGGTCTTAGGTGTTACAATTGGTTAAAATTCCTCCAGTATTAAATCCAGTTTCTAAGCTTATAGATAATACCATACCTCCTAAAGTTTTGATTAAGATTCAAGAACTCCTTATTAGAACGGGAATGTATGTTAAAGCTTCTGATCTAATCGCCTTTATACTAGTTATTTGTATATTTACTTCTATTATTTCAGGATCAATTGCTGCCATTATGGGGTTAAATATTTTTCTAGTGGCATTAGTTGGTTTTTTAATTCCCATAGGTGTTATAGGGGGTTATTTGTTTTATATGATGGATAAAAGAGTGGATTCCATTGAACAAGGCACTCCCGATTTTTTAAGGCAGATTGCTTCTCTTTTAAGAGCAGGTGTTGGAGTAGAAACAGCCCTGGAAGATGTTTCTAGACATGGTAGCGGCCCTCTCAATGAAGAATTAAAAAGGTCAGTAATTGAGATTAAAATGGGAAGAAGTTTTGATGAAGCACTTCTTACTATGGGAGAACGTTTACAATCTAAAAATTTAGATAGAACTTTTCGAATGGTACTAGAAGGTAGGAAAGCTGGAGGAAGCCTTTCAGATGTTCTTGAAACTGTTGCTGAAGATTTAAGGGCTGTTTTAGCCTTAAAACGAGAAAGGAAAGCTAATGTAATGATGTCGGTAATGTTCCTGATTATTGCTGCTATTATTGCCGCTCCTTTTGCCTTAGGGATGATTACAGTTTATTCTGGATTTATAGAAAGTTTGGGCCAACCAAATCCTTTATTAGAATCAGCGGTTTTAGCTGCCACAGGTTATATTGTTATTCACTCCATTATCGCTGGACTTTTAATTGGTATCATTATGTATGGAAGTGCTAAAAAAGGAGTAAAATTTGCCATACCTCTGACCATATTAGCTTACGCCATATTTTATATTATAAATCGATTTGGCATGACCCTGGTAGGAGGCTTTGTGGGGTGATTTAGATGATATTCTTAAAAGATGAACAAGCTCAAGGATCAGCTGAACTAGTCTTACTCTTTGGTGGGATGATAGTAATAGTGGTTATAGCCGCCATCTGGTATCAAAATTATCTGAGCGGATTGGGTAGTGAGATAACTAACACTGAATTAGAAGATGTCACCAATGATATTAAAAGTTTAGAAAATAAATTTAAAGTTGAATAGTGAATTGATTTTTTTTAATTTTTTTACTTGTTTTTATTTACTTTGAGGTATAGTTATGAACATGTTAATTGATGGTCAAATAGTGGATAAAAAGGAGAAAATTCCAGTAATAAACCCTGCCAATGGAGAAACTGTAGGAGAGGTACCATTCGGAAAAAAAGAGGATGTTAAAAAAGCAATAGATGCTGCTAATCGGGCTAAAAAGGATTTAAATAATATTTCATCCCGAAAAATTTCTCAGGCCTTGGAGGATATAGCACAGGAATTATCTAAACATTGGAAAGAATTTGCTAGGTTAATAACCTTAGAGTCTGGAAAACCAATAACCACTTCACAAGATGAAGTAAAAAGGACCATAGACACCATTAAATTATCTGCTGAAGAATCTAAACGTATATATGGTGAAACAATACCTCTAGATGCGGGAATAGGGGGCAAAGGATTTATTGGCTTCACCCTCAAAATTCCGCTGGGAGTGGTGGGAGCCATAACTCCTTTCAATTATCCTTTAAATTTAGCAATGCATAAACTTGCACCAGCTTTAGCTGCTAAAAATGCTGTTATTTTAAAACCTTCTCTTCAGGCACCCCTAGCCATTCTTAAATTATCCCATATCATGGGACCTTATTTTCCAGATGGAGCAGTTAATGTGGTTACCGGGAAGGGTAGCGTAATTGGGGAAGAAATGGTGACTAGTGATTTAATTGATAAGATCTCTTTTACAGGCAGTGTAGAAACTGGAAGGCTAATTTCGCAACAAGCTGCTATGAAAAAAATTACCCTTGAATTAGGAGGTAATGATCCTTTAATAGTTCTTGAAGATGCAGATTTAGATAAAGCTGTGGAAGGAACCGTTAGAGGTTCTTATATTGGTGCAGGACAGGTTTGCATTGCAGTGAAAAGATTGATTGTGGATGAAAAAGTTGCTGATGAATTTTCACAATTACTGGTAAAAGAAACCCAAAAAGTTAAAATGGGGGATCCCTTAAATTCTAATACTAATGTAGGACCATTAATTGATGAACAAGCAGCATCAGAGGTAGAAAAAGTAGTATTTGAGGCTTTAAGTGATGGTGCGGAATTATTATACGGTGGTAAAAGAGAAGGTAATTTTTATACACCTACAGTACTAGATAAGGTTACAGCTTCCATGCGTCTGGTTAAACAGGAAACCTTTGGACCTATTTCCCCAATAATTAGGGTAAATGGTTTTGAAGAAGCCATTAAAGTAGCAAATAATACTCTTTACGGGTTACAATCCAGTATTTTCACTGAGAATATTCATTATGCTTTACGGGCAGCCCAAGAAATAGATGCCGGTGCAGTGATGATTAACAAGCAATCCACCTTCCGCACGGATAATATGCCCTTTGGTGGTTTTAAAATGAGTGGAATGGGTAAAGAAGGAGTAAAATATGCAATAGAGGACATGATACGTACTAAACTAGTGGTAATCAATACCAATTGATACGATCAATCCTCCCTCCTTTTATAATAAAAAGACTTATTTTTTTAAGAATCCTTCTACCAGATTCCTAGATTCATTTAGGACTTCTAGAGATATGCCTTGAGGTATTTCTCCTTTTAATCCTTTCACATCTTTTAAAATACCTTCTTCATCCCCTAAAAACATTCCCTCACTGGTAACACCCTGAAATGTTCTAGGCGGTAAAATGGAAACTGCAACCTGATGCTTTTCCTTAACTTTTAGATCATTAGTAACCACAGTCATTGCCTTTTCCCCTATATTAACATTACAGATTAGCAAGTCATGGGCAGAAGCATGCTTAGCCACACTCATGACTTCCCCTACTTTAATATCTATTCCTATTAAAGGATCATTTATTTTACCCCATAATATTCTCTTTTTAAGACCTGAAAATGTATTTAAGAAAAATTTAACCCGAGCTATACTTTCCTCTACTTTCTCCCGATCTTTACGTTGGGACTGGTCTAAAAATTTTTTTTTCCAGTCTTCTCCACCCAGATATTGGACCATGGTTTTTGTTTTTTCTTCAAGGCTTTTTAATTGAGAAGAATTAGCCACTTCTTCTGGGTCCATGTAGGAATAAGCTAAATATTTTAATTCCCGCGACATATCATGAGCAGTATGCACAGCCATCTTCTTATTCCAATGTCCTTTAAAATTTCCACTCTCAAGTGTTCTTAAAAATATTTCTATAGCCTTTTCTGCTACTAAAAGCCGGTAATCTTTACTGGTATCCCACATAGTATCACTTTATACCGTATTTATTTAAGTAATTCCCTTTTTTATTATAAAAAAGTATTATCATCATTTATTTTGATCATAGATATAACTATAAAAGATGAGATTATTATTTTACTTTAGATAACTGACTATAATGAATATATCTGGGAAAATAAATTGTATTTTTTAATACTAAAGTATTTAAATTATTAAATGATAAATTATCTAATAATAAGATTTTAATGGTTAAATTTTCCCTAGTAGAATCATTAAAGATTAAATTTGGTGGTGCAAAAATGGTTGAGTTATCCAGTCTATATGGTCTTGATATATACACAATTAAAGGAAAATATGTGGGAAGAGTTCAAGATGTGGTTTTAAACATAAAAAAAGGCAGAGTTTCTAACCTTAAAGTGAAAGCCATGAAAATGGATAAAAGAACGGTAGGTCTTAAAGAAGTTATAAAAACCAGTATTAGAATTGTTCCAGAAACTGATGAAATAAAACCACTTAAAGAAGATGGAATCTTAGACATAGCCTATGATCGTGTACAGGCTGTGGGGGATATATTATTAATATCTTCCGACGTGGTAGAGAAAACTTCCACTACAGTATAATTTTTTAAATATTAATCTTCTAATTTTTTTTATTTTTTTAATTAAAATAAGGTTAGCCTAGTTTAACAGTGATTTGATGATGGTGGGAATAGTAGGATGCGGCGCTATAGCCAATATTATAACCAATTTTGCTTTGGAAGGTAAACTCCAAGTTGAATTAAAATATTTCTATGATCGTGATCTAGAAAGGGCGGAAAATTTAGCCTCCCAAATTGATG
>PWMT01000023.1 GCA_003558085.1 Methanobacteriaceae archaeon
CTTCTAAAGGTTTGGATTCCCTTATACCTATTCTAGCAGCTCTAACATCAAAAGGAGCGATCATCCATACTTTAAGGTCAGCCTCCACAAAATAGGCTGATAATCTTCCTTCCACAATAAGATGATCCGCTTTCCTGGCAAGTTCTGCTTGCCTGCGATCTATTTCCTGATCCACTTCAATATTATTTTCAGCAAATTTACTGAAACCTAAAATATTCTGCTTGCTTTCAGCTGCCATCTCCCGGAATATATCTCCAGCAGATATATAAGGTATTTTAAGTTTTTCAGATAATAAACGGGCTGCAGTGGTAGTTCCACTACCAGGTAAACCACCGATAGTGATAATCATCCCGACCGGGCCTCTTTCTTAAAAGCTTTCCGGGTACATTCAGGACAAAGATATCCGCCAAATGGCCTATTAGGTCTCTTTTTAGTCTTAGACAATTTTTTTATTTGATAGGGTCTTCCGCGAGGCACTCCATGTAAGGGTTTATCGCATTCAGCACATATATGCTGACTAGGTTTTTTCTTTTTATATTGTAAAACCGTTTTCCCTCCAGGAGTCCTTTTGAAGGTTCTTTTATATGATCTGGATCTGTGTCTTAATTGAGTCATAATATCATACTCCAAATACAATTTTTTAAAAGAATAAATGAAGAGTATATACCTCTACTTTTATTCGTTAGATATGAAATGTTTTTTAATTATCAATCTAATAAATGATTTTTAATAGTTTACATTCCTCCTTTTAGACCCAAAAATTTTCGGAAGATCTGTGACATTGCAAAGGAACATAAGATATACCATCCTAGCCATCCAATAGTAAGGGGGGGAGTGGTAGCCGCCGGTACATAAATACTATGCCAAATTGGTACTAATAACACGTAATATGCAATTTGGGGTAGGGTCACCAAGGTCTGGGAGATGCTTGGGTCTTGGGACATCCAATAAAATACCAGGATAATGGGAAGAAAAGTAACAATCATGGGTTTGAAGGACATGGTCATCATTTCCTTCTGTTTATTCATGAAATCAGATTGTTTTCTTTGAATTTTCTCTAAAGCCTGGGTGTCACCGGCTTTTCGCGCTTCATTCATTTCCTGCTGAAACTCTTGCATTTCCTTTTTCAATGCTTGTAATCTATCCTGATTAACCAGTAATTTATTAGCCATAGTAGTAACGAAAGCCACTAAGGTGGATATTACAAAGATGGCGAACATAGGGTTTTGAGGGTTTGGATCTAAATTAATTAATGGATTTAAAATTACATTTAAACCCTGATATATTATTTCCAGTACCATAGTTATTTCCTCTTAAATTAAGTGAATAAATTCATGAATTCTAATAAGTTAAAGGAGTGAAAAATATTCGTTCTAAGGTTAAAGAAGTAAATTTTTATCTTCTATCTATCATTGGATCTAAGGAGTTAAAGAAAGTAAATATCTTTATCTTGAAGTGAAAGTTATTCCTATTTTATTTGTAAAGCTTCCGTTATAGCTTTAACTGCAGTATTTAACTGATCATTATGGTTTGCAATAATTTTCACCGTAGCTCCAGTTAGAACAGCATAAGTCATGGAAGCTGCCCTATTCATTTCTTGGTGAAGAGCAATATCCTCAGTCATTTCTACATCACGAGTTCGGGAGATATCACTAATTCTACGCAGCAAAATTTCATCTGGAAAAGCTTCCACCAGTACGAACATGTCTGGTTGCAATTCATCCAGTACCCATTGAGGGAGTCCAGGTAAAAAACCAGTAGGTGTTTTTATAGTACAATGAGTATCCACGATTATGTTACTTTGTTTCGACCTCTCTCTTATACTTTTTGCCGCATCTTTTTGAATACTCTTTTGAACATCAGGTGAAAGGCTTCTCATATCATCTCGATCCCCTACCAAACCCTTTTCCTGACCTATCTCTAACATTACATCTCCATAATTGACATGTTCATAATCTAAATTCTCTAATGCATGTTCTAAGACGGTAGTACTTCCTGATCCAGGTATTCCTGCAACTACAACCACTTTCATTTAATCCACTCCCTTAACTAAGTTAATCACCTAAAAACTTTCTTAACATAGGGTGCATATCCATGAGCTGTTCTTGGGCTATTTCTTCATATAAGCGGTATACAATACCTACAGTTAGCAGTACACCGACACCTCCTCCTAAAGCCCCGGTAAGATCAGCGCCTACCGCTAAAATTCCCACGAAAGCACCACCTAAAACGGTGATGGCTGGTATGTATTTCTTTAAAATCTTTTCAAACTGTCTTTTACTACTTCTAAAACCAGGCATTTGCATTCCCATACCATGGAGTTGGTCAGCAACTTTCTTGGGGCCAATTCCACTTATTTCCACCCATAAAACAGAAAATAGAACACATAATGCCGTAAATACGATTACATAAAAGACTACCCGCAAAGGGTCAATGAATAGTACATCCAATCCGAAGGGTGGAGTTAAGTAATAAGCTAAGCCACTTATTGCTTGGCCTTGAGAAATCTCACCTAGAATAGGGAAACCTATTCGTTGGAATATATTGGCAAAAAGTTGAAAATTTAGCAGCAGGGCACTGGCTAAAATTACCGGCATGTTACTAGCGTAAATAAATCTAAGGGGATATTTACCCCGAGCACCTTTTACTCCCCCGTAAGATAAGGGTATCTCTACGCGCATACTTTCAGCATAAACTACTACTAGGAATACAGCTATAACCGCAATTACTGGTATCAGTAAATCAAAAGCAGGCTGTCCAGTGACAAGAGAGTATATGAATCCTGGTATATTACCAGCGGGCACTCCTGGTTGGATAGGGGAAGGTAGTACATTAAAGGCACCTACAATTATTTGCTGAGCCACACCAGCTGCTATGAAAAGACCTACACCACTTCCAAATCCCCATTTGGAAATAACTTCATCCAGGAATATGATTAGTATTCCTCCAATACTCATTTGCAGGATAAGAATCCCAACAAATTGCGGAGCGGCTGCAGCTATAGCGCCAGTTAAAACCAGTACAAATGCCTCAAAAAATGCAAAAATTATAGCCAGCATTTTTTGAGTACCCTGGAATATAGCCTTATCTTCATGTCGGGATAAATCAAGTTTTATTATGTTTCCTCCCACCAATAGTTGCAATACAATGGATGCAGATACAATGGGTCCTATCCCCAGAGTAAGAATAGATCCAAAACTACCCGCAAGCACCGCTCTTAACTGAGCAAACTGGTCTACGGCAAATTCACTTAAACCGAATAGAGGTATCTGAGTCAATACTAAATATAATATAAGTATTATGGCTGTCCATTTCATTTTTTCTTTAAATGGTAGCCTCTTTTCAGGAGATCTAACCTCAGGAAGAATGGAAAATATAGGCTGTAACTTCTCTAGCAACTGATTCACTCCTTGATTTAAAATTTAAAATTTTTTTAAATTTTATATTACTTGTGCTTCTCCACCTGCTTCTTGAATTTTCTTCTCAGCTGATCCAGAAAATTGGGGGGCCTTGATCACCATAGCTTTGGTAATTTTACCCTGCCCTAAGACTTTATTATATCCTAGTCTAGTAACATCAATTATTAGCTTATCATTTTTAGTACTGGCCAGTCCCTTCTCCAGTAATTGATCTGATTTTTCATCTAAATAGCTAATATTAACCGGATTAGGGTCTGTAAGGGAACTTTTAGGTCTCTTGAAACCATATTTACCAAAATATTTTGGATCATACTTGACTATCCAGCTCCAATGGTGTTTATGGCCTCCTGCTTTACCTCTTCCGCCGCGATGACCTGCTCCTCTTCTTTTTTTAGAACATCCACCACCTACGGTTCTAGATCCTCGCATTTTAGTTATTTTTCTTTTTTTTCTAATCATGATAACTCCTCCACAGAGGGTTTTTAGGGAAGTAGTAAGCATTAAATCATTTTTTTTACTAAATCGTTTATTTTCTCTTCCCTGTATCCTAAACTTCCTCCCTCACGAAAAGAGGTTTTGATGTGCTCATAACCCCTTTTAGGGGGATGTAAACGAAATACTGGTTTGATATGAATATCTTCTAATTTAATTTCTGATCGAAGAACTGCTCCAGCAATATCTTCCAGTGCAGAATATTCAGTATTTTCTTGGAGATAATCCTCTGTAATTTTTTTATTACCAACTGTTCTTCCTTTTTTTTGTAGTAGTTGGCTTAAAGTTTCCTGATCGATTTCGCCCCATGTAATGTAATCTTTAGCTTTTAAAAGCATGCCATGGTAACTGGGGTTTTCATCGATTAAAACAGCGTGATTAATACGGTTGAGTCGTAACATCTTCATGGTGTCAGCGGTGTCCCTTTTAACACCGACTTCACCTCTTACTCTTATAGCTAAATACATTATTATCACCGATTAACTGATACAAACTCCCAGGTTTTTCAGATCTTTTTTTTGGGCTTTAACCTTACTCAACTTTTTCAGGGCATCAAAGGTAGCCTGGGCAAAATTAACTGTGGTCTGAGTTTGTCCACTGGTAGCAGACCATAAATCATCCACGCCTGCTAGTTTCATTAGGGTTTTGCCTACATCACCAATAGCTAATCCCACTCCTCCTGGAGCCGGGATTAGAGTGACTCGAACACTTCCACCTTTTCCATGAACTTTGAAAGGAACGGTATGCTCCTTCCCGCAAACACATCCCCAATCACCGCAGCCTCTTCTAACTTTTATGATGTTAAATTTAGCATCATCAACTGCTTTTCTAATAGCTGGACCTACTTCTCTAGCTTTTCCCTGGCCCAAACCAACGTAACCATCTTTATTTCCAACAGCTACTATTACACGGAAATTCACTTTTCTTCCAGATTTGTGCATTCTTTGAACCAGATTTACATCCATTACTTCTTCTTCTAAATCAGGAAGCAAA
>PWMT01000053.1 GCA_003558085.1 Methanobacteriaceae archaeon
CATCATTCCTTCTAAACTTACAAAAGCAACGGGTACTGTAAATGTATTTTTAATTATACCCAGTATATCTAAAACTCCTTCCCGCTTAGTATGGTAAGAATCCACTAATTCAGCAGTCATAGTTATCCCTACTGCATCTATATCAGCTATATGATCACCTATAAGTTCAAGTAAGGATTTACCTAGTTCATGATTCTTCTCCCACATGGGAAGGTAACAATAATCAACCTCTATATTAGATATGTCCCCGTTCTCCTCAAAATCTATAATGGCCAGGTCAGTATGGGCTCCACCTATGTCAAATCCTGCAATTTTCATACTTTCTCCACATAAATAATTTAGTGTTCATTGGCATCAACTTAAATAATCTAAAATAATTTATGGCCTTAATTTTTTAATTCTTTAATGATTAGATTATGATCATTTTTTTCTAAAATGATTTTACCTTCATATTTTATTTCTAGGGGTAGATTACCATAAACTGATGCTAAAATGGCCTGGCCCAGATTAATTGAAGACAATCTTCTTAAGGCCACATAAGGCGTGGTTAGTCGTGAATTTATTTCCACCACATAAATTTCCTCACCTATTATTAAATCAACACCTACAAAACCTTTTAAACCTTCCACCGCTTCAACTGCTTTTTTGGCAATTTTTAAAGCTTGGTTAGAATGTTCATGAATCCAGGGTACTTCTGCACCAGCATATTTCAATTCATTTGCAGAAGATTCTATTTTTTGTAGATTAAGAGTTAAAGGTACTGCTCTTTTACCATCGGTTAATAAACTTACACTACATACTTCCCCCTGCACAAATTCTTGGAGTAGAACATGAGGCAATGTAGTTTTAATTGATTTAATACTTCTTTTTAAATCCTGCCAGGAGTTAATGATTTTTATTCCCTGACATGACACCCCATCAGCTGGTTTAAGTACCATTTTTTTACCGTTAAATAAAAGTTTATAGAAATTTTGATTTTTGCCCTGTAAAAAATCTTCCCGATTTATTTTAAAGGTCTTTATAACCGGAAGATTATCTTTGAGAATATTATGAGTTCTGAGTTTATCTGAACAGTTTAAAACAGCATTAGAATTAGAACCAAAAACTAGAACTTTATTATTTTCCATGATTTTAGTTAATTCATATAATTCCAGATTTTCTTCAGCTGCTATAAAGCAACAGCCATCAAATTTGCTTATATTATTTTCTAACCATTCTTTTAAATCTTCCTTTAAAATTACTGGTTGGGCCCCCTTCCATTTTTCTAGATAATTAGGAAGTGAATATTTTTCTGAAATCAAGTAATATACATCTAAGTCTTGAAAATCTTCAAGCAGACCTTCCAGCATGGCCTTTCCTTCTGCTAAAAGAGATGGATCATTGCAACCAGAAGCAGTTACATATTCAAATACTAGTAACTTCAAGGCCGTCCCACTCCTTTAAAGATCACTCCCCTTTTTCTAAACTCTGCTGGATCCAATATAGGACGGGTGCAAATAAAAATAGATTTTTTAATCATTTCCGGAGTAATTTGACGATATGAATCATGATCAGTTATTAAAACCACACAATCTGCCTCTAAGGCCTCCTCCAATTCAACTTTAGATCCCCCGATTTGTTTGATAAATCCCTCATCAACCAAAGGATCATGAGCTATTACTCTAGCTCCTTTACTTATCAAGTTTTTAATTAATGGTTCTGCAGGAGTCTCTCTTGTATCAGCCACGTTACCCTTATAAGAAACTCCCAGAATACCTACGCTTGAGTTATTCAAAGATTTACCATTATCCTGGAGAGTTTTTTCAATTAAGAACGCTACGTGGTAGGGCATGAAATCATTTATTTCCCGGGCGGTTTTAATTAGTTTAGCAGGCCTGTTACCTTTTTCAGCCATTTCCACAATAAAATAAGGATCAATAGAAAGACAATGGCCCCCTACTCCAGGTCCGGGAGCATGTAGGTTCACTCGAGGGTGAAAATTAGCAGCTTTTATGGCTTGTACTGCATCAATACCTAATGATTCACATATTAAAGCAAGTTCATTGGCCAGAGCAATATTGGTATCACGGTAAGTATTCTCCATTAATTTTACCATTTCCGCTGTTACTAAATTGTCAACAATAACCACTTCACCATGGGTAATTTTTTTATAAAGTGCTGCTGCTTTATTCGCGCTTTCCTCATCCACACCACCAATTACACGGGCATTATGGGTCATTTCATATAAAGTATTATGGGGTAAAGCCCTTTCTGGAGTATAAGCCACCCCAAAATCATGGGATGCCTCTAGCCCGCTTTTTTCCAGTATAGGGATAATAATTTTTTCACAAGTATGTGGAGGCACTGTACTCTCAATTATCACCAAATCATCTTTATTTAGGGCTTTAGTTATAGTTTCACTAGCAGATATCACTGCGGAAAGATCGGAGCAATGATTATCATCGATAGGTGTGGGAACCAGTATGATCATTACATTAGAATTTTTTAATGATTTTGAAATATTATTTTCTGCTCTTAAATATCCTTTTTCCACTACTTTTTGTACTAATTCATCCAGACCAGGTTCCATAATCGGTGAACGTCCTGCATTAACAATGTCTACAATATCCGGATTAATATCTATACCCACTACTTCAAAACCATTTTTAGCAAATAATGCAGCGGTAGGTAATCCCATATGACCTAAACCAAGCAAGGCAATTTTTATTTTTTCAGCAGTCATATTTCTTCCTAAATTTTTATCTTTTATGGTCGAATAAGCCTAAGCATAGTCATCGTATAGTATAGAACTATTTTTTAAATTTAGATTAGGATGGGGAAATTGAACTCCCTTCACATCATAAACTATTCTAATTAGAACATTATTCAGCTTTTCATAATCTGAAACTTTTATATCCTCCTTAATGAGTTTTATTTTTGTTTGGAAGGAGTCCATAATATCATCAGGAGTTCTAAGCATTAAATTACCTGAATTTAATTCCTTTAAAGTATAATCCACTAATTTTTCAGCTGAGTTTCCATCTCCATAGGGATTGGACACTTTTTGCATCTTTTGGTGGATATACATATCTGAACTAATTAGTTTAGCATTTTTAACTATCTTATCTTTATCAGCACCTACTAAAATATTTCCACCAGCAGAAACTGTTTCTGGTCGTTCAGTATTATACCTTAAAGTCAGGCAGGGAACTTTTAAGGTGATGGCTTCTTCTTGGATCCCACCAGAATCAGTCATTATCAGATGAGACTGGCTCAATAAGCAAAGGAAATCCAGATATCCTAATGGTTTTATAAGTTTTATATGATCTTTATTCATTATCTGAGAATATAGATTATGTTTTTTTAGATTTTTTAAAGTACGAGGATGGATAGAAAAAACAATGTTAAAATCATCAAGTTCCTGCAGAGCTTGAATAATCTGGGAGAGTCTTTCTGGATTATCCACATTTTCAGCCCGATGCATGGTGAGGGTGAGTAATTTTTTGGGGGAATCACTTATCAAATGGGATATGTTCGATTTTTTTTCTGCGATTTTTAAATTCCGTAGACAGGCATCCACTATAGTGTTACCAGTTATGAATATATGTTTAGGGTTTATTCCCTCTAAGAGAAGATTAATAGCAGATTTTTCCGTGGGAGCATAATATATTTGTGTGCATACATCAGCTACCATCCGGTTTATTTCCTCGGGCATGCTTTTATCAAAAGAGCGCAAACCAGCTTCCACATGACCCACCGGAATATGTAACTTGGATGAAGTTATAGAACCAGCCAAAACTGCATTTGTATCACCCTGAACCATTACTAAATCTGGTTTTTCATTTATTAATACTTTTTCAATGCCTTTCATCATATTTGAAGTTTGATGGGCATGAGATCCAGATCCCACACCAATATTATAGTGGGGTTCCGGTAATTCAAGATCTAAAAAGAATTGATTTGACATTTCAAAATCATAATGCTGGCCGGTATGTATTATAATGAAATCTATATCCCGTTTTATTATTTCATCGATAACTGGAGCCATTTTAATAATTTCTGGCCTAGTTCCAATAATGATAGCGATTTTCATGACAATCAGCTTACTAAATAATCTTAAATAATTAGAATGGAAAATAATAGAAAGAATTTTTAATCGGAAGGTTTTCTTTTCCTTTTAGCACGATACTCATCAATGACCGTTAACAATATTTTTTCTTTCTCTTTTGTTCTTTGCTCTTTTATTTTTCTATTCCACTTTTCAATTTCATTTTTTAAAGTTTCATCTTTGACTATGGCAAACTCATCAACCAGTTTAAGCTCCAATTTATCAGCATTGATTATAGGAATATTTTCCCGCTCAAAAACTTCTCTGGCAGGATGGGACATTTTAGCAAAAGTGATAACAGCTTTGAGGCCAATATCGGCTAGTAAAGCTGCCGTAGAAGAACCTCCACCTTTAGAACTGGTAAGTAATACGATATCTCTTTTTTTTATTTTCCAGTAATCACTAGCTTCTTTGATGCCCTCTTTAGTAAAAGACTTTACGATTTTAACTGGTAGGGAGTTTTTGGATATCTCCATGTCTTTGATTTTTTGCAAGGACTGTAGATTTTCTTCCAGTTTTCTTCTACGTGTCTTTTCTCGATTATATTGGTTAATTAATTTTTTGATTAGTTCTACCTTAGAAGAGAGCTCCTTTTTTAATAGAATATCTTTGGAGTATTCATAGTGTAATTTTTCCATTTTCGATTTAATTTTCGATAGTTCATTCTGGTTTTTTTTGATTTGACTTCTTGAAGTTTTATTTTCATCCTTTAAAGTTTTAATGATTTCTTCCTGTTTTTTAATTTGCTTTTCCTGAGCCTTTATTCTCTTTTTCAATCTTATAATTATTTCAGAATCCCCATTTTCTTCAGATTTTCGAATGGCTGATGAAGAAGATAGAAAACTCTTCTTTTCTAAAGAATTTACTATATTTTTATTTTTTATCCTTTCCCCATAATCTAAATCCTCTTTTTGAACTTTTTTTTCTTCTTCTAAGATATTTAAATCATCAATATCCTTTAAAACTCGATTAATAGCTTTGGAAATGGGAGTTCCCATGATAACCATACTCTTAATATGATCCATTTTTTCTTGAGGTAAATCAAGGCCCCTGGTTTTCTTTTCAATCTGCTCTAATTTTTTTTCATAATGTTTATAGGTTTTTATAGCAGCAGCCAACGCATCCCTTTCATGTGCATTTTCTATTAAAATTTCTGAAGAATTTAATTGAATGAAAGAATCAACCAGTTCCTTTTTAGATTCCACAGTCAATAACTTAGAAGGCGAATAAATTTTAGAATTTAAGGCTGTAGCTAATTTTTTTACTGATTTTGGTGTAGGATATACGTCGCTGGCAATAATAATGGCCTTGCCATAGGTTATAATATAGTTTATTACCTCTGCTCTCGAAATTTCCTTAAAACTAGCCAGGGAAATTATATTACCAGATAGATCCAATATGGCAATGCCTACAGTTACACCGGGATCGAAACCCACTATAATCCATGGATTATTTTTATAAGAAGGATTTAATGATGCGTTATAGTTAGATTCTAGCGAATTATCTGAATTTTTAACCTGATTAAAACTGATAACCTTTTTTTGGTTTAAATTCATTTTATGATCATTATTATGGTAAAGCAGTTAATTTCCTCCATGATGTAAAGCTAAACAGCTTTTAAGATAAATATTTCCTATTAAATAAATGGGTTAAAATATTATTTATGATTTTTCCATGAGTATGGAAGATATTGTTTTTAAATTATTAAAAATTTAAATAAAAATTATCCTTTTAACCATTTTAATCTATTATGATCTAGTTCTACGGTCTATCAATATCTTAAGGGATTATTTTTTACTTTAACTGAAATAATAGTAATAACTCTAATTTAAATGATTCTCTTAACAGATTAAAGTTTTAAATAATTTTTTCCATAGATTGGAGCATATTCTTTTTTACTATGGATTGAGAGAATTGTTTTTGGAACTCATCAAATATAGTGGAAATGAATTGTTCTACTGCATATTTATCATATTTAAAATTAAGGTTATCATATTCCACTTCCCTTAAAATTAAGCATTCAGCAGGCATAGGTTTAATATTCTGTGGGATCTCAGGATTGAAAAATTCTGGTATATGTTCTGGTTTTAAATCTCCTTTACCACAATCGTACAGTACCCTTATAATCTTGCGAACCATCTTCCACAAGAAACTTTCTCCCACTATATCAAAAATAATTAGGTTACCCTGTTTAAATATATCTATACTTTCCACCGTTCTAATAGGATCTCTTTCACTTTTTTTGGAGAAATTAAGGAAATTATGAGTACCTTGTAAATGTTTAGAAGCCTTTTGCATGTTTTCCACATCCATGCCCAAAAAATCTATTAATATGTAGCGATAATATCTTTTAAGTGCATTTCGAGGCCTGAAATTAGAACTTACAGGTGCTTTAGCAATTATTTGAATTTCAGGAGGTAGATCCTGATTTATTTGATTTATTCTAATTTCACTTTCAGTTTTAAAGGCCACCACATTACCCAAGGAATGCACACCTTTATCAGTCCTTCCAGCTGCCGAGAAATCAGACTGAGAGGGGTCTTCCATAATACCCTTTTTCTTTAAAGCTTTTATTAACTCTCCTTCAACTGTAATCACATTTAATTGTCTTTGAAAACCGCTAAAATTTGTTCCTATATAGGCAATTTTCAAGGCTACTTTTTTCATTTCAAACCTCTCAAAATAAGGATTATAGAACTAGTTTTCTCATTTCAAACCTCTTAAAAATAAGAGTTATAGAAAATTTTTAAGCATTAGATATTTAAACTTAATCTCAGCATAATATTTTACTCTTTAGAATAATTATTTTCGATTATTATATTAATAATATAAATGAACCTTAACAATGATCAGGGATTAAAAATGAATAGAATTTTGGGATATTTAAGCGCAATTCTAGCCATGATGTTTTTCGGAGTTTCCAGTCCTATAAACAAGATAATGTTATTCCAAATGAATCCTATAGTAATTGCTGCATTAACTTACATCATAGCAGGTATGCTTCTATTTACAGTCCGTTTATCGCCTTTAAAAGAGAAATTATTGGATATGATTAATCTTAACTTGAAATCGGAAGTTTATATAACTAAAAAAGATTATCTTATCATTATAATTACTGCTATAGCCAGTTCAGTTATTGCGCCCTTATCATTCTTATATGGTTTGCGATTGATCACCGCAGTTGATGCCTCACTTTTAATCAATACTCAAGTATTATTTATTATTTTAATGAGTTATATCATATTTAAAGATGTATTAAGGAACAAGGACTTTATAGGTATTTTATTAATTGTTATAGGAGCCATATTTCTAACCACTAAAGGTGAATTTGGAGAGTTATTTGTGGATCAGAACATCTTGGGTAGTTTATTAATAATAAGTGCCTCTTTCTTTTGGAGTTTGGACACTGTATTAAGTAAATTTTTAAGTAATAAAAGAGATTTAATTTTAATATCTGGACTAAAAAGCTCAATAGGTGGCATCATACTCTTTATAATCCTATTAATTTTCAGTATCGAAGTGATAGTACCCTCCAACCTTTTACCCCACCTATTATTTACTGCTTTTTTCAGTGTAGGTATGGCCTTTATTTTTATATACTTAGCACTACGAGAAATCGGTTCCAGTAAAGTAGGCGCCATTTTTCCATTAGCAGCTCTTTTTGGGGCTTTTTCAGCTTTTATAATATTAAATGAGCCTTTTACAATATTAGAAATCGTATTTGGTACTTTAATGATTATAGGAGTTTATATTCTCTACTGGAATCCCTCAGAAAAGTTCAAAATCAAAAATATAATTGATAAAATCTGAATAAATAATGAAGATTAGTCAGCAAAAACTTCAAAAAAAAAAAGATCCAAGAAAAATAAAATAAGAAAGATGAATTTACGCAATATAAAAAAAAATGCAACACATATAAAATTTTAAACAGATTTATTCCCTGGATTAAATAGGTGTAAACATGTCATTTTTAGCCAATAAAATGTTAGTCATACCCGCTGTAGATATTAAAAATGGTAAATGCGTACAATTAGTGCAAGGAAAACCAGGAACGGAACAAGTAATCATTGATAATCCAGAAAAAGTAGCCCTAAACTGGGAAGAACAAGGAGCCAGTATAATCCATGTTATTGATCTGGATGCTGCCTTAGGTGAACAAGGCAATATAAATATAATTAAAAAAATTCAAGAAGAAGTTTCAGTGCCTATCCAATTAGGTGGAGGTATTCGTAGTCTAGATTACGCTGAAAAATTACTAGACTTAGGAATTGAAAGATTGATTTTAGGTACCCTGGCCATTGAAAATCCTCAAATTATTGAGAATTTATCTAAAGAATATGGAAAAGATCGTATTATGGTAGCCCTAGACAGTAAAGATTCTATGGTTGTTATAAAAGGCTGGAGCGAAAAAACTAGCTATAATGCTTCAGAATTGGGAAAAATATTAGAATCTAAAGGATCTGGTAGTATATTATTTACTAATGTGGATGTAGAGGGACTTTTAAAAGGTTTTGATACGAAACCCCTGTTTAAATTATTAGAAGCTGTGCAAATACCAGTAGTATATTCCGGGGGTATAAGTTCCCTGGAGGATCTTCGATTATTAAAAAATACTGGGGTTAACGGTGTAGTGATTGGGTCGGCTCTCTATAAAGGAAAGATTGATTTTAAAAAAGCACTTCAATATCAGAATAATAGCCATTAAAAAAATTATTTAATTTTAAATGATAATTAAAAGAGATAGTCCATTATTAAAGAGAACTAGTAGGATAAAGGTGAACAATATGAAAACTGTGATGGCAACAGGTACCTTTGATATTATACATCCCGGCCATGGTTTATATCTAAAAGAAGCCAAAAAAATGGGTGGTGAAAACGTAAAACTAGTAGTGGTTTTGGCTAGAGATTCAACTGTACGCTCAAAAAAAAGAGTGCCTATAATAAACGAAAATCAACGATTAGAAGTGGTTAAAATGTTAAAAACAGTTGATGAAGCATATTTAGGTAGCAAGACCGATATGTTTAAAATAGTAGAAAAAATTAGACCAGATATTATCGCTATTGGTCCTGATCAGAAGTTCGATATTGCTGATTTAGAAAAATCCTTGCAAAAAAGAGGTCTTGAAGGTGAAGTTAGAAGAGTAAACCGCTATAGAAAGGCTCCTTTGGATAGTTCCTGTAAAATTATAAAAAGGATAAGAGATATTGAATTTGATGAAAATAGTCTCGAACAGTGTTTATTATAGCATGGGCAGTTATGGCTAAATTTAATTTTACATTACAAGATAAAATTGTATAAACATTAACATATCAATTAAGAATTTGATCTAATCATTAAATTAAAACTAATATTAAACTAAAATACATAATTGAAATCAATATCAAATTATAAAATAAAAACTAAAATACAAATTGAAATCAATATCAAATTATAAAATAAAAACTAAAATACAAATTGAAATCAATATCAAATTATAAATTAAAACTTATATGAATATAAGATTGGTAATTAAGTTTTAAAAGAATTTAAATGGGGCCATTTTAGGAAAAAAATCGTTTATTAAGATTTATTTCCAGAAAATAGTTATGATAGCCCTATAATCTTGGTGAGAAAATGATAAAAGTAGGTATAGTTGGTGCCAGTGGTTACACCGGAGGAGAATTACTCCGATTTTTAGAACAACATTCCCAAGTAGAAATTGTAGCTGCTACTTCTCGTCAATACCATGATACCCCTATCAAAAAAGTACATCCAAACCTAAGAGATAGTAAATTAGTATTTAAAGATGTAAAAGCAGGGGATATTGACGCAGATCTGGTATTTACAGCCACTCCCCATGGAGCATCCATGAAACTAGTACCAGAGATTCTAGAAACCGGAGCCCGTGTAATTGATTTAAGTGGAGATTATCGGCTGGATGAAGTAAGTGTATATGAAAAATGGTATGGATTTACCCATGAAAGTCCTTTAGATGCAGTATACGGATTGCCTGAAATTTATCGGGAAGATATTAAAAAGGCTAAACTAGTGGCCAACCCAGGCTGCTTCCCTACGGGAGCTTTAATAGGAACTATACCTCTTGCTAAGGAAGGATTAGTGGATAATTTTATAATAGATTCTAAAACAGGTGCTAGTGGTGCTGGAATAAATCCCAGTCCCATAACTCATTATCCACATTGTAGTGATAATGTAACTCCCTATGCCATTATCAATCATCGCCATGTACCTGAAATGGAACAGGAATTAAATAAATTGGCACCGGTGAAGGTATGTTTCACCCCCCATCTAGTTCCAGTTACCAGAGGAATTTTAAGCACGATACATACCTTTTTAAAGGAAGATATATCTAGTGCACAATTAGAATCAATCTATGAGGAATATTTCTCTGGAGAGCCTTTTGTTAGAATATTAGAAGATGGAGAAATACCTGCTTTAAGTGCAGTACGGGGATCCAATTATGCTCATGTAGGCTGTTTCCAAATTGATCAACATGGAAGGGCAGTGATAATATCGGCCATAGATAATCTGGTAAAAGGTGCTTCAGGACTGGCCGTACAAAACATGAATTTAATGTACGGATTTGATGAGAAAGATTCTTTAGATAACTATGGAGTATATCCTTAATTAAGATTCAGATTTCTATAATTGTAATGCTAAAATAAAGCCCCTAATAATAAAAAAACTGCCAATTTTTTTATATATTTTTAGTAAAAATTAGGATAAATAGTAGTAACTAATGACTTTAACTCACCGAATCAAATAAGTATATCTATGATGAAAATTTAAAAATTTAGAATAACACACAATAAAATTTTATTTATTCTTTTTACTGGTAAAATGACATGTTTTATACTATTATTTAAGGATAGGTGCTATAAATGAAAACTTTAGTCTTGTATTATTCCCAAACTAGAAAAACTGCTTCTGTAGCTGAAACTATTTCTCAGGAACTTTCAGCTGATACAGTGGAAATAAAAGATTTAAAAGAACGTTCTGGTTTTTTTAATTCCTTAAAATCCACTATTGACGCATTTAGGGAAAATAAAACAAAAATAAATCCTGAAAATGTAGATCTTAGCGATTATGGCCTAATTTATATCGGTACTCCTACCTGGGGCGGGAAACCAGCACCTGCCATAATAACTTTAATTGATCGATGTAATTTCCAGGGTAAAGATGTGATACTATTTACCACTATGGGAGGAAAAGGTGGAAATACTACCATAAAAAGAATGAAAGAAAAATTAGAAGCTAGAGGTGCTAGAATAGTTAATTTTTTTATTATAAGAACTGGTGGAAAAGAAATAATTGAAATTAAAGAGGATACTAGGAAAATAATTGAAGAATTAGATCTTAAAATATATGAATATACATAAAACTTATTTACCCCAAGAGATTAACCATAGAAAACAAGTAAGCTCGCCCTCAAAATGGAATCTCATACTGGTGATTGAATGCTAGAAAGATTTTTAGAGAATTACAAACCATTGATAGCTATTCCGATAATAATTACTTTAATCGCCATACTATTAGTTTCTTTTAATGGTTTAGATCAAAGTATTGAACTTAGAGGCGGATCAATAGCAGATTTAAATTTAAATGAACCCATTTCACAGACTGAATTAGAATCTATAATGATAGAAGGCCTAGATATAGATGAAATAAGAATACTATCATTTACCAATGAAGAAGCCACCATTGAAATAGGTGCTACTCCTGAATTAGAAACTATATCAAATATATTAGGTGATAAAGCTAGTGTTACGAGTTTTAGATCTGTAGGACCGGTTTTAGGTCAAGAAGCACTTAATCAAGTATACTGGGCATTGGGATTTGCGTTTTTATTTTTGTCCATCACTGTATTTCTAATATTTAGAAATTTAATCCCTTCCCTAGCTGTTATTTTAGCTGGAGTTTCTGACATTGTAATAGCACTGGGAGGAATGTCTTTATTTGGAATACAATTATCCATAGCATCAGTTGGAGCATTATTAATGCTGATTGGTTTTAGTGTGGATACTGATATACTCCTAACCACTAGATTATTGAAAGAGAGAAAAGGAACTGTAAATGAAAGATCTATTGATGCTATGAAAACAGGAATAACCATGTCTTTAACTGCTATTGCAGCAATGTTATCATTATATATAGTTACAGTTCTTTTTATTCCTCAAGCAGAAGTTTTGAGTAATATAGCTGCAGTATTAGTAATAGGTTTGAGTGCTGATATTGTTATCACCTGGCTTATGAACCTGGGAATAATTCGATGGTATCTGGAGGCTCGAAGATGAAAAAGAAAGGATTTTCAGAATTCATCAAAGATTATCGTGTAATGCTATTTATAATAGTATTTATTGGGAGTTTAATTGCCATTCCCACTCTAGGTATCCAGCAAGGTCTTGATCTTAAAGGAGGATCCCTAATCCAGCTAGAACTGGATGAGCCAGTGGACGCCGAAACTATGAATACTGTGACCAGTGTTCTAGATAGAAGATTAAATATTTTTGGAGTTATGGATGTAGTGGTTAGACCCAGTGGAAATCAAAACGTTCTAATAGAAATTGCCGGAGTCCAACCTGATGAAGTATCGGAAATTGTAGGTAGTCCCGGTAAATTCGAAGCAAAAATTGGTAATGAAACTGCATTAAGGGGTACTGAAATTGTAAGTGTGCAGCCATACCAGATAACTGCCACTCAATGGTCTGTGCCTTTTAGAATATCTACTGAGGGAGCAAGGGAATTTGCAGATGTAGCTGAAGGACAAGCAGGTCAACCAGTAGATATGTACTTGGATGGTGAGTTAATATCGTCCCCAGAGTTAGATGAGGGACTGGCAACTGGTATTCCTTCCACTGAGGTTCAAATTACTGGTACAGAACCTACCAGGGAAGAAGCGGAAATTACGGCTAGAGAAATCCAGACCGTATTGCAATCTGGTGCTTTACCAGTTGGAGTAAGCATTGTGGGAATAAATAGTGTAACTGCTGATTTAGGAGAAAATTTTGTTGAAGGATCATTGATTGCGGCTTTAATGGCTGTAATAGGTACTTCGGCTATTATTTTCCTTAAATATCGTAATCCTATAATAGTAATCCCCATTATCTTCACCGTGCTCTCGGAAATATTAATCATCCTGGGAGTAGCTTCGATTATACAATGGAATATGGATTTAGCAGCCATTGCCGGTATAATAGCTGCAGTTGGTACAGGGGTAGATGATCAGATAATTATAACTGACGAAGTACTTAAAGGCGGCCCCCAAAAGAAGAGAAGACGGGCTTCTATGCGAATGAAAATTAAAAGTGCGTTTTTCATTATCTTTGCAGCTGCTGCTACCTTGTTTGCTGCTATGTTACCCCTCGCATATGTAGGTTTTTCACGAGGTTATACAGGTATTGGGGTTCTATCTGGTTTTGCTTTCACCACCATCATTGGAGTGTTAATCGGAATTTTTATAACCCGACCCGTATACGCCAAATTAATTGAAAAAATAGTGGATAGACAGGCAAATAAGTAAGTAATCTAGATTAACTAGATTATTCTTTGTTTTTTTTTAAAATAAATTGAATTATTTTTATAGAGAATTATTAGCTTAAAAATGTTTTATATGAGGAAATAATCAGCTTTGAACTATTCTATGTAAATTGAAACTTGGCTTGTCTTATTTCACCCCTCGATATGATGATTTTTAGGATATCGCAGATTAATATCTAAATATAGCTTATAGTTAAAATATAAATTTAAAGTTTTTTTAAAGGGGGCTGTAGTTTTTAGGGGGGTGGTCCGCCAATTATGCAGAATTTCATTCCCTGATTATTCCTTTTTTCTAAAAAAACCCATGATTATAGATTTTTAAAGATTGGTGAAGCTTTCAACACCTAACAATATTCTAGCTTTTTTTATAACTAAATTTTATATGATATCATTACAAGATATATGCCTAGAAAATTCTTTTTTAAAATCAAAGGGAGCATAATATGAAAAAACCTAAGGAGTTGAAAGTTAAACCTATTAAAAATGGAACTGTTATTGACCATATAACCGCCAATAAAGCACTTAATGTACTTAAAATATTAAATTTACCTGATAATAAAAGCCAGGTAAGCATCGCCATTAATGTACTTTCACCGAATATGGGAACTAAAGATATAGTTAAAGTTGAAAATAGAGAGCTTGATACTAATGAAGTGGATAAGATAGCTCTAATCGCTCCTAAGGCAACTATCAATTTTATTAGAGATTATGAACTGGTGGATAAAGGTAAAATTAAGCTTTCCGATGAAATAAAAGGATTATTGAAATGCCCCAATCCAAACTGCATCACCAATACCTCAGAACCAGTTATTGATCGCTTTTATGTTATTGAAAAGGAACCAGTAATTTTAAGATGTCATTATTGTGATAGAATTATTGAAGAAGACGAAATCGAAGCTCAATTTTAAAAATTTACTATATTCATGATTAATTAAATTTCATAACTCCTATTACAAAAAAAATCCTAGTATAGATCCCTGACTTCTAATTAGCTCTTTTTAATCAGCATATTTTTTTATAATATGTTGAGCCAATCGTTTGGCTAAAGCAATAATGGTTAATATAGGGGGTGCTCCAGGTGCAAAAGGCAGAACACTGGCATCTGATAGAAAAAGTCCTTTAACTGAGGTTTCAAGATTTTCATCCACTATTTTTCCAATGGGAGCTGTTCCACCAGGATGAGCACCACGAGGATGAGTTGAAATAATAGTAGAAGGTTTAACCCCTGCTTCTGAAAGAATAGATCCGGCCACCGCTGAACCCTCTGCTAGAAATCTAACATCCTGTAGTGTATTTTGTTTGAAAACTTTTTCTGGAGTTACCTGGCCTGAATTTTCATCTTTAATTTTAACCATTATACCTAGTATATCCTTTCCTTGGGCTCCATAATTTTTTAGTTTCTCCAGAAGAAAAGTGGAAAAATGAGGGGCTAAAATAAAATTATCAAATGGAACTAAAGTGGCCATCATCACTTCCTCATAAAATTCTATATCCTTTAATATACCACCCACAGTAACAAAGGTATCCATGAAAAGATTATTTCCTGCCTTAATGCCTGATTTTTGGAGTATTCTTGGTGTTTCAATAGCACCAGCAGCCAAGATTACTAGATCAGTTTTAATATACTGGGAAGTTTGATCTGATGAATTTAAAATAGTAGTATCCTGAAAATTGCGACGTATATTTACTCCCTTAAGTTTTCCTTTTTCTATAATAATTTTCTCAAGACCGGTATTGAAAAAAATTTGAGCTCCGGCCTCTTTAGCTTCATTTATAAAATCCATAGCAGTCCATTTAGCATTTCTAGGACATCCAAAGGAACATTTCCCACAGGGTATACATTCTGAGGGGCGAATAAATTTAGGCATACTTTGTATAGGTAAATCCAGATTATATGCTGCCTCCATTAGTAATTTGGTGCCTTTACCTAAATGAGAATCAGGTAAGGGATTCACTTTTAATTCCTGTTCCGCTTCAGCTAATTCTATGGAGATATCAATACCCAGTGATTTTAATTCTTCCTGGAGAACTCTTACACCATTTCCCACTGATACCATAGTAGAACCACCCCCACAGGTGGTTTTCAACAGTTCTAAATCATTATCTCTGGCATCATAAGCGGTGAAAGCTTGTTGAGTTATGAGTAAAGGTCCTTTTTCAATCAAAGTAACAGGTAATCCTGCTAGGGCCAACTCTTTGGCCACAGTAGCTCCCCCTGCACCAGATCCTACTATAATAATCATACACTATCCCTCTTTAATCCTCAAATTTTGTCGAGGAAAGATTATATCCTAGAAAGAAGAAGATAAAGCTTTATAAAGTAGATCTTATTTAATTAAAATATATTATGTTTGTTGAAGGTTAATCAACATTTTTTAACTCGGGAAAATGGTATATTGAATTATTCCATTAGTGCTATGGCCTGGGTGGGACACGATGAAATGCAAAAACCGCAGCCAATGCATTTTTGATTATCTATGTCAATATCCCAATCATCCAATATAGAAATTGCCTCTACTGGACATAGGGAAACACAGGCCCCGCATTCTAAACATTTATCAGTATCCTTTTTTACCACTTTCAGTATAGGTGTGACTTCAATACCCTTATCTTCCATATACGAAATGCTTTCCGATGCTTGAGGACCATCAATTTCCACCAGCATTTTTCCTCCCCGGGGGGTGATATCTGCTTTTAAAATATTAAAGTCAATATCGAATAGTTTCATTATATCAGAAATAACTGATTTATTGACGATGCTAGTTGAAAATCTTAGCCATGCTTTCATAAAAATGCCTCATTTTATTTATTATTCTTTTTACCAATTAAACGGGATATATCTTCTGCAGTGATCATGCCTTTAACCTTATTATCTTTATCTATAATGGGAAGTCCTGAAATATCATTTTTATCTATTCTACGAGCTATTATATCGACTGGTTCATCTTCTCGAGCAATAATCACTTTTTTAGTCATTACTTCTTCCAGTTTTGTTTTTCCCCGGGCTACAGCATCTGCTATATCCCAGGAGGTAACAATACCTTTTAATTTTCCATTTTTATCTACAACTGGTAAGTGGTTAATATCGTTATCCACCAACTTTTTAGCTACCTCCTTAACAGGATCTGTGGGGTGGGTTATAATTACCGGTTTTCTTTCAATATCACAAACCATTTTAGGAGGTTTTATTATATTCAGTGGTTTAACTAGCTGTCCTTTATTAGGTAATAAATCAACAGGATTGGAAAGTAAAAATTCTCCTTTTTGAATCCATTTTTTGAGTTCTTCAGCTACTTTAACTGCTCGTTTATAGGAGGAAAGAGGTGAAGTAGGCACTTCCCTTCCATTGATTTCAATTTTTCCAGATTTTAATTCCTGGTAATTAGTTTCCTTGATCACTGGCCTGGTCCGGCGTGGTACTCCATAGTCAAATATTTTACAACCAATATCTTCATCACTTATGGATGTTCTAAGAGCTATATCTTCATTTAAAATAGGAATAGGTATGCCTGCACCCACAAATAATGTAGGGCCATAACTTGGCATGGTTGCGCCTCTAACAAAATCCGAATCCATTTTTTTTAGATCTCCTTTTAACATCAAGGTCCCTGAAGGAGTTATAGGGACTCCATGATGACGTTCTGCTTCAGTAAAATGCTGAGTGCCCTCCCCGATAATATAACCTGCGCTGCCGCAGAGAAAAATTCGAGTACCAATACCTATGGTCTGGAAGTATGGATCATTAAGTAAGGGACTCAATTCACCTGCACTGGAATAAGTTACATTTCCATAATTAGGTAAAAGTGTCCCCAGGTAAGTGTATAGTGTTTCTTGAGTAGAATTAGTGGCTGCCGCATAATTCTGATAGCAATTTCGAGGATTTACCATGGTGGCTTGATTAATATTTTCCAGAGTGATTGGGGCTTTAATCTTCTTTAATGGATAACAGTCAGTTCCATAAGCTTCTGTCATTAAATTTATTTCTTTACCTCTGACTAGATCCTCTATAACATGAGCCCCACCATAATCTAAACCAATATCTAAATCATGGTTAGGTTGAGTGGCACCTAAATAGGCATCTACCGCTGCTAGACCAGAATATGCTTCCACTCCATTTAAATAAGTTTTATTCATTTTTATAGGAGGATCGCTGTGACCAAAATTAAAAAATACTCCGGATGAACACATAGCACCAAATGTTCCGGTGGTGACCACATCAATTTCTTCAGCAACTGTTTTAATATCTTTATCTTTAGCAATAAGCGTCATTTCAGCTGCGGTTACTACCACAGCGTCTCCATTTTTTATCTTCTGGTTAATTTCTTCAATTGTTTTCAAAATATCCACATCCGATGCTATTTTATGGGATTAATAATTGGTTAGCATGTAGTTAATGTTGGTCATAATCCTTTCTAATAAATTAATTATTACATTTATAATTTAAAACTGAGATAATTCTATTTATGACTACTATTTAAAATATTTAATGCTCGATTTAATATAGATAAGTTTTAGGAAGATTAGGCCATGATTTTAGTTATTAACCTTGTCTTTTCTATAAATAAACAATCATATATGCTACAAGATACTAAAGTTTAATAATTCAAATAGGAAGATATCATGAACCATCAACTGGATATAGATTTATTTGCTAAAATAATATCATCACTGGAAGATAAAGTAGATTATATTGATGTAAGGGCTGCTAAGGGAGAAACTACATCGATTATAATGAAAGATGGGCAAATTCAGGAAATAAAATCAGGCTTGGATCTGGGAGGAAGGGTCCGGGTATTGAAAGATGGAGCCTGGGGTTTTGCCTTTAGTAGTGATTTATCTAAAATGGAAGAAATGGGAAATCAAGCCCATAAATTAGCCAATTCTTTAAAAAGCAAGATCGAACTAGTTCCTACCGAACCAGTGCAGGATTATGTGAAATCATCTGCCGAGATACTTCCTTCCACTGTCCCTACTGAAGAAAAAAAAGACCTGATTAAAGAAGCTAGCCAGGCAGCTACTGTAGAAAAAGTGGTCAGTACTACGGTAAATTATGTGGATATGGAATCCACTAGTGTTTTATTAAGTTCTGAAAATGCTGAGATTACCATGGAAGAATCTAAGGTTGGTTTATTTCTCAATGCAGTTGCCTCTTCTGAGGAAATGATTCAATTTGGTCATGGAAGTTTAGGTGGGGCCAGAGGTTTTGAGGTTTTAAAAAAGGCTGATATAGAGAAATTTGGGCGTGAAATTGGTCTAAAAGCAGAGAGACTTTTAAATGCAGAGAAACCTCCTTCTGGAAAATTTCCAGTCTTGACTGACTGTGAGTTAACTGGTGTTTTTATTCATGAGGCTTTAGGGCATGCTGCCGAAGCTGATCTTATACTGCAAAATGATTCTATTCTCAAAGGTAAGGTGGGAAGTCGAATTGGATCTGATTTGGTAACCATAATCGATGATCCCAGCATGGATGCTTTTGGATATTATGCCTATGATGTGGAAGGAACTAAAACTAGAGAGAATGTACTTGTGGATAAGGGAATACTGAGTTCAGTTTTAAGTTCTCGAGAGACAGCTTCTAAATTAAATATGCACTCATCAGGAAATGCTCGTTCGATAATAAGTGAGCAGCCCATAGTTAGAATGAGTAATACTTACCTTAAACCTGGAAATTTGAAATTTGAAGAGTTAATAGAAGATTTAAAAGATGGAATATATCTTAAAGGCTCTCGTGGAGGACAAGTTGATACAGGTAAGGGTATATTTCAATTCAATGCATCTGAATCATTTCGGATCGAAAATGGAGAAATTTCAACTCTTCTAAGAGATGTTTCACTCTCTGGTAATATTATGGAAACCCTATTAAAAGTGGATGGAGTGGGATCTGATTTTAAAATGAACATAGGTTTTTGTGGCAAAGCAGGACAAGTTGCTCCGGTGGGGGATGGCGGACCACATGTAAGAGTAAGTGAAGCTATGGTAGGAGGAGCTCAATAATGATATCAAATAGAGAAGGTGAATTTTTGATTGAATTAGCTAGACAAGCAATCGATACTTTTTTAAAAGAAAATAAAATAATATCTATTCCCCCGGATACACCAGAAAAACTTCTAGATAAAAGGGGTATCTTTGTAACTATAAATGAAAAAGGAAATTTGAGAGGATGTATCGGCTATTGTGATCCCATAAAACCACTAGCCCAGGGAGTAATTGAAGCAGCTATCTCTGCCGCTACAGCTGATCCTCGCTTTGATCCATTAAAAGAGTCTGATATGGATAAAATTCAGCTAGAAATTAGTGTTTTAACTAAACCTCAACTTATAGAAGTTACTAATCCTCAAGAATATATTGATGCTATTGAGGTAAATAAAGACGGCCTAATCGTCGAGAAAGGTTTTTATAAAGGTTTACTTTTACCACAGGTGGCTGAGGAATGGGGTTGGGATGAAGAAGAATTACTCTGTAATACTTGTATGAAAGCTGGATTATCTACTGATTGCTGGTTAGATTTAGAAACCAAGATTTATCGTTTTCAAGCCCAGATATTTCAGGAAAATTCATAGATTTTTTAAGTGAATGAATCCTCCACTAATTAATGCTTAAATCTAATTTATTTGATTAAAAGTTTAAATCTAAATGTTTTTTGCATATAATTATGAAATTTAATAAGGTCTAATATACATAAAAAAAATTAATCCTCATATTTACTTTTTGGTGATTAGGAAGTAAAAAAAAACCAGTAATAATAATAATATTAAATATTAATCAAGTGATCTAATGTTAATTCCCACCGTACCCACTACAAATGAGCTCCTGGATAAGGGTTTTAGAAGAGCAAAAAAAGCTGCTAGTTTAGTTAGAAGCTCTAAAATACCCAGATATAAAAAATCAAAAAGAATTGAGGAGACTAGAGTTTTAACTTCTAGTCAGGTAATCAAAGACCGGCTTAAATTAATATTAAACCGAGTACCTGATATTGAATCATTGCCAGAATTTTATCAGGATTATATTGATGTCACCGTAGGTGTAGATCCTTTAAAACAGTCCTTAGGTGCTTTAAACTGGTGTATGGGCATATTAACCCAATTAGAAAAAGATTATGCATCACGTATTAGGCGATCAAGTCCTGAAAAAGCTGCTGAACTTCGAAAACAAGCTTATGGTAGGATCTCTTCGGTAGTAAATAAAATAGAAGATGATTTAAATTTTTTAGATTTTGCCAAAGCTAAACTTCGTAACATGCCAACGGTGGACTTAGAAGCCACCACCGTGGTTATAGCAGGTTTTCCTAATGTGGGAAAATCAACTCTTCTGCGTCAGCTAACCACTGCCGAGCCAAAGGTGGCTGATTATCCTTTCACTACTAAAGGTATACAGATTGGATATTTAGAAAGGAAATGGAAGAAAATTCAAATAATTGATACTCCTGGTCTTTTGGATCGACCAATCAGTGCCATGAATAATATAGAATTAAGGGCCATGGTGGCCTTAGAACATTTAGCTGATGTGGTTTTATTTATTTTTGATGCATCTGAAAGTTGTGGATATCCAATGGAAAACCAATTTAAATTATTCACAGAAGTTAAAAAGATATTTAAAACCCCCATAATTTCTCTATTTAATAAAATAGATCTAGTCAAAAATATTAAATATTTAGAAAAATATACCCATAACATGGATAATGTTATTATGCTTTCAGCCTCCCAAGGAAAGGGTATTGCAGAGTTAATTGAAATGGTGGAGGAATTTTAATGGCTGAGAAAAAAGAATTAGAACGTCAAGTAGAAAAACAAAAAGATAAATTAGAACGAGGAAAATCAGTTGCTGAAAAAATGATGGATGATGTACTTAAGAATATGCGCGAAATGCAAAATGAGTTTGAGAGGAAAATAAGCACATATACGGATCTACCTCAAAAGCCTTCCTTGGATCTCATTGAAACTGAAGAGAAAATACTGGTGAAAACAGATTTGCCTGGAGTAAAAAAAGAAGATATAGGAATAGAATTGACTGAAGATAAATTAGCAGTTTCAGCTACATTCAAAGAAGAAGTTGAAGTTAAAGAAGCCGATTATGTGAAAAAAGAACGAAAGTATGGGAAGGCCCGAAGGGAAATTTTACTTCCCGCTGAAGTTAAAGTAGAAGAAGCAACTGCTAAATTTGATAATGGAGTTTTAACTATAGAATTACCAAAAGTTGAAGTAAAACCTAAATTCAATGTAGAAATAGAATAAATTTTTTTTTAATTTAACTTATTTTTTTAAATTTTTGTATAATTGGGCAATACAGACTGATATTTTAGCTGCTTCTATAGCATCCGGAGTGAGAATAGTAATGATAGGTTCTTTACCCCAGGCACCTTTATGGTAAATTACATCAGGAACTTCACCTAATTTTTTAATGGCTTCTTTAACACCCCAAGGTATAGTTCCCCCTTCTTTAGAACGTATTTTTTCTGGTTCCTGGCTTCTATTGTAAGATGAAACTTTAAGACCCAGTTTTTTACAAATAGTGATGATAAAAGGATCGTGTTTTAAATTAATGGCACTTCTTTTTTGAGGATCATGCTTTAAAACCGTAAGCACCATCCTCGCCATATGGGAAGATGCTCCAAATTCAGGATCTAAACAAGTTATGATCTGCTTATTATGGCGGCTAATTCTTCCAGGGAATCCGGCCACTTCTTCAATTCTTTTTGCATCTTTTTTAGCCATTACCAAGTTAGTTCTAACTTCAGGTATTAGTTCAGCGAATTCTTCTGACTTTTCCAATATTTTCAGAGCATTTTTAAGGTTTTCTATTTCCATGATTCTAATATTGAATTTGATTTATATAATAATTACTAAAAATAAGATTAAAAAAATAAAAATACTCCTTAAACAAATTTTTACTTAAAAAAATGAGGTTAAGCTAAAATATTTATAAAAAATAGAATATATGATTTAATCTAATCAATATAATATAGGATCTTAGAGTTAAAGTAAAACCCTAATATAGGTGATTGAAATGAAACAGGTAAGCAGTTTTAAAGGCATAAATGGACAACTAAAAAGTTTTAAAGATGAGGTAGAAAATGCAGAAAAGATAATTTATGCTGGAGTACCCGGAGTATGCACCCCTTTTGCAGAACTTTTAGCTTATGCAGTAAGAGATAAAAAAAATATTTTCATACCTGACATTGAAATAGAAAAAGCCCGTGAAATGAAATTAACCGATTATGGGGTTGAATTAGGATCATCAATTAAAGCTGAAGGCGATGTTTTGGTTCTTTTAGGTGGTCTGGCCATGCCCAGAATTGGTTCAGAAGTAAGCGAGGTTAAAGAATTCATAGAAAAATTAGTAAAAAATAAAGGTAAAGTTATGGGAGTATGCTTCATGGACATGTTTAGAAAAGCAGGTTGGGACCAGCAAATTGACTTCGATTCTATTATCAACGCTGATATTGAAGGTTATATCTTGGAATAAATATGAAAAATCTTAGTCTAAAATCTGTGGGTCTGGAAAAAGGTCAGCTTTATGAAACCATCATATCCACCTTGAATGATGATGGTGTTGAAAATGCTGCTCCCATAGGGGTTTTATGTAAAAATAAATATGAAATGGTATTATATCTTTATCAGGGTAGCCAGACTCATGAAAATATATTACGATCTGCCTCTTTTGTAGTTAATTTAACTCGAGATGCATTATTATTTACTAGATCTACTTTAGGTGATCTTTCCAGTGATTATTTTTTTCATATGGAAGGAAATCCTATTTTAAAAGATAATGAGGCTTACATAATAGCCAAGGTGACTCAAAAAAAGGAATTGTTGCGGCAAAATGATTATGGATCTTCTAAAATGACAGTGATAACTGCAAAGGCCGAAAAAATTATAAAAAATAGAGAATGTGTACATCCTCTAAACCGAGGAATATTGGCTGTTATTGAATCTTTAATATATTTTACTAGATTAAAATTAGCTGATCAGGAATCTAGAAAAATTCTTTATCTTAAAATAAAAGAAATGAATAGATTAGTGCAGAAAGTAGGTAGTGAAGCCGAAAAAAAGGCGGTGCAAGATATTTTAGATACTATTAATCAAAATTTTTCTGAGTTAGAATAAAATAACTATTAAACAAGAATTAAAGAAAAACCTCCTTAATTCCTGGTACAAATTCAAAATTATTAACATCAAAAAGCCCTAGATCACTCAGCTTAAGTTGGGGTATTACTAGTAAAGATAGAAATGACATGCTCATGAAAGGAGATTCTAACTGGCATCCCATCTCTTTAACTTGCTGATGAAGATTTTTTAAAGTTTTAATAACCTCTGATACAGGTTCTATAGTCATAAGACCTGCTATTGGTAATGGTAATGATTCTTGATATGAATTTGAAACAGCAGCTAATCCTCCACCATTATTACGTAATATTTCTACACATTTAGCCATTTCCTCAGCATTAGTACCCACTACTACAATATTATGAGAATCATGAGCCACGCTTGAAGCTAAAGCACCTTCTTGTATACCAAAACCTTTTACAAAGGAATGGGAAATTTTATTTCCACCATAGCGTTCTAGAACAGATATTTTTAATATATCCTGATCAATAGCAGGTTGTATAATTCCTTTTTTAATTTCAAGATCTGCTTCAGTTTCATAAGTTATTATTTGACCCTCTATAACTCCTATGACCCTTACCTTCGCATAAGATCCAGAACATGAAATATTAAAATCTTGAGGGTTTTTTCTTTTAAGATCAAAGCTGCTCTGCACATCACTAGAACTAATTTTAAATAGGGGCTTACCATTTTTAGCCACGAGTTTTCCCCCAATATACACTTTCTGCACATTGAATTGGTCTAAATTATCTACTATAATAAAGTCGGCCTTCTTACCCGGACTAATAGCACCCATAGGTAGAGAATAATGATTAGCTGGATTAATGGTGACCATTTCTATCGCATCTAAGGGATCCATACCCAGTTTTATTGCTTTTTGTACCAGCAAATCAAGGTGTCCCTTAGCTAAATCTTGAGGATGGATATCATCACTTACTAAGAATTCTCCACCCACTTTAATTAGTTCTTCCATATTTTGTGCAGAAGATCCTTCTCTGATCATGATCTTCATTCCTAACTGAATTTTTTCTAGGGCTTCTTCCTGGTTGCAGCATTCATGATCCGTGCTAATACCTGCTCTGATATATCTACATAAATCCAAGCCAGATAAAAGAGGTGCGTGGCCATCAATGGGTTTGCCAAAACTCTGGGACGTATATATTTTTTGCATAACTTCTGGATCCTGCCGGATAATACCTGGAAAGTTCATCATTTCTCCTAAGGCCACTATTTCCTTTTTTTTCATTAAATATTCAATATCTTTTGCTGAAATTTTAGCTCCAGATGTTTCAAAAGCAGTGGCTGGTACACATGAAGGAGCGGTAAAGGAAAAACTTAAAGGAACCTTTTTTGAATCATTAATCATGTATTCAATCCCCTTAATACCCATCACATTAGCTATTTCATGGGGATCTGCCACCACTCCTACTGTCCCATGAGGTACCACTGCCTGGGCAAAAGAAGCCGGGGTAAGCATAGAGCTTTCAATATGAATATGAGCATCAATTAAACCCGGAATCAAAATTCCTTTGTAATCACCTTTAATTTTTTTAACACAGCTTATAAATCCCGATTCTATTTGAACCTCACCAGGATAGATTTCACCAGTAAATATGTTTAAAATATTTCCTCTGATCAATTATCATCCCCCCCTGAAAAAGAAAATTTGATAAAGATTTTTAGAATTAGATAACACAAGATTATTTTATTTGTTTAATTTATATAAACTTAGCTTGGTATGATTTAAGGAAAAATAGATTATATTTTAAAATTTTATTAAAAAAAGTGAGTTAATTTTTAAGGAAAAATTCTCCTTTATTTGAAATACCTTTTAAAAAAAAATGGGGAGATGAATTTCTAAGGATTATTGATCTGCTTCAGCTAGTAATTTCAATTGATTATAAAGTATAGGTAAAAAAGCACCCACATCAGTAACAATGCTTACTACCTGTGCACTTCCTCTATCTGCAAGTTTAGTAACAGTAGAAGGATTTATATCTACACATATACTCTTTACTTTGGAAGGAATAATATTTCCCGTGGCAATAGAGTGCAACATGGTAGCAATCATGATCACCATATCTACCTCCTGTGCATATTTACGCATTTCGTCTTGGGCTTCAACAATATCCGTAATCACGTCAGGTAGGGGCCCATCATCCCTTATTGAGCCAGCTAAGACTACTGGTACGTTATTTTTAACACATTCATACATTATTCCTTCTTTTAAAATTCCTTGCTCAACAGCTTCTTTTATAGATCCTGCTTTATTAATTTCATTGATGGCATTGATGTGATGGCGATGACCCCGGGCCATAGCCTCCCCACTTTTTACACATATACCTAGGGAGGTTCCTAATAATGCATTTTCTATATCATGAGTGGCTAACGCATTACCAGCGAAAATAACATCAATATAATTTTCTCTTATCATTTGAGACATTATAGGAGCAGAACCCGTATGTACAATTGCAGGACCGCCCACAATTGCAATCTTACCACCTTTTCCTTTGATTTCATGAATTTCGGAGGCTATTTTCTTTACAATGGAAAGAATTGGTTTTTCAGAAGATACATCACTTCCCATGAATTCAAAAACACCTTTTTTACCCCTTGGTCGTTCTGGAGGAGTAACCTTAATACCTTTTCTTCCAACTACTACCATGTCACCCTTTTTAATCCTTCCAATCGGCCTACAATAGGCCCGATGCTTTTGAGTGTTTACCACTACCATACAATCCATTTCAATATCTTCTACCAGCAACCATTCACCATCATATCGGATTTGGGTGGTATGATTAGTAGTGGAATAGAAATCATCAGGCACTACTTTGTCTTTTACTGATTTTTTTAGTTTTGCATCTTTAATTTCCGCTATAGATGCCCCTATTTCACTTAATTCATCTAATATTTCGTTTAGAAGATGTTTTTCCTCAGCTGAAACCAGGATACGAGCATGGCTAATATCAGTTTTCCTTTTTCCAACCTCAAATTCAATTATTTTAAAGTCGCCCCCCATATCCATAATAATATCCAAGGCTCGAGGGAGCGTAAGGCTGTCAATTATATGTCCAGAAAGTTTTACTTCTCTCGTATTCATTAAAAACCCCTCTATATCCATATAAGGCCCAATAATCTAATTAAGTATTTATATATATTTATTTCCTAAATCTTCATTTTTTTTTTATTAGAATTAAATAAATTTGTATTATTACATCTTATTGATTTTACACTAAACTTTAAATTTTAAATATATTTAAATTGTGTTATAATAATATTGAAAAAGATATAATTAACATTTAATACCCCCCCCTATAAAATGGGATTGGATGTAATTATCCCTTTTTTAGAAGTTTACAAACTTCAAATTCATAATATAACTTCGGTTTATAATGTTTAGTAATAAATTCAGTTCTTAATAATTAAGTGGTTTTACTAACTAAAACAATAGGGAAGTCCCAGAAATTTAATCTTGATGGGATGATTTTCCCTGCAGACAGAGAAAATCTAAAATGATTTTAGCAGCGTTAATAGAAGTCAAATCTCCAATCTTATCAGCAGAGACTTCTACTATATCCATAGCAACTACCTGTTTTAGAGCTAAAATTTTTATTAATTCCTCTAATTGTTGAGAATTTATACCACAAGGGGTAGGATTACCAACACTAGGTGCTTCACTGGGATCAATTACATCCAAATCAATACTAAGATATACCGGACCATTAATTGAATCTAAAACTTTTAATAAAGAATTTAAATTATCATTGACCTCGGCTGAAGTATAATACTCGATTTCCATTTCTTGTACAAATTCTTTCTCCTCATAAGAAGACGAACGAACACCCACTTGAATGAGTCTACCTGGCTTGAGTTCAAAAATCCTTCTCATTACCGTAGCATGAGAATATTTTACACCCATATAGGAGTCAGCAATATCCATATGCGCATCTAGATGGACTATAGTAAGCTCATTTAAATTTTTATAAGCTTTTAAAGCTTTAACTACAGCATAACTTATAGTATGCTCTCCCCCTACAACTATGGGTTTGATATCATATGCTAATAAATCTGAAACCGTTTCTAGAAGATTAGAACAGGTTTTTTTGAAGTTACCATGACTTACTTGCACGTTGCCCAGATCAAAAATAGTAGAATCAATACTACAATCCCAACTTAAGTGGTAGTTTTCAAAATTATGGGAAGCTTCTCTAACTGCTGAGGGTCCGAATCGAGCCCCTGAACGGTAAGTAGTAGTACTATCAAATGGAACGCCTAATAAAGCAAATACAGGTTTTTTTGTAGGCTCTTTTCTATTTTTAGATAGGGATGAGATGTAATTTTTAAAATCGTTTTCATCCTTTGAAAAAGCAAATTGGGAAGGGTTATGAGTATAAAATAACATTATATCCCATTTCCCATAAGTAATAACTATCCTTTAGTCCGCATGAGTTTTTTATTCCCCATGGCGGTAATATATTCTACTTCAATACCTTCTACCAATGAATCCCTTAAATCATCAGGTATGGGTACTTCAAAGGTTTCATAGGTTTCTAAGTCCATTAACTGAACTTCACTACCCATTATAGCCAAGACCTGCCCGGTTCTTTTATCAATAATAGGTATATCAATTTTAGTATCTACCGGTTTAACAATACTTCTTTTTTGATTATCAAATAAACCCACAGCTTCCACTCTAGCCTTAGCAGAACCATGTTTACCTGGAGATGATGTGGAAATATTGGTTATTTTAGAAGGCTCACCATCTAGAATCACATACTTACCTACTTTCAAAGTTTTAACTTCCACCACTTTTTTTGACATTATTTTATCCCTCCTAGAAATAATTCTATAAATTGAATTAGAGTTTAATTAACCTCTAAGAATAAAATTGATATGAATACATGGTTAATATAGTAACTTAAATAAAAATTCATTGGCCTTTTTTCTGTAAACTGTTTCTATAATCAAATTAATATTCTAAGGAGTTAATCATCTAGTTAGTAATTTTAATAGTAACTAAACCAGCATATAAAGTTTAATATTAAGTGGCCATATTAAAAAATTCATAATTAACTTAAAAAAGCTAACCTTTAAAAGAAGGTCTAAAAAATTCACAACTACAAAAACCCAATTAAAAAAAAAAGAACTAATAAATATCATAATTACTCCAATAATACTACCATTTAAAAATTTTAAAAAAATGACTAAATAGTCAAAACTATACAAAAGAAATAGATCTATAAAAATAAAAAACAATTAATAAAAATGATTAAGGAGAAAAAATGAAGGTAGCAATTACTTCCGGAGCTGCTGAAGGACCAACTAAGTTGAATGCATTTGACAATGCTCTGTTAAAAGCCGGTATAGGTGATGTTAATCTTATAAAAGTTTCCAGCATAATACCAGCAAATACTCCTCTAGTAGAACTTCCTGAATTAAAACCAGGACAAATGATAAACTGCATTCTCTCCACGGTTTGCTCTAATAAAAAAGGAGATTTTATTTCAGCTGCAATAGCTGTTGCTAATTCTAATGATTTTGGTTGTGTGGTAGAACATAGCGGAATAAATAGAGACCCCCATGAAATTAGAGAATCCGCCATTAACATGGTAAAATACATGTTGGAAATTAGAAATAAAGATATAAAAGATTTACTGGTAGAAGAAACAAATCATGAAGTAGAAAACTGGGGTGCGGCTGTAGCTGCTCTAGTTTTTTTAGAAGATTGATTTCCTAATATTTAATTTAATCCCAAATGAAGGTGCTGATTGATGGATGAATCTGAAACAATATTTTGGAGGGAAGTTGCCCTTGAAATTATTGCAAAGGTAGAAAAAGCAATTTCTCCATTAATAGGAAAAAAAGAATCTGGTGAAGTTATAAAGATGGGAGCAGATGGTACTCCATCTAAATTAATTGATCTGGTAGCTGAAAAAGAAGTTATTTCAATTTTAGAAAAAATATCGTATCCTATTTTACTCATAAGTGAAGAAATTGGAGAACTTGAAATTGGATGTGAATCCACCGATAAATCTTATATAAAAGATACTGATTCTAAAATTGTTTTTGTGGTAGATCCCTTAGACGGTACCAGTAACGCGGTGAAAAATATCCCTGCCTATGGAATATCATTAGCCGTGGCTAAATATCCTTTTAAAAAAAGAGCCCCCCAATTAAAGGATGTGAAAATGGGTTTTGTAAAAAATTTTGCCACCGGTGATTTTTTTGAAGGCCTGAAAGGTAAGGGTGCTAATTTGAATGGTGAAAAGATTCAAGGTTCTGATTTAATTGATGTTAATAATTCCTCCATGGGCCTGTTTATCTATGGGACTACCTTTAATCAAATAGATCATCTCTTTCAACAAATTAGAAGGATGAGGATTTTAGGATCAGTTTCCATTGAACTTTGTTATGTGGCCAATGGTTCCTATGATGCTTTTGTAGATATAAATGAAAACTTAAGAGTAATTGATATTGCTGCTTCCCAGTTAATTATAACCGAATCTGGAGGAAAAATAAGTACTCAGCAAGGAAAACCTATCAATAAAGTATTAAATGCTAAAGAAAGAACTTCTATTGTCGCAGCAGGGAATGAAAAATTACATGAGAAACTTATTGAAATCATGGAGGTTATTTAATGCATATAGGTATTGTAGCACGTTTAGATATCCCTAATGCGATTCAATTAGGCCGGGAAATGATTGAATTTTTACTAAAAAAAGAAATTAAAGTTTCTGTAGATTCTTCTTTAATTGATTTTCTTCCAGAATTTGAAGAATTGAAAATGAAGCTGGATAAAATGGACACCGATATGATCATCGCCATTGGCGGGGATGGAACTATATTAAGGACTCAAAATTTTATAGATGGTAAAAAAATCCCAATAATAGGAATTAATTTAGGTACAGTTGGTTTTTTAACTGAAGTAGATGAAGAAAATGCTTTTGAGGCCGTGGAAGATATTTTAGAGGGAAAATATTTTATAGAAAAAAGGACCCAGTTGAGAGTTTATCATGGTCGTGAACTACCCTCTGCCTTAAATGAAGTAGTTATATTAACCCGTAAACCAGCTAAAATGTTACACATAGAAATAAAAGTAGATGAAGAAATAGTAGAAGAATTACGGGCAGATGGGCTTATTATTTCTACTCCAAGTGGTTCTACTGCCTATTCTATGTCAGCAGGAGGCCCAATCGTTGATCCTCGCGTGGAAGCGTTTATCATCGTCCCTATATGTCCTTTCAAGCTGGGAGCTCGGCCGATAGTAGTACCTAATAAAAGTAAAATAAAAGTAAAACTACTTAAAAAAGGTAAAAAAGCAATTGCAGTAATAGATGGTCAATTTGATGAAGAAATTAATTACCTAGAAGAATTAATATTTATAAAATCAGACGATTCCGCCTATTTTATACGTTTAAATCAAGATTTTTATCAAAGAGTAAGAGAAAAACTTACAGAAGGCGGTATAAACCCTATAATGAAATAGATACGCTCCTATTATCTAAAATTATAAATTGATCCTTATTTTAAACCTATACTTTCCAGGTGCAAACATGGATGCTTTGGTTATAGATCTTACTCACGGAGGTTATAAAATAGCTATAGAACTCTCCAGATTATCGCATAATAAATATAATAAAATTTGGGTCTGGGATATATATCATACTTTAAATCAGGAGCAGGAAAATTTTTTAGAATCTGAAGGAATTATATTTACAGATAAATTACCTGAAGTTGAAGAAATTGAGATAATTGCACCGGTACATTGCCCCTTGGAAATTAAAATTGATTTAACTCATCATGAAGCCGTTAAATTAATCTTAGAACCTTGGAAAACTGATAAAATTCCAATTGTAGAAGTAACAGGTGTGAAAGGGAAGAGTAGTGTGGTAGGCATGCTTAAAGAAATCTTGTCCTCACATTACCCCTTAATACTTTCCAGTTTAGGGGTAGAATGTTATCAAAATCACGCTTTTACTAACTTAAAAAAGGATATCAGTATTACACCTGCCAGCATCATCGAATCTATTCAACTAGCAGAAAAATGTAATTATGGTATATGTATCTTTGAAACATCATTGGGTGGTACCGGACTCGCAGATGTAGGTATATTAACCAATGTAGTGGAAAATTATACCATTGGACAGGGAAAAAGTAAGGCCAGTAATGCCAAAAGACAAATATTTAACAGTGAAATTGTCTGCTGTGAGAAAGAAGCCTTGGATAAATACTATACACCTCTAAAAAAAGAATTTCATACTAAAATTAACACTTTCAGTTTGAAAGATCCAAAAGCAAATTTAAGGGTTTTGAATGTAAAATATGGGCTGAAAAAAACCTATTTAGAAATATTAGTATCTAATCTAAAAACTATTAAGGGAAGAACTATAGATACCCGTTTTAATCTGACAGTTTTTGCCCCCACTCCCTATCAGGTGAGTAACCTTTTAGCAGCTATCAGTGCAGCTTTAACTTTAAACTGTGAGGTTGATATTATATCCAATAAGATCTCCCAGTTTAAGGGAGTAGAAGGTCGTACCTCCATCAAAAATAAGAAAGGATGTAATATCATAGAAGAGGTGAATCCGGGCATAAATGTCAAAGCCATAGAAAAAATATTAAAAATGGCTAAAAATCTGGAAAATTGTTTTGTGATTTTAGGAGGACAATATGGGATTACCTGTGAAGAAATTGATGAATTGAAAACTGTTCCTATTTTGGAAGAATTTCAAAATTCTATTAATTTAATTCTAACCCACCAATTAGGAAAAGGGGTATTAAAAAAGATGAAAACCAAACCTATTTTTATGCAAGACCCCCAGGATGCTTTAAATTTAGCTATACAAAGCGGAGCTAAAAACATAGTTTTCATATATCGATCTAATTATGCTAATTTAAATTTAAGATGATTATAAAATATAGAATTAAAATTTAACTATTTAAACTGATTTTTTTAATGATTTTATATTTAAACTCATACATAAATATAATTCTTATTAAGAAAAATAGATCATGCACTAAAATAAATCTGATAAACAATGATAATGATTAAAATTGTAATAAAAAATAAAGTTTAAACCTATTAAATTAATTCAATCATAATTTAATTTTAATGCATGGAGATGATTATTTGATAGTGGGAACCAGAGGAAGCAATCTTGCCACCATACAAACGAAATATATAATAAAAGAATTAACCAAGATAACAGATAAAGAAATAGAAATGTCCATTGTAAAAAGTACTGGAGATAAAATTACTAATACCCAACTATATAATATGGATCCCAAGGGAATATTTACTCGGGAATTAGATCAAGCAGTGCTCAACGAAGAAGTAGATTTTGCAGTTCACAGTATGAAAGACGTACCCAGTGAAATTGATGACGATCTGGAAATTGCAGCAGTTCCAGTTAGAGAGTCACCACATGATGTATTAATATCCAAGTTTAGTTGGGAAGAACTTTCACCAGGCTCTAAACTGGGAACCAGTAGCTTGAGAAGAGAGGCCTTTTGTAATCATCACCAAAAAAATTTTAAGCTAGAGCCTCTAAGAGGAAATATAGAAACCAGAATTAAAAAAGTTTTTAAGGGATATTGCGACGCTACTTTAATGGCTGAAGCAGGACTAATAAGATTAGGATTAACCGAATACATTAAATATAGATTTCCTTTAGATTATTTAACTCCTCCTGCTGGTCAAGGTGCCCTAGCAGTTATTTGTCGAAAGGACAGTGATTTTAAATCTACCTTAAATAAGTTGAATCATTACCAATCTTCACAAGAAATTTTAGCAGAAAAAACAGTTTTAAGGGAACTAGGAGTGGGCTGTCAATGGCCATTAGGGGCCATTGCCCAGAGCAATAATGAAAAAATTAAACTTTACTGTATACTATTAGAAAAAAATGGGAAAGTACTCTCAGAAGTGAATATTTATGCTGGAATTAAAGAAGCTGAGCAATTGGGTGAAAAAGCGGCAACTCTTATGGAGGATTATATTTGAAGCAAATTAATGTGGGTGTAATTGGTGTAGGTGCTATGGGTTACAACCATGCCCGCGTGTATTCTCGATTGGATCAAGCCAATCTTATGGCTGTTTCAGATCTTATGAAAGGAAATTTGGCTAACGTTTCCCAAAAATATAATGTAATAGGTTACCTCGATTATGAAAATATCCTGGAAAACCCAGATATAGAATTGGTAAGTGTTTGTGTTCCCACCACTCATCATTATAATGTAGTAATGGATGCTATAGAACACGGAAAACATGTACTAGTAGAAAAACCCATTGCTTTCACCTTAGAGGAAGCCAAAAAAATGGTAAAAGCCGGTCGTAAAAAGGGAATTAAACTGGGAACCGGACACGTAGAAAGATTCAATCCTGCGGTACAAAAAGCTAAAGAATTAATTGAAGATGATGTAATAGGCGATGTGGTATCTGCTTCTGCCAAAAGAGTAGGTCCTTTTCCCCCTAGAATAAAAGATGTGGGAGTAACCATTGATTTAGCGATTCATGATCTAGATGTTATGTACTATCTATTTAGTGATCCAGTAGCGGAAGTATATTCTACTATGGGTAGTATTTTGGAAAGATGTGAATTTGAAGATCACGCCGAAATTATGACTAAATTCACAAGTGGCATAACAGGGATGTTAGAAGTTAACTGGCTTACTCCTTACAAACGAAGAGAATTAGAAATTACAGGTACAGCAGGCATAATATCCATTGATTATATTGATCAAAGTATTGATGTTTTTGGAAAATTTGCCCAAGATGTGCAAATAAATCATCAAGAACCATTAAAAGGAGAAATAAAATCCTTTATCTCATCAGTAATGAATGATGAAGAACCAGAAATCACAGGTGAAGATGGTATCTACGCTCTTAGAGTTGTTTTAGCCGCTATGAAATCTGCGCGGGATCATACTCCAGTTAAAATTTATGATGATTTAAAACCATGACCTTAAAATGTGCTAATGTTATAAATGTACCTTCCCCTTTAATTCAAATATGGTTGTTGTTAATATGAACCAAGAACTGATAAAAAAAGCCCAAATTTTACGCAGCCGAGGATTTACCACCGGTGAAATTGCAGACGAACTTAACGTTTCCAAAGACACTGCTCGATGGCTTAAATTACAAACCACTGCCAAGGGAGCTATTAAAGCTACCCAGGCACCAATAGATTTTGCCATAAAATGGGATAGTTTAGGAGGAAGCTCTGCACGTTTAAGATATGTATCTGCTGCCATGGCAGATATATCATTAAAACACGGCCCTGCGGAAGTAATAATGGGTATTGCAGTCAGTGGAGTTCCTTTTGCAACTATGATGGCTGATATCTTAGACTTAGAAACTGGTATTGAAACGTATATAGCTGTTTTCCACCCCATAAAGCATAGGAAAGGAAAGGATGCCAAAGGAGCCATAAGTAGTAATTTCGCATCAGTAAAAAATAAGAAAGTGGTTATAGTAGACGATGTAATAACTAGTGGTCGAACCATTAAAGAAGTGATTGATGTACTTAAACAGCAAGGGGCTGAACCAACAACAGTAACAGTACTTATAGATAAAAAAGGCATATCCGAGATAGACGGTGTTCCAGTAGAATCTCTCATAAAAGTAAGTAGATTAGGTTGATATGCTTATATTCATCTAATTTTCACTAGTTTAGATTATAAATTTATTTTTAGATTTGAACTTATTTAATAGTCCTATTTGAAAACAGATGATTTAATTTATATGTTTTATCATCTCTTTTTTTAAATAACTGAGATTTAATAAATTGATTTTTTTATGAATATAGTGGATGTTTTAATTATTAATCAAAAAGTAAGACTTAAATAAGAAACTAAATTAAACACTATCTCAATTAATTGCTTTTTAGAACAAAAGCAATAATATTTGTATTTAAAATATTAAAAAATAAGTAAAATGGAGGTAATAAAGTAAAAACCCAAAGAAAAATTATAATATTATTGATTTCATTATTAATTTTAATTTCTGCGGTAGCAGCAATTTCTTTTAATAGAGGAATTGTAGGGCCAAATTTTAGATCAGAAAATATAGGAGATTTGCTTCCTATAGGCAACGGAGATAATTTAAATCAATCAAGTATTGATGAAGAAACAGGTAATGTAACTGAAAAGCCAGACGATAGTCCTACCACTGCTTCCAGTAATATTCTTGGAACTAGGGATTATGGGCGTGTGCTGAAAAGAGGACCTTATGGTAATATAAATTCAGATGTCAAGGTAGCCTATATTGTAGGAGTACATCCTTGGGAGCATAATGCACATCAAGCCGCCATAGAATCAATTCAAAGTCGCGATAATTCCCTAAATAAATGTTACTATATCTATCAGGTTGTTGTTACTAGAAATGCAGAAGATTATAGTCAGGGAAGGATGAATGGACAATTATTGGCCAATGCTTATGCGGTGCCAGATATAATAAATAATGATTTCCAGCTCGCCGTGGATATACACTCTCATCAAGGCAATTATCCAGAAGATAGATTTATGTTTTCTCCCATTCCTGGAGGCAGATCTGAATCCATAGCACGGAGAATAGCTGGTTAAATTCCAGGGATGATATACTTTGTTCCTCATCCCCAGAGTAGTCCAGAATATGTGACTATTCCTCTTATAAATGCAGGTATACCTTCGGTGATCTTTGAAACACTCATTGATGAACCTTACAGCACCACTCAAAGCTATGTTAACAATTTAGTTACAGTCGTGGATAATATATGAGTCTCATATATTTAGATGCTAAGAATAAAGGAGAGTAGCTTTTTTTCTATAAGGTCATAGAAAATTATACTTCTTTTATTTTATTTTAAGTAAAATTAACTATTTTCACTAAAAATAGAATTAGTATAAAACTTTTTTTTTAAATTTATACTTTTTTTAATCCAATTAGAGCAGTACCAATTAGACCATAAACAAATGAAATGGGTATTAATGATCTATAAAAATATAATATAACATTATTGGAAGATTTATGCTAAAAGATTTTAATAAGTGTTCGTAAATGAACATTAATTTAAGTTATTAATTTCAATTTAGACAGACATACTAATAGAAAAAAATTATTCCTTTAATCTAAAAGTTTATTTGGAATCATTTCTTTTCAGGAGATAATTATTGCCCTTGGAAACTGTAAACTACTAATTCAAATTTAGGGAGAGTTTCATTATATCTTTCTAGGGTGGTGACACCTCCAAATCTATAATAAACTGATCCTGGGACAACTTCGTAGTGTATGGTTAGGGCCTGTTTTGGTATACCCTCTTTATGCCAACTTTTTATAAATTCCACGGCCCTCATCCCATTAACTGTAATATTACGTGATGAGACTTCTTCTTGTCCAAGATTTGCTATATCAACCCTATAAGTACTCATCATTTCATCTAGAGAGGTCACATATCGAGGTTTTATGTAAAAATAAGTTTCATTATCCGGGTCGCTCGGATCCTCAAATGCCGCAGTAGCAGGGCCAACTCCCCACCTAGCTTTATTATAGAGATTATCTATTTGTTTCCATTCAGCAGGATAATTAAAAGTCACGCCATTTTCAGCATAAGTCATATTTGCAATGTGGGTTATATTGCTATTATTAATATGATTATTATCATCTAGTCTAGGAGAATTAATCACTTCTAAATTAAACATGAAAAAGAGAAAAAGTATCAAAATTAAGGATAACACTGCAAACAAGATTTTTTTCATCTATTACTCCCCATTATAAGCATCATTCAATTTTTATTAAAGCTATTACATTCTTTTAATATTTAAATCTAACCATGATTTATTTTGTCCTGATTGATTTTTAATATTTTTAGAATTTTTATATGATTTTTTCAAATTTTTTAAACCTTTTTTTTTGATTGTATAATATTCCTTAATTATTTTAAAATTTAAAATTAATAGCACAAAAGTGGACTAGGTAAATTTTTATAAATTTTCTTTAAGCTTATAAACAAAGTTATCAAAATAATCTGCCCCAGCCCCATATAATAATATAAAAATTAGGATATAAGTCTAATTCTGATCTTTTTATTGATAAAGTTTAAATATTTTATTTTCCAGTTCTATAGCGAAGTATAGCAGCAATACCGCCAAAGGCACGTAAAAGTTGCATTCCTTCTTCAGTTTCGGTTGATATGATTTCTACTTGCGAATTAACATCCTCTGCCATTTTTATTAGATCTTCAATTATATCTCTGGATTCAATCATCTTCATTTTATCGTTACATACATCACATGTTTCTTCGACAGCTACTTTATGTTTTTTACTGGTTTTTGATTTTTTATTTCCACAGGAAGTACATTGATAATCTATACGATTAGCTACTAAATCCTCTGATAATAATAGTATTTCCACTGCACCAATTTGTAAATTATTTCTAACTTCTTTTTCTCCATAAGAAGCCAACCCATCACTGGAAACTAATTGTCGTAAAAATTTTTGCATCAGTTTTTTCTCTTTCATCACATCTATTTCATTTAATACATCCATAGACTTTTCAATAATCTCCCTTATACCAAATTCTCCAGTATAGGAGGTATCCACGGTGGTTATAACTTTTTTCTTAATTTCATGATGAATGTAATCTCCATTTAAAAAATCTTCCTTAGTGTGACCTGGACCACCTAAGATTACTCCTTCAAGATCTTTTAAGGATAAAAATGCATCGTTAATTGTATCTCCTATTCTTTTAAGAAATTCATGGGCTGCTAATTCAATTAAACGATCAAAACGCCTTTGAGACTGACCACCAGCTTTATGTTTACCTGGTACTCCACTAGTTAATGTTTTGAGTATATCTATTCTTTTTCCTTTAAGCACGGCTATGGTTGCTTCTTTACGATCTAATACTGCCAAGCCATAGACTTCTTTATCTCCTAACATTTCCTCAAGAGGTTCCAGGTAAAATTGAGAATCACAATGATACGTGTAAGTTTGAAGCGGTTCAGGGGGCTCAAAAACATAGGTTTCCATTTTCTCAGTGCCTGGACCACCTTTAGGTATCATGCCTACAAAAAGAACTAAACCTCTTTCTGGAGGCTTAGGAAAAAGTTTTAAACGTTGCATAATAACTTCAATTGCTGATTGAACATTCTTCCTAGTTTGTTTACTTTTAATATTTGCACTCTGACTTAGTTCTTCCTTCATATGTTTTACCACGTCAGATATCTGCCTGTCTGGTGGTATATATACCGAAACCAGTTCCGTGCCTCTACCTTTTTTATCTGACAAGTCTTGAAGGATTTTTTTGAATTCGTAAAGTTCAGTTGATGATACATCGCTCAAGATAGCTCACTCCTAAAATATTTGTTTTTATGACTAGTTGAAATTCATTTAAATAAAAAAAAGTGATTTAGGTCAAGCATTCAAATAAATAAAGAATAATTGAAACATATTATTAAATTTATAATTCCTTTTAAATATATGTTGTTAATAAGTAAGTATGAATTTAAGCCTATAAAATTTATACTGGCCAAAATAATATCTAAATAATTTATACTGGTCAAAAGAATATCATAAATAAATAAGTCCTACATTATACAGGACCCAAAGAATAAGATACAAATAACTCCTAAATTATACCGGATAAGAAAATAAATAACTCCTAAAACTAGAAAAAATATACTTAAAAACTAAAAAAATATTTTTTATAAAATATTATTTAAAATAAAAAGATTATCTAGTGTAATTCTAATAAAGGGGCAGGTGAAAATTAATGAGAATAGTAATTACTATTGGAGGATCCGTAGTTATAAAGGCTTATGAACATCAGAAATTTCAAGAATATGCTAAAATTCTTAGTTCCCTAAAGCAAGATCACCAAATATTTATTGTAGTGGGAGGAGGGAAACCCGCTCGAGATTATATACAAATCGCCCGGGATTTGAAAGCCGGGGAAGCACATTGTGATGATATAGGTATTGATATTACTCGTCTAAATGCAAAACTTTTAATTATAGCACTAGGAGATGATGCTTATCCCTCAGTACCTGAAAATTTCCAGGAGGCAGTGGCCTATTCCACTAGTAATAGGATAGTGGTGATGGGCGGTACTGAGCCAGCGCATAGTACTGATGCTGTGGGAGCCATATTAGCTGAATATGTTAAAGCTGATCTTCTAGTAAATCTGACCTCGGTGGATGGATTATATGATAAAGATCCTAAAATATATGATGATGCTGTTCTACTTGAAAAAATATCTGCTCAGGAAATGTGGGAATTTTTAAGAGAAAAAGATTCTAAAGCTGGTACCTATGAATTCTTTGATCTTACTGCCGTGCAGATGATTAAAAGATCTGGAATTAAAACCGTGATTATAAATGGAGATCTTCCAGAAAATTTACTTAAGGTTTTAGGCAACCATAAAATTGGCACTAGGATTGTTTAATCTAAAATTAAAGATAAATTGAAAAACTAAAAAAGGTGAAAAAAATGACCAAACCTCATAGACATTGTAATGTTTGCGGTACTCCTATCCCCCTAGAAGAGAGGACTTGTTCTGATAAATGTGAAAAAATTCTTAAAGAAAACCAGAATAGAGTAAGAAAAACTAGGATATTAATATATGCCATATTTGGGATAGTTATCTTGATATGGTTAGTTTTAGTATTATCCTAAGATATGCTGAAAATAAATAGATTAAAATCTTTATTTAATTTTCTTTAAAATCATCTGCCTATTCTCAAAACAATTAGACCGTAAATTATTAGGCCCAATCCTATTATTATTGCTATATAGAGTGGACTTAAATTCAATGCCGTAATCAATAGATAAAGAAAACCCAACAAAAGGAAACCTATTGCCAAATACTTTTTAATATTACTTCCTGGGGACGTAGATAACATCAACACTCCGGCAATAATTATCAAGATACCGGTTATTAAAAGGTAGGAGACACCTAAATAGTCAATGGTTATTACCTGGAATATCATGGAAAATCCTAAAACTAGAGAAACCATGGCAAAAATTCCCCAGACAAATGCTACACTCTGATTAGTTTTTACTTCATTCAAGAGATTAAAAACCATCCATATACCCATTCCAGCTAATATAAGACCAGATAGAATACCAATTGCAGTTAATCCTATAGCAGGAGAAAACAATAGTATTATCCCTACAATCAATGCTAAAATTCCAATCAAATTAAACTTCACCATCTTATCACATTTTTATATTTGATTTATTATTATATATTAATAATGGTTGATCAAATTTTCTTCACTTAAGAGAATTATAAAAGTGGGATGAACATTAATTGAAATTTTATATTCCTAATAATCCCTTTTTTATCCAAGGAAAATGATAAATTTTTTTATATGATGAATATCTTTTCCCCTAAACTTCAAGCTTTTCAGCTAAAAAAAACTATTTAGTATTATTTTTGAGGATTTATAATGAGGAAAGAGCATTATACAATAAAATTATAATGATAAAAAGAATTTAAGCCATTTAAAATGGTATCCCCAAAATTTCAAATAATCCGGTTAATCTTAAGCCTATATATATTAATATTATGGCGAAAATTTGTTTTAAACGTTTTTCAGGAATTCTATGAGCATAATACGTTCCTAAATGTGCCATGGGAATACTTGTAGATGATAATAAAAATAAAAGAATTAAATTAACATAGCCCACTGAATAAGGAGGTAAATCAGGAATATTCCATCCCCAATAAATATAAGATAACATACCCCCTAAAGAAGAGAGGGTGATAGCCAAAGTAGATGTGCCTACTGCTTGTACCATCTTAAATCCAAGGAATATCAACATTATGGGTACCAGTATTATACCTCCCCCAATACCGAAAAACCCAGAAGTTATGCCAGCCAAGAAACCCCACGCCATTAGCTTAGAGAAAGTTAATCTATTAAGTTGTATGGCTCTAATTTTATTAAATTTTAAAAATTGATAGGCGATTAAAAATAGTAATGCTGCAAATAGTAGAGTTAATATCTCCACAGGGGTGATAGTGGCTAGATAACCCCCTATCCATCCCCCTAAAAATCCAAAAGTCCCCATATAAAGAGCTGGTTTAATCAGCACATTTCTTCTAAGATGATGGGAGTAGGCACCACTTAGGGATGTAGGAATAATTACTGCTAAACTAGTGCCTAGTGATATGGGTAAGGCTATCTCCGGATCCATACCCATAGATTGTAATAGAAAGAATTGTAGAGGTACTAATAAAAAACCACCACCTATTCCCAGAATTCCAGTGGCCAATCCCACCCCCGAACCGGTGATAATCAATATAATTACATGTTGTAAAAAAAGTTCCATAACTAATAATTGTAAAAAGTAGAATAAAATATTTATAAATTAACACTTAATCTAGAAGATAAAATTGGCTACTAAAAGATTTATAAATTAACACTTAATCTACAGGATAAAAGTGGCTATTAAATTAAAAGTTAATATTAATTTTAAAACACGAATACCTATTTAAATTATTTTAATTAATGCTTCAAATCCCAAGACCATATAATCATTAAAATTAATATATAAATAAAATGAGTAAATGTTCATCAAGCCATATAGGATAAGATAAATCTCAACTGGTGATATATATTAAAATTAACCGTCTAAGTTTAATTGGAATTATACTCTTAATTATAGGATTAATAATAGTTTTCACTGATTTAATCACCCCTATCATACGACCGTTCACTTATACTTTCTTAATGGGGTCTTCGAAAGGTAAAGATATACTCTTCTTCTTTTTAATGGGTAGTATGCTACTGATCAGTCCTTTATTTTCCACGAAAAGTTACCTGTATAAGAAAATAAACACCTTCAATTTCTTTAAAAGCTGGAATAAGAATGATTTCCTAAAAATGGTTATTATTTTAGTCCTAGTTACTTATGCCATGGGCATAATCATTGAAATTTGGTTGAGATTAAATTTTGATGTATCTCTATTTACTACCTTCGTTGCACTAGAACCCCACCCTAATTCCACCAGTATTTTACACAGCCATGTATTTAAAGGAGCTATCAGCCCTATTTTCAGTTCTCTAGTTTCATTTAACTCCAATATATATACTGGTGAATCTTTAATACAATATTTACCTGCTGTAGTTGGAATAATCTTTCTAAGCGTCCCGCTCGTATATTTAGGAGGTTTGTTTAGTCTAGGGGATAGAAGAGATTCCCAAAAAGCAATTCTTATATTTGCCTTGGCAACAAGCATAATTGGAATGATTGATGGTGGTCTACTATCCACTCCTGGTCTAGTGGGGCTAGCAGGGATTCTTGGAATCAGTGCCATTAAAGTACCCTTCAACTTAAAAAATTTATTTACTCCCGCTCTAATCATTGCATTATTAGTGATTTTAAGGGTTTTCTTAGGTCTTTTTCTATCTGTACCTGATTATTATGAAGTGACCGTGCTTGGTGTTAGTGATGATATAGAACTTGCCGGTTATGAAGTACTATCCTCCCGTACCGTAAATGATAAAACTATTTTTAAATTAAATTCAAATTATAATGAATTGGAATTGCTAAACAATTTAACTCTGAACTTAAAAGGAAAAGCAGAAGGTTTTTTTATTTCCTGGAATTTTTATTCATTCTTTAAATAAGAGATTGACCACTAATCTAATAATTATTGAGAAAGAATTTTAAATTATAAAAACAATATTGATTGAAGCATATCCCCCTAGTCGGGACTGAGGATTATGATAAAGATTAGCATAGTAATTCCAACTTATAATGAAGAATATTATTTACCAGAATTACTGGATAGTATAAAAAGTCAGGAATTCGGTGATTATGAAATTATAATTGCTGATGCTGATTCCCAGGATGGAACCTGTCAAATTGCCAAGGATTATAATTGCAAAATAGTAAAAGGCGGTATACCAGCAATAGGTAGGAATAATGGTGCAAAAATTGCTAGAGGAGAACTAATATTATTTTTAGACTCTGATTTAATTTTACCACCAGGATATCTTCAGGATGTTGTATCTGAATTTGAGGAAAGAAAGCTTGGAATAGGCATTACCCAAATGATCCCTATTTCAAATAAAAAGCGAGATAAGCTTTTGCATGAATTAGCCAACCGTTTCATGATAATGGTGGAATCCATAAAACCGCATGGAGCAGGTTGTTATGGTATTATATGCCGTAGAAAATTACATGAAAAGGTTAATGGATTCAACGAATCCCTTGATTTCGGAGAGGATGCAGATTATATTGAGAGAATGGGTAGTATTTCTAAGTTTAAAGTGTTGCGAAGACCCTATTTAAGAGTATCCACCAGAAGACTAGAAAAAGAGGGATTGAAGAATCTAGCAGTTAAATACGCTAAAAGCACGGTTTATGATTTTTTAGGTAGAAAAGTTAGTGCAGCTGAATTAGACTATGCCTTTGGATATAAGTCTCAAAAATTAAGTTCATCCAGCAATGAAACCAGTTTATCTCCTAAAATTGATAATCCTAATTCAAAAAAAAGGATCATCTATTCGGTTTGTGGTGAAGGAATGGGACATGCCATAAGAAGTGGAGTTATATTAGAAGAATTAATCTCCCGTTATGAAGTTTTAATTTTTGCCAGTGATCGTGCCTATGATTATCTTTCCCGTAAATTTGATAATGTTTATGAAATATTCGGATTTAATACGGTATATGAAAATAATCAAGTTAAAAACAAAGATACTTTTTTCCAATGCATGAAAAAATTACCCCGGGATTTGAAAGGTAACTTAAAATTACTATACTCCATTGCCAGTGATTTTAAACCTCATATAATTATTTCTGATTTTGAATTCTATGCTAGTCTATTAAGCAATATACTAAGAATTCCCTTGATAAGTATTGATAATATGCATATTATCAGCCAGGGAAAAATTAATTATCCTTCTAAATTTAAGAAAGATAAACTCAAAGCAGAAGCCGTGGTTAGATCTTTCATCGTCAGACCTGAAAGATATATTATCACCAGTTTTTTCTTCCCTCCCCTTAAAAACTTGGATAATGCAGTTATCCATCCACCTGTTTTAAGAAAAGAGATTATAGAGTTAAATCCCGGTTATGGTGATCATATAATGGTCTATCAAACCAGTACTTCAAATTGGCAGTTAATCGAAATACTAAAAAAAATTAATAAAAAAGTGGTTATCTATGGATTTAATAAAAACCAAAAAATAGAAAATCTGCATTTTAAAATTTTTAATGAAAATGAATTTTTTACAGATCTTGAACAATGTCAGGCTGTTATAACTAATGGTGGATTTGGATTAATAACTGAGGCTCTTTATCTGAAAAAACCTATTTACAGCATTCCAGTTAAAGGACAGTTTGAACAGATTTTAAATGGGGTTTATATAGAAAAACTAGGTTATGGTGAATTTCATGAAGAAACTGAACTAGCATCTTTACAGTTATTTCTAAAACATCTATATAAATATCAGAAAAATTTACTTAACTACCCAGGTCTAGGCAATGCATACGTATTAGAAGATCTAATTTCTTCTATCGAAAAATATTCAAAAAATTATTGCTAAAAAATTAATGTAAAAGAAATAAAAAAATAAATATAAGGGTGTAAAATAATTTTTTTAGAGAGTTACACCCATATCAAGTTGTTCAGTCAGTTCTTTGTAGCGATTTCGAATGGTAACCTCGGTTACACCGGCAATATCTGCTACATCCCTTTGAGTTTTTCGTTCACCTAATAGAACTGAAGCGATATATAATGCGGCTGCAGCTACACCAGTAGGCCCTCTTCCAGAAGTAAGGCCTTTTTCCATTGCTTTTTCAATAATTTCAATGGCCTTACTTTGTACTTCACCGGACAATCCTAATTCGCTGGCAAAACGTGGAACATAATCCACTGGAGATGTTGGAGGTAATTTAATATTTAACTCTCTAGTTAAAAATCGATAAGTTCTTCCAACTTCTTTCTTACTAACTCGAGAAACTTCTGCTATCTCATCCAGAGTCCTAGGCACGTTACATCTTCGGCAGGCAGCATAGAGCGATGCCGCCACTACACCCTCGATACTACGCCCTCTTATTAATTTATTTTCCACTGCACTTCGGTATACCACTGACGCAGATTCCCTCACACTTCGAGGAAGACCCAAACGAGATGAATCTCTGTCTAATTCACTTAAAGCAAAAGCTAAGTTTCTTTCTGTAGCACCAGAAATCCTAATTTTCCTTTGCCATTTACGCAGCCGATACCATTGTGCTCTATTTCTGGCTGGGATATCTCTTCCATAAATATCCTTGTTTCTCCAATCGATCATGGTAGATAAACCTTTATCATGTATGGTGTAAGTTATAGGTGCACCTACCCTGGTTCGCTTGTCTCTTTGTTCATGATCAAATGCTCTCCATTCAGGGCCCATATCTACCAAATTATCATCAATAACAAGGCCGCATCCACCACATACAATCTCTGCTCTTTCATAGTCACCAATTAACTCTTCTGAACCGCATTCTGGACAACTGATTTCTTTTTCTGTTTCAGAAACATCATTTTGCATTTCTTGCTTCGTTGAAACAACATTTTTCATTTTTTGCTTCGTTTTTTACGCCCCCATTTTTTCACAGATTTTTTTGGAATATATAAATTCTTTCCAAAAAGTTCTTCAAATTTATTAACCTGATCGACACTTTTGGGTTTAATAACAATATAGGGTTCCTTGGTAGGTCCAAAAACATCATATACTTTACCCACTCTCATTTTGTTCTCAGTAAAAACAGGCAGACCTAGAGCTGGAGTATGATCAGATCGAACAATAATATTGCCCTTGTTGGAGATATGTGAAATATTTCCCAAAACTTTCATATGATTAACCGAAAAAGTTATATATAATCTTAATTATATTTCCTAGTATTTAAATGTTTCGATAATAATATATATTATAATTAATTATTATAAAAGTATTTTGTGCTTTATATGTATTAACAGTTCATTTGAGGCTTTATGGAAGACTATAGGCTATTAATAAATAGTCCTATCATAATAAAAGTAATAATTTAAGTTATTACAATACATCTGGCTTTTTATCAGCCACGATCTTTTTACTATAATATAAAGCAGTGAAGGCTCCAATCAAAGTAGTAACAAAGTAACTGGCCAGTCTATCTATTATGCTGGCAGCCATTACTAAGTCAGCTGAAATTCCTACCACAGCAAACAATCCTACTAGAGTTAGTTCCCTTATACCTAAAGATCCAGGTAGAATAGGTAATAATGAAATTAAAATCACCACCGTATAAATTATTATTAAAGAAATTATAGGTGGTTGAACTCCGACTGCCATAAAACATACATATAAACGGGTCATATCTACAGCCCACATGCCAAAGGCTGAAAGAAATCCAAGGATAAATAAATTACGATCCTTTAAGGCCATGCTAAATCCAGTGGTGAAACGATTAATATAAAATATTAATTTCTCACGAATATCAGAATAGTTTAATTCTTTACGGGTGATTTTTAAAAATAAAGGAAATACTAATCTACTAATTGATAAACTGATTTTTTGCGCAATTTTTTGATTGGATCCTGCATAAACCATTACACTAAAGAAAATAATGGTGATGAAAATTAGTGAAAAAACAATTATACGGGTCCAAAAAGATATTCTCCAGCTTAAAATAAGTATGGCTGCGATAACAGATATAGCAGCAAAGGGTAAAAATTCAAATACCCTGTCTGCAGTGGAAGAAGCAAAACCAATTTCAAAAGGAACATCGTTAATTTCCTTTAATAGATAAGCCCTTAAAGGTTCACCTCCTGCAGCTCCAGGTGTAATATTATTTCCAAATATGCTAGCTAAAAGCATGCCTAAAACATTTAAATATCGGGGAGATTTATCTACTAGATCTAAAATTAGCTTCCAACGCAGTGCCCATAATAAAAAAATAACTCCTTGTAAAATGAAATTTAAAGCTAAAAACCATAAATTAGTTTTTTCTATAGCATTTATAGTATCTCCTATTCCAGCCAAAGCTATAATAGCAAATATTATAAGCCCTGCCGCTACAAAAGATAGGATTATCTTTTTTTTATGTTCTCTAATAAAAGCATAACTATCATTCCTTTTTATGGTATCTGCTGTAGTAGTCATAGCCTATGCCTCTAATTAAAGATTTAAAATCTCAGATAATGTTTTACCATTCTCTAGCTGTTTAGTAATTTTCTTTTCCAGATGTTTAATATCCTTTGCCTCTTGCATAACTTCTTTGAAAATAGATTGGGGTATGACTACTACACCACAGTCATCACCCACTACATAGTCTCCTGGTTTAACTAAAGTACCTTCACAATCCAAATTAATATTAATATCTCCATCTCCCCGAGGCCATCCTGCATTAGGAATTACTTTTTTACTAAATACCGGATAATCCATATTTTTAATTGCATCTAAATCCCTGCAAGCACCAAAAATAATGGTACCAGCAATTCCTTTCTTTTTAGCAGCAGTAGAAGTTAACTCACCCCATACTGCATGATTATCACCCTCAGCATAAATAAAAATTACCTCGCCTGGTAGCGCAGCATCGATAACCTGCACTGAAGTGCCCCAATCATCAGCTTTGGTGTAAGCAGTTACCAATTTACCAAAAATTTTATGATGGTTGGCTGCTTTTACACCAGGTATTACACCTTGTATACCAATGGTTTTTTTTAAAGCATCTGATATTTGAGGTGTGGATAAAAATGGAATTTTCTGCTCATCTAATTTTTGTTTAAGATATTTATCTAGTAACTTATGAGAGAATTTAAATTTTTTTTGATCCATTTAAAATCAATCCTGAGGTGTTGTGACCTCTTCAACCATAGTTCTTCCTGCAACAACTTCATCTACGCTGTGGATAGATCCCCCATAATCCTCGATAGCACGGGTGATTTCATCAAAATCAAGATCCGTGCCTTGAATAGTAACTTTGATGTTTTCAGTTTCCTTATCAATTTCCATCAAGGTAATGTTAACACCCTCCACACCTGTTAATTCACTTAGATATCGTGCATAATAAGGTATTATGGGATCATGGGGTTTTAAAATATCTAAAACAATTCTAATTAGGCCTTTTCCCACTTATATTTCCTCCAAAAATTTTAAAAACATACTATCTTAGTATAATAACTTTATTTTAAAAGTAATTATTTAAAACTTTAGTTTTTTAATTTATTTTTGATTATAAAATGTTTAAACCATGCTAAAATTCAAGATAAAAGTTAGGTAAAATATTGCGGGATAATATGATATTCCTAGTTCTTAATATTATACCGGACTATGAATGTTGATTTATTAGTATGTTATTGTATTTCAACTTAGGGGAGATATCTGCAATTTATATATTAGTTTGATTATATACTTCACATAGATACTATTACAGTGATAATAATTACAGTCACCTTAAAAGGACCTAACATGAGTTATAGAATATTATTACGTTTAAGTGAAGAAATAGAGGAATTAAAAAAGTTTGGGGAAGAAGGAGTACCTATCCTTGTTGAGGGTAAAAAAGATGAAGAAGCTCTTGAAAAATTAGGAATAGAAGGTAATTTTATCAAGGTCTCTGGCACCAGTCTTAAACTTTTTGAAATTGCTGAATTAGCTGCTAACTCTTCTTCTGAAGTAATAGTTCTAACAGATTTTGATAAAAAAGGAAAGGAACTGGCTAAAAGATTATCTAAAGATATTCAAAATCTGGGTTCCCATCCTAATCTACAGATTAGAAATAGTATAATGGGAATGACCCGTCGATATATCAAAGACATTGAAAGTCTTCCCAGACACCTTAGCCAATTAGAACTTGATGTTTATCCCCAAGGTTACTGTATACCTGCACTGTTTTCACATCGCAATTAAAAATTTTTTTAATATATTTGCGATTAGCAAATTATTTATTTGCATTGATGATAATTCAGGCAACGCCTGAAGAAAATTCCAGGACACGACTTTATCCCTGCAAGTATCTAAATATTAAGGAGGCTTAATATGGGAAAAGAAGAAATAAGTACAACTAAATATCTCATTCACGCTCAAATTAATGCTAATGGAATTGTGGAAAAACCAGATGTGGTAGGTGCCATATTTGGTCAAACTGAAGGTCTTTTAAGTAACGACTTAGATTTAAGAGAACTTCAAAAAACCGGTAGAATCGGTAGAATTAAAGTTAATATAACCTCCCGGGGAGGAAGATCTAAAGGTGATATAATCATACCCTCTAGTTTAGATAGGGTAGAAACAGCAATAATGGCTGCATCATTAGAGACCATTAACCGGGTAGGGCCTTGTGAAGCTTATATCCAGGTATCTAAAGTAGAAGATGTACGTGCCCTTAAACGTAAAAAAGTGGTGGATCGGGCTAAAGAAATCTATGCAGGAATGATGGATGAGGTTACACCAGA
>PWMT01000164.1 GCA_003558085.1 Methanobacteriaceae archaeon
TCCACCAGTAAATCATCTACTTGTCCTTTAACTGGCCTGACAATTACTTCTGGGTCTAATAGTCCGGTCGGTCGGATGATCCGTTCTACCACCTTTAAACTTCTCTGTAATTCATAGGAGGCGGGGGTGGCTGAAACATAGACTAGTTTATCCACCATGCTTTGAAATTCATCAAATCGTAAAGGTCGGTTTTCACAGGCAGAGGGTAAGCGAAAACCATAATCCACTAGGGTTGATTTACGGGCTTGATCACCATTATACATACCTCTAATCTGAGGTACAGTAACATGTGATTCGTCGATAATGGTTAAATAATTACTGGGAAAATATTTAAGTAAACTGTAAGGTGTCTCACCCCAGTTCCTTCCAGATAAATGCATGGCATAATTTTCTATGCCGGGACAGTACCCCATTTCCTTTAACATTTCCAGGTCAAATTTAGTGCGCTGTTCCAGTCTCTGGGCCTCCACTAATTTATTCTGATCTTTTAAAATCTGCAAACGTGCTTCTAATTCCTGTTCTATATTTACTAGGGCCTTATTCATTTTATCTTCAGCGATTACAAAGTGTTTAGCTGGGAATATCGTGGTGCGCTCCAGTTTTTCTAATTTTTTACCCCTTAAACTATCAATTAAGGCTAAGGATTCTATTTCATCTCCAAATAATTCAATACGCAAGGGAGGGTTTCCATGTACAGGGTTGACTTCAATCACATCTCCTCTAACCCGGAACTGACCCCGATCAAAGTCGATGTCGTTACGTTCATATTGCATGTGCACCAGTTGAGAGAGTATTTCTTCTCGAGAAATTTGATCACCAATCTTTAAGGCTAAAATGAATTCACCATAATCTTCAGGTGCTCCGATACCATAGATGCAGGAAACACTAGAGACCACTATCACGTCATCCCGGGAAAGTAGGGATTGGGTAGTGGAATGCCGCATGCGATCAATTTCCTCGTTAATAGAGGCTTCCTTATCAATATAGGTATCGGATTGGGGAACGTAGGCTTCAGGCTGATAGTAATCATAATAACTGACAAAATATTCCACTGCATTTTGAGGGAAAAATTCTTTTAATTCCTCATAAAGCTGGGCAGCCAGGGTTTTATTATGGGAAATAACCAGGGTAGGTTTCTGTAATTGTTCAATTACATTGGCCATGGTGAAGGTCTTACCTGAGCCAGTAACCCCCAGTAAAGTCTGTTCTTTAAATCCTTTATTAAAACCGTTTACCAGTGAATCTATGGCCCGGGGTTGATCTCCTAATGGTTTATAATCAGACTGAAGTTGAAAATTCTTCATTTCTTTATCCTCTCATAAAAAAAAATTAACCTTTAAATTATTGAATTGAAGATAATCTTGACCTATTCTAGGTTCTAAGAGAAAAATCAAAGGTATAACTATCATAATTTATTAATATTTTTATGATTAAAAAAATAAGCTAAAAAGTTATGTTCCTTTAAGTTTATATTAGATGATTTATAAGTTATAATAGATGTACTTGTACTTTATTCAATAAAAACTTTTCCACCATGATGAGATAGGATATTTTTCTTCTTAGCTTAAAATGCCTCTTTTCCTCCAAAGCTTTTAATTCTAAAAATCTATCCTCCTTTTTCTATTAATTAAGCTGAATTTAATTTTTATAAGCAATTAGGTTTTGCCAAGAGCATTTGCAAACTAAAAATATATTTCATAATTTTTAGTAAAGAAAATTTAGATGAATTATTTTTTATGTAAAAGTTAAGGATTGAGAATAAGGCAGAATATTATAAAATAGATGAAAAAATAAAATTTAAGGGTTCTCAAATTTAAGCAATTATCCCTTAGATGCTCTAATATGAAAAGATTAAATTAAATATCATATAAGTTAGGAAACTTAGATATCTTGATTAAGAAAAATTCTACTAAACTTAAGAAAAAGGTTAACTTAATTCCTGTATTAAGTTTTATTTAAATTAAAAAATTAATCATTAATTAGTTATAAAGAAGGTTTAATAATAACTTTACTGCCCCTTTTATTAAACTGCAATGGTTAATAAAATTTTTGAGGTCTTGCCTTGTCGACTAGAGTTGATTCCCCAGATGATCTGCCAGATAAAACCGGCGTTTATATTATGAAAGGTAAGCAAGATCAGGTTTTGTATGTGGGTAAATCAATATCCTTGAAAAAAAGAGTTAAATCTTATTTTAAAGCAGACCTTGATTCTCCTAGAACCCGGATATTAATGAACCATTTTAACAGCCTAGAGTATATTATCACCGATAATGAAAAAGAGGCTCTTATATTAGAAGCCAACTTAATTAAAAAGTACAAACCACCTTATAATATTCGTTTAAAGGATGATAAACGCTATCCTTACATTAAAATAACTAAGGAGAAATACCCACGGCTACTTATCACCCGGAAAATCTCTCCGAATGGATCCTACTTTGGTCCCTTCACTGATGTGACTGCGGTTCGAAAAACCTTGAAATTTATTAAAGCTTTATTTAAAATCAGAGAATGTAAGAGAATGGATGGACCCTGTTTAAACAGTCAAATAGATTTATGCTATGCTCCTTGTGCTGATGGTATCTCCACTGAGGATTATCAGAAATTAATTAAGCAAATAGACCTCTTTTTTCAAGGGAAGTACTCTCAGATCATCCAGTTTTTAGAAAAAGAAATGAAAAATGCCGCATTGAATCATGAATTTGAAAGGGCCGGAGTCTTAAGAGATCAAATACAGGCAATAGAAGAAGTAATGGAACGACAATTTGTCTCATCCACTGCTGAATTAGATCAGGATATAATATCCGGATCTATTGATAAAAAAATGGGGGTGATGGTGGTTTTTTCAGTTAGAGAAGGTAAAATTATAGGTAAAGATGATTTTTTAATGACTGGTGTGGAGGATTCAACTGAAAAGGAGATAATATCCGCCTTTATAAAACAATACTATGCTAATCCACGTTATGTGCCTGCAGAATTAATGGTACCCTACCAGCTTCCAGATCAGAACTTGATACAGGAATGGTTATCAGAACTACGTGGTTTGCCGGTGCATTTAACAGTACCCCAGGAAGGCCTTCCCCAGCGCATGTTAAACATGGCCACTAAAAATGCTGAGGTTATACGAAATCAGAAAAAACAGATTAAAAATGCCCTGATTGATTTAAAAAAGTATTTAAAACTCCCACGAATTCCCTATGTGATTGAAGCTTTCGATGTTTCTAATATCGGTGGTAAAGCCGCGGTAGGATCCATGGTACAATTCCAGGATGCCCAACCACGAAAAGGCAAATACCGACGTTATCAACTACATAGATCCGGTCCTGATGATTATGCTATGATGGAAGAAGTAATTTACCGTCGTTACAAAGGCCTAATAGAAGAAGAAAAGCCATTGCCAGACTTGTTATTAGTAGATGGCGGTAAAGGACAGTTAAATGTTGCTTTGAAGACTTTGAAATCATTAAATTTAAATGATATACCAATCATTGGATTGGCCAAAGAATTTGAAGAAGTATTCATACCTCAGATGCAGGAAGCCTTAATTTTACCTAGGGATTCCCCGGCCTTACTATTATTACAACGGATTAGGGATGAAGCACATCGCTTTGCTATAAATTATCATCGCCAGCTTAGATCCCGAAAATTGGAGCAGTCACCGTTAGATGAAATTAAAGGAATTGGGGCAAAAAGAAAAATGAATTTAATGCGCTATTTTGGAGACTTGGATAAAATAAGAAAAGCCTCCCTCCAAGAGCTGATGCTGATTCAGGGCATGAATCGAAAATTAGCAGAAAAAATTTACCAACACTTTCACGATGAAGATCAAGACTGAATTTGATGGTTTAAAAATGCCTAAAACTTTAAAGTAATGTTTAAAACTTAGATTAAAGGTTTTATATTAAAAGATATAATCAACAAATTTAAGATGGTTTAAGCTAATAATTAACTAAATAATAAAGGATTATTAGCACTAAATCTAGAGTATTTTTTCCCTATATGCTCAATTCTTCCTTAGAAAAAGCTTTTATTATTTAAATAATAAAGATCATATGTTAATCTAATCTAAGTTGGAAAAAATTATCTAAAAAAAGATTGATAAGTGGTTTATGCTATTATTATAGGATAAATCATTATTAATAGGATAAATCATTATTAGTCTACCCAATTAGGGTAAAAAATTATTAGTCTATCAATATAGGAATCATTATTATTATAGCATTATTATTCATTGAGGAGATGGAAATAAAACTAAAACCATCTAATTTAAGATAATAGAAATTCTAATAAAGGGAAACTAATGAGTAAAACAAAGTTACTGATTGTGGAAGATGAAAGTATTGTGGCCATGGATATTAAACAACGGGCTGAAAATTTGGGTTACGAAGTGGTGGATATTACTTCTACTGGAGAAGAAGCAATTGATAAAACCGAAAAATTTTCCCCAGACCTAATTTTAATGGATATAGTGCTTAAAGGTGATATGGATGGTATTGAGGCAGCACAAATCATCCGGTCTAATTATAAAAAACCCATAATATATCTTACTGCCTATTCTGATGAGAAAACCATACAGAGAGCTAAATTAACCGGCCCTTTTGGTTATATTACTAAACCATTTGAAGATCGGGAATTGCACAGTGCCATTGAAGTAGCATTATATAAACATGAAATGGATAACAAGCTCCGTGAAAA
>PWMT01000107.1 GCA_003558085.1 Methanobacteriaceae archaeon
AAAACAAAGCTTTCTTGACATCTACGGCAAGGATTACTCTTATTACAACATAAAAACAATGCCCAGGCTGTACGCTTTCCCGGATGCGCAAGAGCAGCATAACGAGATCGAACATCGAAGTCGCGCCGGACGGCCTGCGTTTTTGCGAACAGAATCCCATGCCTATCGGCTTGCCGTAGGCAGGCGGGATACGCCTTTGACGCGATCAGCAAAGGCCTTAGACAAAATGCACGGTAAATTAAAAGGAGGCCTTGCAGGATCCGGCGGAACTGCTATAATAAATGAACCGGGCAAGTATCCCGGCGTAGTGTCGGATGCGGCGCTAAGAAAAGAATTCGGTACAGGAGAAAAATATGAGCGTGTTAAGAGACAGATTGAACAAGGCGAGTCAGAAATCACGGTCCGTGAGACTTTCGACTTCGATTGGGATACCGGCAAAGACAGAATTAGAATCTACGGTGAGGGGCCTGGCCGAGGCAGGGCACTTGCCCACGGAGTATATCACGCGGTCTTCAGATCTATCGCAGCAGCAGCTCCGGGACATTATCAAGAAATACAAAGATGGTTCTCTGAGGGGCCCCAACGCGAAGACTCGTCAATAACCGAGGCTTTCGTCACAGAAATGGCTGGGATAGAGGTTGGCGGCATCAATGCCGACGATTCCCGCCTTGACAACAAGACCATCGAATTCGCCAGGGCAGTTTTCGCAGGCGACATCGACTTTACTGACTTCTACGAACCGCTTACCCCAAAAGTGTTTTACGCTCCTGACGGTCCCGCCATGGCCGCCGTAGAGCAGATGTTCAGCACTGCCGAAAAGCCATCCCTTACCGATCAGGAGAAAACCGGCCTTAGCCGCTATATGCAGGGATTGAGAAAGACCGTCCCGGCCGGCCTTGAGGATCATGCACGCCAGCTCGAGCGAATGAGGCAGCAGGCGGCAAGAGATTTCTCTGACAAAGTTAAGCGAGATTACGCCCTCAAGCAGGCAGGTGTAGAATTTTCTATTGAAGACCAGCCACCTAAGCACCTGGGTCGAGGCGAAAGGGCTAAGGCTGCCGTAGAAAGGGCCAAGTCTCAGGCCGAAAAGACAGGTCAGCCTCAATATGTTTACCGGGACACGGGAGACTGGCACGCCAGTAAAAATCCACCCCCGGCCGGTAAAAAGGCTCATATTGTCGTCCCGCCCGACATGCCTCGACCAGAGAAGGCAACCGACGGCCAAAAAGCCAAGGGTCATGAAATAGCTGAAGGCAAGGCCATGCTGGGCAAGGACGGCAAGCCGAGACCGGGTTACCGCAGGCTGGCTAAAGCCGCTACGGGTAAAACGTCAATGGCTCATATGACCAAGCAGGAAGCGTCGAAGTTCATTGACTGGCTCGGGAGGCTGCCGGAGCCGACATACAACAATAAAGGCCAGCGAATCCCGCCGTCAATACCATTATCGGCAGACCTGGCTGCGCCCGGTGAATTTGAAACGCATTTCAAAGAACCGACTGTGCTGATGGGTTTGACCTCTCAGGAGTATTATGCCGAACTGCTTGGTGTTAAAGACCTGACAAAGCCCGCCGAGATCGGTAAACGACGCATGAATATAGAGTACCAGGAGCTGGCTAACGCTGTGGACAAGCATATTAAAGAACTTGAGAAGCTTGCGGGGGTCGGGGTAATGGACAAAGTCAGGGCCCGCATAGCCAACTTGCCTACCGAGCCGGTAAGCGCCATGGCTAAGATACTGGACACCTATGAGGAGGCTCCCGAGCAGTTAGGCGAGGACGGCAAGCGCATATTTAACTTTTTCAGGGCGCTTACGGACCAGATGTGGCAACGAGAAAACCAAGTCAGGCAGTCCCTTGGCATGGAGGAGATACCCTACAGACAGGCCTATATCAGGCATGTGGCTAAAGGTATTGCCAAAGAGATACTCGAAGCGAAATACCCCTTCCCTGAAGGTCGAAAGTACCATGCGGCGCAGTTGATCGCCAAGAAGGTCTATAACCCGATGGAGATGCAGCGAAGGCTCGAAGAGGACCTTGGCGGCATATTCACCGACGATCTGGCCTATGCCATGAAATCCATGCTGTGGACCGCGTTGAAAGAAATACATCTAAGTAAACCGATACGTTTTCTTGAACAGCAGGTAACGGCAAAAGGTAAAGACTTCCCTGTCTATAAAAACCTTACAGCACAGGAGCAGCAGCAGGTAGACAAATACGAAACCATGCCCGCCAGAACGCGCAAGTGGGTAAGAGACTACGTCAATACTGTAATTAAAGGCCAACAGTCTGAGCTGGATCAGCATGTAGAGGCCATATTTACCAAAAGCGGCCTCAAGGGCGTTATAAACCAGGCACTTGCGCCATTTAACCGATCACTCTCACACAAGCCGGTAGCTAACTTTTTCTCAAGCGCCGGACGGATGCAGATAGCCGGTGTTCTGGGCTGGCGGCCAAGGCTGCTGCTGAGAAATAAGTTTCAAAGGTTGCACGAGATGGCACTTTACCCTGTGGGCGCAATGGCAAAAGGGTCCGCCAGTGATACCGATCAGATGTTGCGGTTGATAGCGGCAAGTGAGTTTATGCGAAGCTATACAGGGGCGGAGGAGTGGCCTGCCGAGGCGATGGGTAAGGTGGCCAAGGCCTGGATGAAGCCGTATCAGTGGACGGCGGTCAGTAATGCCGCGTCCGCCATGCGAACGGCTTACCATGCCATGCTGCCTCTGTTCTTGGATCCCCAATACCGAGACTATGGTTGGGCTTCACCTCAGAGAACTTATGAAGAAGGCCATGAAGGTTTATACCCAGATGAAGAAGAGAGAATGCTTCAGGAGATGGAGTGGGGCGCGGCTGCGGCGCATTTTGACTATACCGCGATGGGTATGCCGCAGGTATTCAGGCACAAAACGCTTACTCCGGCTACCAGGCTTATGAGCTGGTGGATGAATTATTACTCCAGGTTTCATCGCGAGACACTGCATCGAATGCTTACAGGCAAGCCTACATATGTCAAGGCCGGAGAAAAGGGCCCGACCCTGCCGTGGAGCCACAGGATGGGCTGGATACGGTTCATGATAGTAGGCGGGGTTATACTCAACACACTTGGCTACACCAGAAGCTATATATTTGGCCGGGCCCCGTCCGGTGTACCGCCTTTTGCGGGGCTTATGATCAATATGTACCAGTACGCAACGGCAGATTCTACCGAATTCGGCGAGAGGCAAAGGGCGGCAGCGTTGAGTGAAATGGGTCGAAACGCCAAAACTTTTATACCCGGCTACATGGCCGCCAGAGATTTATCGTTTCTGCTTGAAGGCGGGTCGCCGGCGGAGATGTTCTTTTATACAAGAAACAGGCCACAGCAACCACAGGGCAGCGGCAGGCCAAGGAATTAGAGTGATACCATGAAAGATGTTCAATTAACAGGTCTAACTGTAGTGGTGCGACGCGGAGAGCCAAGGTTGCTACCTATTCTTTGCCCGCACGAAGCACCGACTGCAACCAAGAAAACAGTTACAGCCAACCATAGGATGATTTCTTTCATAGGTAAATGGACGCACCATTTATTATTGTGTTTCTCTATTTCGATCTTCATTTTATTCTCCTTGGCCTCAATTATACCATATTTTTCTGTAAGTCCAACAAAAATGTTAGAGGACAACTAAACATGACAGACGCCGAAAAGCAGTACGAAAACGTATGTAAAGACAGGTTCGACAAGCAGGAGCAAAACGACACTAAGCTGTTCGCAAAGCTGGACAAATTACAGGCCTCTATGGACGAAGGGTTCGCGGACCTGGACAAAAGACTTTACCGCGACAACGGCAACCGGTCTATTGTCAACCGGGTTGGCGATAATGAAAAGTTAATAGAGTCGTTAGCTGAGGAGCTGAAAAAGAACCCGTGGATCCGCGCCACTAAATGGCTTGTGATCACAACGTCGGGACTGCTGCTTTCAGGTATAATAGGTACGGTGTTTTATTTTGTTCGCAGCTGGCTGTTTTAGTCTCTTCATCTCCTCCTCCGGGGCGGTCGGCGTAACTGCCGGCCGTCCTTAAAAAAGTGTTGCGTTTCTAAAATAAACAGCTATATTTGGAGTAATGACAACATTAATATTACATAGCAGAAAAAGGACTATGGCACACGGCGGCCTTACCAGGCGGACATACCCCCACCCGGAGTGGGATAGCTCACAGCACCGGACGCTGTGCGCGAACCCTGGCCGGCAGTCCGTACCGACTGAGGTAAACAAAGGGAATAGTCGCCAAAAGTGCCAAAACTCAAGGTTGCGATAACCAAAGCCTCGCCTCTGCGCCCTAATAAACACCTCTTAAAGGAGGAAGAGACTAACCTCTGATAAGGGGGGTGCGCGCAAAAATAAACATTGCATTATAAAATTTGTCATATACAATAAAGTGTAGTCCTTTTCTGCTATGTGGATTAGCGGCGCTCGTGGGGTCGGGCGCCGCGTTTTTTATGCGGTAAAGTCGGGGCGGCCGTCCTTAATGTGTAAGTTATGTGTAAGTTATGAGTAAAGTGTCCAAAAGGACGGTCTTGAGTGTCCAATTGGACACGTTGTAACCATGACTTGAAAATATGTCGAAGAATTAGTATAATGTGAACATATACCGTTCGCATATAGCGTACAAGCGTTCGCAATATGAGAACAGCTATCAAGCAACCATCAAGAAAAGC
>PWMT01000170.1 GCA_003558085.1 Methanobacteriaceae archaeon
ATTCTCATCGATTAGTGGTTACTGGAACCAATGGTAAATCTACTACTACCCATATGATTTTTCATATTCTAAAAACAGCAGGAAAATCAGTATTCACTAACACAGATTCTAAATCAGAATTCAATACCTTGATAGATCCCCTGGTTTCTAAATTGATTTGCTAATTTTATCTAGATTCAAAATACATTAAATCTACAAATTCTGAAAATGAAGATTATTTAATAGTTGAGGTTTCTGAAGTGCAAGGTTGGTTGGATAAGATCATGCAAGATCATGCCTTTCTCATGACCCAGGCTATTAATCCAGAATTGGTAGTTATCACTAACGTGGCTTTAGATCATATTGGACTGATACAATCTATTGAAGATTCATTTAAAGAAACCAGTGGTGCTGTAAAAGCTTTAAAAAGGGGATATGCTATTTTGAACTCTGATGATCCTATGGTGCTTCGTATGGCTCAATTTATATCTCCAGGAGTCCAAAAAAGATATTATGGGTCTAACTCTAACTCGTATTCTAGAAAAAATGGTATTTATTATGAGGGAAAATTGATCCTGGAAAGAGATAAACTGCCCTTTAAAAGCAGTCATTTTATTGAGAACACGCTCTCTGCAGTAGCTGCCTGCATCGCTCTTAAAATATCTTTAAAAAATATTAAAAAAGGTGTTTATTCTTATAAACCATTAGAGAGAAGATTTTCGATTTTAAAGCATTCTCCTCGTATAATTGATGATTTTGCTCATAATCCGGATGGGATCCAGGCCACTATAAAAAGCGCTGCTCAATCCACCCCTAAACAACTCTGGATTTTATGTGCTATAAGGGGTTCTAGAGGCACAGAAATAAATTTACATAATGCAGAAGCCCTCTCCCATACTATTAAAGAACTTAAAAGAAATGAAAACTGTAAGTTAAAAATCAGAATTTACGTTACTAGCAGTAGCGATGTAGTGGACCAACTCAATACAGTTAAAGACGATGAAAAAGCAATATTTTTAGACACTTTAAACAAATATGAATTAAATTATAAATTTTTTGAAAATCTAGAAGATTCTATACAAGATATGGTAACTAAAGCACATGATGACGATACCCTTCTACTTATCGGTGCTCAGGGTATGGATCCTGCCTCAGAAATTCTACAGAAGCTCATATAATTATTTTATCTTAGAATCCTTAATTTACGGTATTTTCAATTTTAATAGAATTAGTGTTGGGTGTTATTACTCAGGTGCCCTAGAACTTAGGGGATAGATTTTATGCGAAAGATTTTTATAGGTTAATTAGTATATAGTGTGCTAATCTAAGATAATATCCCTGGATAATCTTTCTTCTAGATTATATCTTTAATTTTCCTGTAATGAAAAATTCCAACCATAATAGTTTTTTATATTAATAGAAATACTAATTTAAATAGATCTGATTAATGAGTTTTAAAGGAGACAACTTATTATAAACATTGCTGGATTGATTTATAGTAATTTATAGAGTTCAAGGGTACTGCAAGATAAGATATAATCTAAAAGTATAATAAATTGTTAGAAGGTATATTAATTAATATCACTTATAGGTGAAAACTAATGTTCCTAAAAATTAGAAGAGATACTCTAATTATACTATTACTGGCTTTCATGCTCATCGTATCTGGTCGTTTAATGACTTATATGGCTTTTGCTTCCAGTACTGAAGAAAGTGAAGGAATCCCTATTGCTGGAGTTATAATAAAAGGTAATGATATAGTGCCTATTTCCTCCATCAGGGCGAATATAGCTGGGGCTGGATTTCGTTCAGGTAGTTATATTAGGGGGGATGTTTTGGTCACTTCCCGAAGGGAACTACCTTTAAATGAAGCCATTGCTAATGCAGAAGAGTTCGCCACCCGCACTACTATTCCGGGAACTAGACTAACTCCCATTGTAGCAGCGGATATTAAAGTAGATATTGAAACTGGAATCGTGACCGTTAATGTCATCGAAGATTTCTCTACGGTAGATGTGAGGGGGGGAACAATTTGAAGACAAAGTCATTGCTCTTATTTTTATTAATTATATTTTTGACTATTAATACTGCTTCTGCTACCTTAAATGTAGTTATCATAAGTGATCCTACAGGTGAAGACCCTAACGGGGCTGCAGGGGGTAGTATGTCCTTTGCCCAAGATATGTTTCAATCTACTTTCCTGCTTTCTCGAGAACAACAATTTGTTGTACTTTCTGGTGGTGAAGGCGATGCTGTTTCCAGATTAGGCGCTATTGTATCATCTATCAGTCGATTAGAGAGAGGATCTACAGCTGCAGAAGGAGCCGCAGCAGCTGGTTCATTTGCAGGAATAAGGATCATGACTGGTGGACCCGGTATTGGGGCGGCAGTAGGAGGATCCTTTGATGCTTATTTGGTGGTGGTAGATGCAGATGATACTATCAGCGTCACCCCTGTCTCAGGTGGACTGGCCACTTTAGCTCCTGGGGAAAGAGGAGCAATAATACACCTTAGAAATACTCCAGGAAACCCTCAGTATGGTACTGCAGCCAGAGTTAGAAGAGATACTGCCATAAATATTGGAAGAATGATTCGTGATGGTTATTCCGCCACCACTATCATGGGAGAGGTTTTTGAACAAGTAGCTAAACAATCCGGTGAAAAACATGGTGGGGGTGCCGTTAATTTAAATTCAGGGATAACTACAGGAGATATGTTTACCCCTGGCGATTTAGGTGAATATGGGTACCCCATGGATCAACCTTATAGAAAAGTTTGTCCTGTTGATGGATGGAATGTAGGTTTTCCCACTGCAGAAACTTATGAGGTTTGCCCCATTGATGGGAGTCCTTTAAAAACTGTTTATGCTTATGAGGCTTTAGCTGATGCCATTACTGTAACCAAAGACAGTATATCGGTTTCAGTATATGGTAGTGATGAAATGGGAGTCACCGAGACCACCAGGGAAGTAGTAAGAGCTGCTGTGCGTAGAGAGGGATATAATCCTAATTCCATAGCTGAATCTTTAAATCGAGCCATTGATAATGGTTATATTGTGGGGGTAGATCACGTAGAACCTAAAGATATAAATGCTGTTGAATCAGCCCGAGCAGTTGGTGTTTATTATAATCCTTTACCTGGTGATAGGACTTCTCCGCCCTGGGACTTGCCGGTAAGTTCCAGTGTGCTGAATATCATCGGAAACATACAAACAGCCATCGGATTTGTGCTGGTTCTGCTGGTTCTGTTTAGAAGCAGTTTAATCACCTCCTTTAAAAGAAGGTAAGGAGTTTTTGCTATTACTCTAATTATTTTAAGGGCTGATAATACTAAAAAATTGTTAAATGCCTTGGCAGATATGGAAAGACACGCCCGATTAAAAATATTGGGCAAACCCAAATTATTGGATAATAAATCTGCTGATGCATTAGTAGAATCCATTTTAAAAACTAAATTAAGATATAAATCTAAACTAGCAGCAGCAGTTAAAGTGGAACAGGATGCCACTTTAAGCATTGTAAAAATTAGAAAAATTCATCCACCAGCCCACTTGGTGGTGGTTAGTAATGAATATAAGGAATATGAATCATTAAAATCAGAAATGAAAAATGCACCTATTTTTAGAGGTTATTATTCTCCTAAATCTCTGGGAAAAAATTAATTTAGAAAAAGATTTAGAAAAAACTTTTATTTAAATCAATTTAACGTTTTTTAATCAGAGCTATATCTCCAATAGTTGATCTTTTCATAGAAGCTGCTTTAAACTCAGCATTAGTATTATCTTCTAATTTTTCTATGAGGGTAATATTAAGAATTTTTTCAATTTTGCGAGCTAATTTAATATCTGGAACCATTTTTCCAGTTTCTATACGGTTGATCACCGAAACTTTTTCATAGATTTTTTTGGCTAAATCTTCCCGGGACCAGCCTTTTTTCTCCCGGGCTTCTCGTATACGGCCACTGTAGTCTTCCAGTATATCATAAGTAGGTTCATCTTTTCGAGTTACTCGGGGTCTAGAGCGTGATTTGGAAGGCTTTGGCGGTTCTCTTTGGATTTTACCAAATTTAGAACAATTTTTACATACGTTCATAATTGATCCATCTATTTTTGTTTTGAGGGGGTGTTCACTAATCTTTTTTCCACAAATCTCGCATCTCATAAAGATCCCTTTGTTTGATTAATTATTAATATCATTAACTGGGCTTTAATTGTATCTTAAAGTAAATTTGAAACTTACCTTTATTTAATAATTTGCCTTTACAGATTAGATAGTTAATGGTAGTTAATGGTCTAGAGATTATTTTATTTCCTAAAATAATAAAACCTTATTTTGAAAATCAATTTTTTTTATCTAGGTGCTTAGCTTAGATATTTTCTCCTATTTTTATCTCTAAAAAAATAAATTCTGCTCCACCTCAATCTTTAAATATTAATAAAACCAAGATAATATCAATAAAAGTTATATGGAGTGTTCTCATAATATGGAAAAATCCTCCCCAAGTGTTTTGAAGAAAATTGAAGAACTAAAAAAAGAAATTAGATTACTTAAAGAAGAAAATACTAAATCTAAACGTAACCTGATGTGGAAAGTAAGAAAACTGGAAAAAGATAAAGTTTTAATTGAAAACGAAAAAATTAGGATGGATAGGGAAGTTAAATCACTTAGAGGTGAAGTGGAAAGATTTAGATCTCCTCCTTTAGTGATTGCCACTATCACCGAAGTTTTAGATGATCATCGGATTGCGGTTAAAAGTAGTACTGGACCTCACTTTGTAATTAATTACTCACGATTTATAGATGAAAAATTATTGGAACCTGGTGCACGGGTAGCATTAAATCAACAATCATTTAGTATTGTAGATGTTTTACCATCTGAAAAAGATCCGGTAGTAACAGGAATGGAAGTGGAAGAAAAACCCCTGGTATCTTATGAGCAGATTGGTGGTTTAGATGATCAGGTAGTGGAAGTTAAAGAAACTGTGGAATTACCTTTAAAAAAACCTGAACTCTTCGAGAAAATAGGTATTGAACCACCTAAGGGTGTACTATTATATGGTCCTCCTGGTACTGGTAAAACTTTACTGGCTAAAGCAGTAGCCCATGAAACTAACGCCACTTTTATAAAGATCGTGGCTTCTGAATTTGTTCGAAAATATATCGGTGAAGGAGCCCGTCTGGTGAGGGGTGTCTTTGAAATGGCCAAAGAAAAATCACCTAGTATTATATTTATAGATGAAATAGATGCAGTTGCTGCTAAAAGATTAAAAAGCTCTACCAGTGGAGATAGAGAAGTACAAAGAACTCTAATGCAATTATTAGCTGAACTAGATGGTTTTGAAACCAGAGGAAATGTAGGTATCGTGGCTGCCACTAACCGACCTGACATTCTAGATCCTGCTCTTTTAAGACCAGGACGATTTGATCGATTCATCGAGGTTCCCATACCCAACGTAGAGGCTAGAAAAGAAATTTTAAAAATACATACCATGAACATGTCTTTGGCTGAAGAAGTAGATATTGATCTTTTATCCACCATGACTGAAGGTGGGTCTGGAGCGGACCTGAAAGCCATAGGTACCGAAGCAGGTATGTTCGCCATCCGTGATGAAAGAGAAGAAGTTACCATGAATGACTTTATCAATGCAGTGGATAAAATAATGGGTATTGAAACTGAAGAGGAATATAAAAAAGAAGCTGGAGTAATGTTTGGCTAAATTTATTTTAATATAATTTTAAATTAAAGCCGATGATGAACCCTATGAGCTCTGATCAATGATGAATGATGGGCGATCTGAGGCGTAATATTTTATTATTATCTAGTAAATTAAATACTAAATTTCAAAAAGATCCCCTAAAACTCTTTTTTTATCAGTTTGAATCAGAGAAGGAATTTTTCCAAGGGTGCCTGCAGATTCGCCTACTATAATTAACACCCCCTTCATATATTCTTTATGATCATCTGCTTTAAGTAGGCCATTTTGAACCGCATCTGAATCAGATTCATCTTTAACTTCATTAGCTATGCTGGTGGCTATAGCATCAGCTATGCTGGCTTGATCAGCAAATACAGTGACGGAATCTGCTCTTCCAAAACTTATAGAATGGCCTATGGTTCCAGAAGAGGTACATATGCCCTGTGGTCTGGGGGAGGATTTAATTTCAAATCCTATTTTACCCGATAGAGAAGAAGCTCCCGCATAAAGCCCAGTTATTATTTTTTTATTTGTTTTAATGGCTATATCTCCTCCGTTATCTACTATGGAATATTTGGATCCTTTTTTTAATAAATAATGCAAAGTTAACTCGGCTATGGTTCCGGCAACAGCGGCCATAGGCCCAACTTCTGCTTTTTTACTAGCACGCTCCATCATTTTTACAATTAAAGGAACTTCAAATTCCCCAGGCTCTCTGATAACTGGTTCAAGTGAATTTTTAAAATCAGGATTTCTTTTAATATAATTTATTAGCTTCCAACGCTCCTTTAAGATAAAAGAGTAAATATCAGAATATTCCTTATCTGTACTTAAATTTATGTGGGTTTCACCAATAGAAATTTGCTGTCTGATCATCATTCTTAGTTTATATATTACCCTACAAATATGCTTAGCAAATTATTTTATATTTGGCGAGCCAATCCAGTTTACAATTTTACTAAACATATTAGGTGGTTAACTAGATTATAGAAACCACTATTTAATTCCATAAAAGATATTAAGGTGGTAAGGATAGTATGATACAATGATAGGAAATAATAGAAACCAGTATTCCAATGAAGAAAAACTAATATTTAAGGCCAGGCCCCGTATTTTCATGCATAGTAAATCTGTCCTAATCAAACTAATTCTTATTGGACTGTTAATTTACTTTATAAACCCCATCATCTCCTTAACGGTAACTGTGCAAAGTATCTTAATAGAATATGTACAGGTACCTCTAGTACAGCTGACCACTACCTTGTTAATATTTATACTATTTCTACTGGTAATGTGGGCGGTATGGGATCTAATATCCTGGCATTTTACAGAATACATGCTCACCGATCAGAGGATAATTGTTCAAAAAGGTGTTCTCAACAAGAAAAGGTCTAATATTCGCTATAATAAAATTCAAGATATGATCAGCTATCAAAGCCTAATGCAGCGAATCTTTGCTTGTGGAGATATTGAAATATACAGTGCACATAGTAACACCACCCTAATAATGGAGAACATACCCCAGCCTTATCAGTTAGAAAATAAAATTAATCGCATGATAGATCAGAAATTATCCTCTACTGAAATTGCTCGAGAAATAGAAAAAGAAATTCAAGGCGAGGTTGAAGAAGAACCCTTTGAGGAGATACCTAAACCAAGTAGAAAACCAATAATGGATCGACATTCAAAAAAGTTTAAGCGATAAATACTAGAAAATCTCACTTGTTTTAATTAAAAATTTTTCTAACTAAAATTTAAAAAAATTTTAATCTATAATATTTTAATCAGATATAACTATGTAATTGTCCTAAAAAATTTCTGGGAAACAATTCAGCTTAATTTACTTATAAGGCGGAAAAAAATGGTAGAATATGATGTATTGATAGTAGGTGCAGGCCCTATAGGCTCAACTTTTGCCTTCCATATGGCTGAAGCAGGCTATAAGGTAGGTATCTTAGAAAAGAAAAATAAAATAGGAGTCCCTTTACAATGCGCTGGCCTCATAGGAAATAAGATTATGGGCTTAAAACCAGTTCCTGATGAGTATATAATAAACCAGGTGCGAGGAGCCTATTTACATTCACCTTCGGATCATATTTTGAAAGTATCTAAATCAGAAACCCAGGCCTATGTTATTGACCGGGTAGGATATGATAATTACTTGACACAAACCGCCCAGAATGCAGGGGCGGAATTATTCCTCCAACATAAAGTAATAGGGGTGGAAAATTCAACGGGAAAAATTATCATGGACAAGGATGGTCAAAAAGATTTTAAAGCGAAGGTAATAGTGGATGGCGCCGGATATTCCTCACCTATCTCTCGCTCTATAAATAAATTCTCACAACCATTTCAAGCTGCACAATACCTTTTAAACCTTAAAAATGAATCTTTAGAAAAGGATTTTGTGGATGTTTATGCTAATGATATAATCTCCCCCGGTTTTATATGGTCGATACCTCTTTCAAAAAAGCAATGCCGTATTGGTGTATTTGGTCATCATGATTATCATTTTTTAAATCGTATTTTAAAAGATTTCATTGAATCTAATCCTAAATTTAGAGAATCTAGTATTATAAAGAAATATCATGGAAAAATACCTGTTTATAGTCCTCAAAATAAACTCGTTGAAGGTCGAACTATAATCCTTGGTGATGCTGCTTCTCAGGTCAAACCCACTACTGGCGGCGGTCTACTAATTGGTTTCCAATCAGCAAAAATAGCAGTAAACATAGTTATAAGAGCCCTGGAAAATGAAGACTTTTCTCTTTTACAAGAATATGAAATTCAATTTCGAAACATATTTGAAAAAGAATTAAAATTACAGCTTTTTGTTCAAAAAACCTTTAAAGCACTTAAAAATTCTGATTTAGATCTTATGTTTGAGAAACTTAAAACAAAAAATGCTGAAGAATTAATATCTATTTACGGGGATATGGATACCCAGTCCCTTCTGATTAAGGAAATGGTTAAAAGGGGAATATTATTTTCGATTCTTCCTCAGTTATTATATAGGAGGATGTCCCCTGCATGGAATTTTTTCTAATACTCTCCCGTGAACATGAAACATTACCCTTGGCTGAATTAGAATCAGTACTTCTAGCAGAAAACATTGATTATAAATTGAATACAATATCTACAGGCATTATTCAGATTAAAACTTCAAACAAAGAGGTTTACTCAATATTGGGGGAAAGATTGGCCTATACTCATGAAATAAATCAACTAATAAGTTGTACAGATCTCTCTAATATTAAAAAAACCTTTTCTTGGATTAAGTGGGAAGATATTTTAGGCCCTAATTTTGCTGTTCGGGTTAAAAAAGTAAGTTATAGTGAGCATGTTGATTGTCAAGATCTGGAAAGATCTCTAGGGAAGATCATAAAGAATAAGGTGAAAGAGAAAAGTTCAGTGAAATTAGAAAAACCATCTACCTTTATCAGGGTTCTGATAACTGATTTTATAGTTTTAATAGGTTTAAGATTAGTTAAAATTGATAAAAAACATTTTTTCAAACTCAAACCTCATAAAAGGCCCTTTTTTTATCCAGGATCTATGAGTCCCAAACTGGCCCGGTGCATGGTCAACTTAGCACAGATAAGATCTGGAGATTTATTATTAGATCCTTTTTGCGGAACCGGCGGAATATTAATTGAAGCAGGGATCATTGGTGCTCATTTAATTGGGGTTGATATTGATGATAAGATGGTACAGGGCACTATAAAAAATTTAGAATATTGTCAGATTAAAGATTATCAAGTATTTCAAGCCGACGCCCGGGATTTAAAGTTAAAAGAAAAGGTTAAGGGAGTGGTTACTGATCCGCCCTACGGTATCTCGGCCTCCACTGCAGGTGAAGTTAGTGAAAAAATTTACCAGAGATTTTTAGAATCAATAGCAGATAATATGCTGGAAAATAGTCGGATTTGTATGGCCACCCCTCATTATGTAAACTTGAAACCATTCCTAAAACATAAACTAAAAATAGTGGACCGTCATGAAATTAGAATGCATAAAAGCCTAACCCGGATTATCTATGTACTAAAAAAAGTAAATAAAGGATCTAGTTATTAGTTTTTGCTTCTATCTGCATCCTCCTGAGTAAACAATTTAGAGTAAAACCTTTTTTTTACTTTTCAATTTTTATATAGGTAAAACCTAATCTATCCACTATAAATGGTAGGATAATCATATTTTTAATTCCATACTCAAATCATAAATATCAAGCATAAATTAAATTATTTTAAAAGATAGTTTTAATAAAAATAAACCATAATTAATAAGTTTTTTAGGGGATTTAATTGCAAATTAAAGTTTTAGATACTACATTAAGAGACGGAGAACAGACTCCTGGAGTTTCACTAACCCCTGATGAAAAATTACGTATAGCTATAGGACTAGATGCTTTAGGAGTAGATATAATTGAAGCAGGATCAGCCATTACCTCTGAGGGTGAACGGGAAGGTATCAAAAAAATCACAGAGGAGGGTCTTTCTGCAGAAATATGTAGCTTTACCCGAGCAGTTCAATCAGACATTGATGCTGCTTTAGATTGTGGTGTGGATAGTATACACTTGGTGGTACCTACTTCTGATTTACATCTAGAACATAAACTGCGCAAAACCAGGGAAGAAGTTTTACTGCAAGCAGTAGATTGCACCCAATATGCTGTGGATCATGGCCTGCTAGTGGAATTATCTGCTGAAGATTCCACCCGGAGCGATATAGATTATCTCAAAGAAATGTTTAACCAAGGTATTCAGGCTGGTGCTAAACGTATCTGCGCCTGTGATACCGTGGGATTCTTAACACCGGATACTTCCTTCAAATTTTATAAAGAGTTAAGTAAATTAAAGGCCCCAGTAAGTGTGCATTGTCATAATGACTTTGGATTGGCAGTGGCTAATTCTATATCTGGACTTAAAGCTGGTGCCAGCGAAGTTCATGCCACCATCAATGGAATTGGTGAAAGGGCAGGTAATGCTGCCTTAGAAGAAATAGTGGTGGCATTATATTCCTTATATGATATTAAAACTAATGTAAATATTCAGCTACTCTATGAAACATCTCGAATGGTTGCCCGTATGACTGGGGTATATTTACAGCCAAATAAAGCAATAGTGGGAGAAAATGCATTTGCTCATGAGTCGGGGATTCATGCTGATGGTGTGATTAAAAAATCTGAAACTTATGAGCCAATAACACCGGAACTAGTAGGACATCAACGCAGATTTGTCATGGGCAAACATATTGGAACCCATCTGCTTAAAAAACGATTGGAAGAATTAGGTTTGAAAGTAGATGAAAAACAGTTAATGCAGATTTTCCAAAGAATAAAATCATTAGGGGATATGGGTAAATGTGTCACTGATGTGGATCTGCAGGCTATCACTGAAGATGTACTAGGAATTCTACAGGAAAAAATAGTGGATTTGGAAGAAGTAACCATTGTCTCTGGAAATAAAGTAATCCCCACTGCATCAGTCAAGTTAAAAATTAATAATAAAGAGATATTAGAGGCGGGTGTAGGCATAGGTCCAGTGGATGCAGCTATAATTGCTATAAAAAAGAGTATAGCTGATTTTGCTGATATTACTTTAGAGGAATACCATGTAGATGCTATAACTGGAGGTACTGATGCTCTAATTGATGTGGTGGTGAAACTACGTTATGAGGATAAGGTTGTCTCAGCCCGCAGCACCCAGCCCGATATTATCATGGCCAGTGTGGAAGCCTTTTTAAGTGGAGTTAATCGTTTATTAGGGGATAAATTCACTGCTGAAGATTTGACTTAGATAGAAAATAGCTCATCAACTACTATTTTTAACGCTTTTTATAGTAGTTTGAAATTTCTTTAATTAAATAAAAAAATTATTCTGGTAGTATGCCCTTTTTAGATCAAATTAAAATAGAAATCCTGGGATTTAAAGCATTTATTGAAGATGTGGATGCTATCCTGGCTTTGGTAAATGAATTATCATCAGATTGCACCATACAACTTATGGATGCCCAGGCTGTAGCCGGCCAAAAACATGTTCTTCATGCTACTTTACATGCTTTAAGAGCATTCCAAAAGGAATATAATATTGCTTATGATCTGGGAATGGAGATCTGTCTACGTACTTCTGCACAAAGACAAATATCTAAAGCCCTGCAAATTTTAGGATTAAAAGAAGGCCCTTGTGATATATGCGCAGTACTAGTGGATTGTGAGATAGGGGTGGTTAAAAAATTGGAAGATATATTTCAACGGAATGATCAGGTACTCTTACCTCAAAAAGATATCTTAATAGATATATATGATCTCTCCCCCCTGGAAATCCAACTCACTGATGATTTGACCAGTATTTTAATGGAGCAGACTAGCTTACTCATTATAGAACAATAATTTATTCTTGAAAATTGAATTTAGAATTTTAGGCAAATTTTTGTCTAAAACATTATATCGGTTATCACTGCTGAAATTTCCCTTAAATTTTTTTTGTTTAAACAATCTGGATCCAGATTTTTAATTTCCACACAAACTGCTCTCTCCTCTATACGATCGTAACGGGGACAAATGGTGATAATGTTTTTACCTTCCACATTTAGGGAACTTCTTAATTCTTGAGCCCTTCTAGGAGGATCGCTACAGGGTAGGATAAGATTGGTTCCACTTCTCTTTTGATGGATAACTTCTTTAATTCGGTTTTTTAAGTAAGAAGTGGCTTGGCTAAGTTTTTTATAATTATCACCTGCAAATTCAAGTTCCTGAGCAATACCCGCTGCAATAATAGGACTGCTACGAAAACTTCGAATTAGAAGGCTTGATTTATCCAAAATTTCCTGTTTATCAGTACTGATAAAGCCTCCGCTTCCCACATTAACTAGTTTAGGTGATCCTGTGGAAGCTAAAATAATATTGGATATTTTTCCATTTCCTAACTTCTTTTCAGGGTCTCCTATTGCGCCTGATGCATCTTCTACTACTAAGATCTCCTGATCTTTACAAAAATTAGCTAATTCTAAAATAGGTTGTTCTGCAGTGTAAGCAGCCAAACTACTGATAAATAAAGCTTGGGGATTTTCAGCAATATTATTTAGTGATTCTTCCAGTAAATCTACGGATAATAAACCCTTATCAGTCTCTACTTTTATCAAATCTTTAGAGAGGAAATCAGCTATTTTCAAAACTCCAGACCAGGATCCTTGATCCGGGACTAAGATGGGGCCTTCTAAAGAATTTAAAACTATCATTATAGCTGCATTTCCACTGTTTACCACCCTAACATGTTTATGGCCAGTGATTATCTTTAATTTTTCCTGGGCTTTCCTTAACTGGGGATGCATGCCCTTATAGATATTACTATCCTGGGCAGTAAGGGCCATGGCTTCTTGAGTTTTTTTATGAGCTCTTTTATATTTCAAATGCAAAATACAGCCTCGGTAATCTTAATTCTATTCTAAGGATTAATTTTTGTGTTTAAAATAAGCATCTAGGGTGGTTTGTTTTGACCTTAAAAGTTCCTTCATCAGATCACTTTTTCTAATGAATCTACTTAAAGGAATCTTTAAATGGGACCCCACATAAATCAATGCACTTTTAAGGTCTTCAAATTCTCTATATGATTGTTGAAGAGCATTTTTAACATTTTCTCTAACATTAAAGACTCCTAGAGGAATGTAACCCTCATAGGCTTCTCTGATTACTATTGATCCTCCTTGCTTTTTTTCTTTATGGAGGGCATCCAGGACAGCCATCTTAGAAGTATAATAACAACCCCCTACCCGTGAATATTCTTTTTTACCACAATTATTTTCATAATCAGTAAATATAAGTTCTTCTTTACCTAAAACTCTAATAAAAGCTTCTATCCATTCATATTGCCATTCAGTAGGCATTAAAATTATGGCATAATAATTATTCAGACTGGAAAATTCATAGACTCTATAACTGTCCAGAATATTATGATTTCTAACTTTAGTGCACAAATCATTAGCCAAGGTACTATCACAGGCAGTAATAGACCAACGGGTGGGTACCAGTTTTCTGTTTTTTCCAATACCCATAGTTCCTACTGAAAAAGCCTTTTGCATACTGGAAAAAGATACTCCTTTTTCATGTAAATCAGTTAAAGCCTGTCTAGAATTTAAATCTGTATCATAGAATACTTTCTCCAACTCCCGATCCCACTTTACATTATCAATATTAAATTTTTCTAGGATGGCGCTAGGTCCATGGGGTGTGGTTTCTTCACTAAAACTTAATCCCTGGGGTGGTTTATTAAAGGTGGCTTCACTATCAATGGAACTTGAAGAAAGAGATAATTCCTGTAATTTTTCTACGTATACATTTTCTAGATCATTTATACCTATGCGCTTTTTTCCTCGCACCAGAGCTAAACGATAACTAATAATATCTTCCTGGGTTTTATGTTGAGGAATCCAGGATTCAGGGGAATCCATGATATAGCTATCTTTCTGCTGGGGCACCATCATTGGTCCAGCGTAAACTTGAGGATAATTCCAGCTACCAATGAATACTGAGGGAGGAGTGCTACCATCTAATTCCTGCCCCACCTCCACAGAGCGCATATCCAATCTAGCGGTGAGTTTTTGTAGATAAGCATTTTTAGTTCTCAACATGGGCTTAAATTTTCCTTTACTAGCATTTTATATGATTTATATTTCTTCTCTAGGAATAAAGTTTAAGGAAGCTGAATTCATACAGTAGCGCAATCCCGTAGGTGGAGGACCATCATCAAAAAGATGGCCTAAATGGGCCTGACAGCGAGCACATAAAACTTCTGTTCTAACCATTAATAAAGTACGATCGGTTTCGGTTTTAATATTTTCCTCAGCCACTGGTTCCCAGAAACTGGGCCAGCCTGTACCTGAATCAAATTTGGTTTGTGAATCAAAAAGGTCAGTTCCACAGCAAACACACTGATAAATACCGTCTCCATGATGGTCATGATATTTACCAGTGAAGGCCAGTTCAGTTCCTTTCTTACGAGCTACCTTAAACTGTTCAGGACTTAAAATTGATTTCCATTCTTCATCAGTTTTTTCTACTTTATCTACCACCTCGATTTTATTCTTCTTAACTGAGTAGATAGGTATTTTTTCATTTTTTGAAGATGTCATATACTTATTTTTTAACTCCATCATTTATGAAAATGTTTGTTTTAATTTAATTTTTCACTAGCTTCACCCTAATACCGGGCCCCCTTTGCTATTAGAAAAAAACTTTTTTAGTTAAATTAAATTATCCTTATTAGAGCACATTATAACTTAAATATTGAATTTTTCTTTAAAAAAAAACAAATAAAGGGTAAATTAAATTTATATCAAGCAAATAATTAATATGGGAGTATATAAAAAATCATCCACTTTTTCTTATATTTCTTTCTCTAATAGGCAAATTCGTGTCCACATTCAGTACAGATGCAGGTGAGATCATCCTTTTCACTAAAACAATCCATCATACCCTCATAATCACATTGTGGACATTTTTTCAATTTACGGGTCATAACTTCAACTTCCTAAATTGAGTTAATATTTACTATGTACTTACCAGTAAAAGTATTTTATTTAAATAAAAATTCGAAACAGGTTAACTAAATAGTTTTAAGCATAAAACATAAACATCCAAAGTTAAAGTTAACTTAGAACCTTTAATCTAGCTCCTCTTTTAGGAGAATCATGGTCTTTAATATTAGTATGTGTTATTTTACCATCTTGAATATTTATAATTATTACCGGAAAAGTAGAGTCTATGGAAAATCTATTTTCAAATATTTTTTTAAGGATAATTATTCTATAAATAAGTATTAGGAATAGTGAGTTGTTTGCAGTTAATTTCTCCCTCCATAAGGATAAAAATTATATTTAAAATTAAATGATGGTGTTTGCTCTATGGATAAGGTACCTGCTAGAGAATTAGAAAATCGTATGCAACGGTTTAAACAGGAAATGAACTCCCACGATCCTGATTGGGAGATGGCGGTGATATTTACTAACATAAATTTATATTATTTTACCGGCACTATGCAGGATGGAATATTAATCATACCCAGCGATGCTGAAGCTACTTTATGGGTGAGAAGAAGTTATAAAAGGGCTAAATTAGAATCCATGTTCCAGGATATAAGGCCCATGCAAAGTTTCCAGGATGCGGCAACTACAATAGAGGATTTTCCCTCCCAGATTTACCTGGAGATGGATAATTTACCCCTAGCTTTATATCAACGATTAGAGAAACATTTCCCTTTCCAGGAAGTCATAGCATTGGATCCTGTTTTAAACATGGTTAGAGCAATAAAATCTGATTATGAATTGGCTTTAATGGAAAAATCAGGCAAAATCCATGAAAGAGTCTTAGAAGAGATGGTGCCTTTATTGTTAAAAGAAGGTATTAGTGAAGCCCAGCTTACTGCAGAAATTTTTAAGGTACTGATTCAAGAAGGACATCATGGTGTAACCCGCTTTGGAATGTTTGATGCTCAAATAGTACTGGGACAGGTCTGCTTTGGAGAAAGCTCTAATTATCCCTCTTATTTGAATAGTCCTGGGGGGAATTTAGGTTCACCAGCAGTGCCTCTATTTGGAAGTCGTGCTAGGAAACTTAAAAAAGGAGATTTAGTATTTGTAGATGTAGGTTGTGGGGTGGAAGGATACCATACTGATAAAACCATGACCTACATGTTCGCTGAGCAATTAACTCCAGAAGCAGTGGATGCCCACCAGCAATGTGTGAATATACAAGATGAACTAGCAAATCAACTTAAACCTGGAAGTGTACCAGCAGAAATATATAGGGAAGTTATGGCTGACTTGGACTCTGATTTTATTAAAAATTTCATGGGTTTTGAGGATAATCAAGTAAAATTTTTGGGGCATGGTATAGGTTTACTAGTGGATGAGCTACCAGTGATTGCGGAGGGTTTTAAACAGCCTTTAAAAGAGAACATGGTTTTAGCTCTGGAACCAAAAAAAGGCATAGAAGGAGTTGGAATGGTAGGTATTGAAAACACTTTTATAGTAAAATCTAATGGTGGAAAGTCTATCACTGGTAAGAATCCAGGTTTAATACCGGTTTTTTAAAAAGTGGAAGCTAAGATTCTATACTTTAATTAAAATTTCTAATATACGGATTTATTTTTTTATATGAATGTATTTAAAACCAAATTTTATATAAATAGTTTAATTCATTACTTTTAATTAGAAAAATGATTGCAACTTGATAATAATCCACTTATCATTGGTTTATAAAGAAATTGAATGGTTATTTCATTGGTTTATCAGGCAAATTCAATGGTACTAGGTGGTTTATCACTCACTGAAAGTGCCACATGAGTTACTTCTGGGATTTCAGCGGTTATCTTTCGGGAAATATTTTTTATCATATTCCATGGTAGAGGAGGTACCTCAGCGGTCATTGCATCCAATGATTCTACCATTCTAAGCACCACCAAATAACCATAATCTCGCACATCGCCTTTAACTCCCGTTACTTTAGTATCAGTCAACACCGCAAAGTACTGCCACAGGCTTTTATCCAGTCCTTCCTGATGTATTTCTTCTTCTACAAT
>PWMT01000042.1 GCA_003558085.1 Methanobacteriaceae archaeon
GTTCATAAACGGTATCAATCATGGTCTGGGCAAAAAATAAAGGCTCTTCTACTTCCAGAGAATCGAAGGCAGGATCATTTATATCTTTAACTTTAATATATTTATCTGGATGGGATAAAGAAAAGTTTGAATCTTTTTCATTAGCTTTAGAATTATATACCGCTCTTTTTACAGCTGTGACTACTTCATTTAAATTGGAAATATAAGAAAAACCCATTTTATCGTCTATAATTAAACGAATACCTAAACCAAGATTATATTCTTCCTTAGCAAAGTCCAGTAGATCTTTTTGAAATTCAATCTGTATTATTTTTTCTTTTTCCAAATATATTTCAGCTTTATCACTATATTTTTGAGCTTCCTTTAAAGCCTGCTCTGCTATTTCTTCCATCATAGTGTAAACCTCTCTATAGCTTCAAAAACTCCATCACCATAACTATTATCGGTAACATAATCAGCTATATCCTTCAATTGCTGATCAGCATTTTTAACTGCTACTTTTAATCCAGCTACCTTTAAAAAATCTATATCATTTTCACTGTCCCCTACCGCCATTATATCCTGTGTTGTTATACCTAGTTCTTGGCATATCAATTTTAGAGAAGATCCCTTATTTATTTGAGGATCTGTAAGATGAAGAGCAAACTGAGTATCATAGACTTCTATATCAAAATTTTTAAGGGTTTCTTTAACTACATCCACCGGTATGGTGCGTTTTAAGGCAATTTCAGATACTCTTAAATCTGAAAAATTAACTTTCTCCACCTCATGTTGAGATTGAAGATAATCATAAGCCACCTTTGTTTTTTCATAATCCCCTAATACCTTTACTTCACCTTTAGATATAATTATGCCACCATTTTCAGCTACAACACCGCCGGATGCCCCTACTAAAATGGATGTAGCCATAGTAAAACACAGAATATTGCCAGTTACCAGTATTACTGGTAATCCCATATCTTCAGATTTTCTAATGGCCTTTAATGCACTTAAACATAATTTACGTGAAGGATCTGTTATGGTACCATCTATATCCAGTGCTATTGCTTTCATGATAATTTTCATCCTTTATTTAATAAAAAAATCATTTATAAAGAACCATATCTATATGCGATTTGACAGGTGCCTTCTTTAGAGACCATGCAGGCCCCAATAGGATTTAAAGGATGGCATTCTTTTTTAAATAAACTGCATTCTTCAGGTCGGGCCACTCCTCGAAGTATAGGTCCACATATACATCCTGTCGGCGCCTCTTTAACTTCTTTTACTTGGATAGAGAATTTTTTTCTAGCATCAAATTCTGCAAATTGAGAGCGAATCTCATAAACTGATTGGGGTATTTGAGGGAAGCCTCTCCACTCCCGACTGACAATATCAAATACTTCACCCAAGACTTGTTGAGCTTTTTCATTACCTTCTTCTTTTACTACTCTTTTGTATTCATTCTCCACTACTGCTTTATTCTCCTTGAGTTGGCGTAGTATCATATAAACAGCCATTAAAATATCTATGGGGTTGAAGCCAGCTATAACTTGAGGTATACCATATTTTTCAGAGAAGGGAACATAGGGACGGCTTCCTATGATAGTGGAAACATGGCCAGGCTCAATCAAGGCATTGAGATTAACTTCCCCTGATTCTATGAGGAATTCTAGTGCAGGGGGAATTAAACGATGGCAGGACAATATAGAAAAATTTTCAGGAGGTCCGGCCAGTAATTCAGATGCAGTGGTAGGGGCGGTGGTTTCAAAACCAGCGGCCATAAATGCGACCTCATTATCTATCTTTTTAGCTATCTCCACTGCATTATTTATCCCGTAAACTACCCTTACATCAGCTCCATTTTCCCTAGCTTCTTGTAGCGAGCTTTTTGATCCTGGTACCCTAAGCATATCCCCAAAAGTAGTTATAGTAATTCCCTGTTCAGCTAGCTGAAGGCATTCATCTATTTCTCGGGAGGGAACACAACACACAGGACAACCTGGCCCGGCAACCACTTCTACTTCAGGGGGTAGTAGGCTGCGCAAACCATGTTGCATGATGGTATGTTCGTGGGATCCGCATACATGCATAATTTTAACTGGTCTTGCTATTTGACGTATACGTTGAGTTATCTCATGAGAAAGGTTTTTCATCTTGTCACCTTAATTTTTGTAAAGTACTTGATTAATTAAAAATAATGAATCCTCTTATTATTAATTAGTTGAGTTGATTCATACTAGAAATATACTCCCTCATTTATATAAATAATATGAAATTTAAAGATCTACAAAAAAAATATCAAAAATAACCAAAAACACGGATTCTCTAAAAATTAAGCCTAGAATTAAAAAAGGTATAAGAGAATAAATTATATTCATTTTTAACTTTTTAATTTCGCATTAATCCTTATTTAATTTATCTAAATTTAATTTTTCCTGAATCTTAGCTATTATTTTTGCTCTAATCCTGGAAGAGACTACATTTACTTCCTCTTTAACCGTGAGAGTGCTTTCTCCAAAACAGGGATCCTGAAAGATTATATCTTGAAATTCCACTTTCTGCTGATAACGAGGAATAACATGCCAATGGAGCTGATATAAAAGTGGTAATATAGTATGGGGAGAATCTAAATAAGAACCCCAATTGAACAAGGTAACCTGAAAAGCCTTTTTTAGACTGTATTCTAACTTATAAACAATTTGGATGAATTGCTTCCATTCTGCTTTATTTAATTCAGATAAATGCTTTATGTCTCTTTTTATGATTAATAAACAGGCACCTAAATTTTTTTGATTTGGATCTAAAATAATATACCAGTAATCAGTTTCAGCGATAAGGTTTTGCTCTAATAATTCTAAATAACCAGCTTTCATCAACTACTATTAAGTGGCCCTCAGTTTATAAAATTTGATGATAGAAGTTTTCATTAATATTTTCTAAATTCCTAGGATTTTGAAATAATACCTGTAGAATACAAATCTGTGCCAAGCTAAGTATGAATAGCCAATTAAATAATTAATTAATTTTTTAGAAACTAAGTAATAATAGCCAATTAATTAATTAATTGATTCTTTAGAAAGTATTAATTAATTATTGCTCATGTTAGAATTTAGAATAAACATTTAAAAAGAACAAGCTTTATTTAATATTGATATTTTTCACATAACCGGGATTACTCGATTATTATTAAATTTTGGCTTTGTAGAAACCATGTTTTTTTTTATTTGAAATTAAGGTTTTTTTGGATTTTTTTTGTTAATAAAAATAAATTTGTTAGTTTTTGGTTTGGTTTTTCTTGTTTTCACTTGAAATTACACTTACATATTTTTAAATACGGTTGCTAAAGTATTTATAATGAGAAAGGGGAATAATATTATTATGATTAGCGAAATCTATTATTCCCCTGTTTATCGTGGGGTTTCAAAGCAGTTAAATCTTTTGGATTTTAGTTTTAAAAATTCTAATATTCAAAGTTTAGAAAGATTTTTAAACAAGAATAGTGGATTAAAAGAAAATAAATTAGTGAAATTCATTGAAAAGACATATTATTATGCTAAAATAGCGATAAGCAAGTATTCTAACGCTTTTTCAAACCATTTATATTCACAACATGCTTTATTCACAATATTGGCAATGAAAATTTACACAAAATCAACATATCGTGAAATAATTGATTTTATTGATGTATCAGACATAATTAAGAAATATTTAAGAATAAAAAAGGTTCCACACTTTACGACGATCCAAAAATTTTTTAAAAGACTACCTTCAAAACAAATTAGAGAAATTAACCATTTAATATTATCATTAAACGATATTAAAGCAGATATAATAGCATTAGACGGCTCTGGTTTCACTAATGACTATGCAGACAAGTATTATGCAAAAATACGGCAAAAAGAAAGAAAAAGCTACATAAAAAACCACTTAACAATAGACGTAAAAACACGCCTTATTTTATATTATCAAACATCACGTGGACCAAAATACGACACACAATTTGCAAAACCCGCATTAAGACAAATCAAAAAGTATAAACCACAATATATAGTAGCAGACAAAGCATATGACACAGAACCAATAAGAAAATGCATAAATGAAGAAATCAAAGCATTTGACCAAATACCTCTCAAAAAAAGAGCAAAAAAAGGACAATACAGACTAAAAAGCCCAACAATATTCCGACACAAAATATACATAAACAGAAACAATATAGAAAGCATATTTTCAGCAATAAAAAGAAAATTCAACGGCACAAACCACAGCAGAAGCACAGAACTATCAAACAAAGAAACCAAACTCAAAAACACAATATACAACATCTACAGATCAACACAAATCAACTAAAAAAAAAGGGTTTCTACAAAGCCTATTTTTTAATTTTTTTGTGATTTTCTTTTGTTAATTTTAGTTTGGGAATTGTTTTTTGGCTTTTTTTTAGGTTTTTTTTCTTATTTTTTGCTATTTTTTGTTTTTAGCGTTAGCTAGGGGGTGTTAATTTTTTGGAGGGTGTTGAGTTGTATTAAGTTTAA
>PWMT01000144.1 GCA_003558085.1 Methanobacteriaceae archaeon
GCCTAATACTATACCTCTATTTCGAGTCATGCCTCGGGTGAAGGCTTCTATGAGCACTTCCCCATCACTATAATGATCGGTATGGGAGTGAGAAATGATAATCGTGTCTAATTTCATAGGATTTAATCCGAACTGATAGCTTCTAATGAGTGCTCCCGGACCAGGATCTACGTGTAAGTTTCTCCCACTTATATCATCAATTCTAAATCCACCGGTCATCCTCTTTTGGGTTATGGTAGCGAAAGCGTCCGCCACCACTTCCTAAAAAAGTTAAATCCATATTATCACCTGATTTTTTTTATTAGAAATCCAGTCCTTTTTCCTAAAAATTATAAAGATTGTATCCTATCAATTTACGCTACATAATATAACATCACATCTTAATGGGGATTTATTTCGCTTTAAACAGAGGTTTTCATTTTCAATTACCACTATATCCCCTTCTTGTACATCCTCGGGATTGGAAGTGAACATCAAAACCTTTTCTCCTGGACCGGAGAGAGGTTTCCAGTTAATATCATAGGCCTGTACATTATTTCCTAGAACGATTTCCAGTCTATCCTCTTCCACTTTTACTATCCGGCCTACTTCACCTTCATTTAAAATTTTAGAAGCCATATTTATGGCTTCTGCTTTTTCTAAAAGATCTTTTTGCAGTTTTTGCCTCCATTTCTGTAATAATTTAACATCCCTAACCACCGTTTCTCGCAGAATCTGTTGTGCTTCTTTTTTATCTAAAGGGGGATTTTTAATGAATGTATCTATAGAGGTCCCTACTGAAGGTGTTTTTTTAGATATTTCCTCATGTACTTTCTTTAAGATATTTTCTATTTCTTTTAAACTTGTTTTCGATTTCCAGTATTTTTTTAGTAGCTTGGAAGCCAATTTTTTACTATATTTATTACCAAAAACAATTATAGAGGCTTCACCCTTATCCATTTTAGTGATATTAGAACCAGTTAATTCAATCACTTGATATCCGTTGGTGGTGGCATATATCCGACGTCTTTTGGTTTCAAAGGAACCTTTAGAACTAACCTCCCCTACCACTACTTTACCCAGGCTACGTAATTTAACAGCATCATCAGTTACTTTTAAATTTATTTCCAACTCTTCCGCCCTTCTATAAAGTTCTTGATCATTTTTTATCTTTTCAGAGTAAAGCTCAGCTTCTAATACTTCCCGATTGGTTTTATTACCGAAAAAAGCTATTTTGCGTTTATCTCCAGACATTACACAGCCTTTACTACCAATATATGTTATAATAAGACTCATTCGTCCACCTGAATTTGATTGTATTTATTTATTATAAGGGGTTAGAAAATCATAAGTTCCTGGATTTTTTTTATTAGTGAGGAATTAAATCCTTTCTGGGTAGAATATTTCTCCCCAGATTTTAGGAATAGTTTATCTTCCATTTCACTATAACATCCATTAATATCTTCGATTTGGTGATTAAATTCCCCGCAAGTTAAGATGCTTATTCTTTTGATTTTTGTATTATTAAATAAAAGTTTATGTATTTCTGTTTTTCATCGGACTATAAAAAAATAATAATGATAATAAAAATATATTCTGATCTTATTTCGATCCTCATTTATAATTTAAAATAAGGAAATACGGTTTTTAGGGGGTGGCTTTAATCATAGAAAAATTTACCTTATCTTAACTACATAGTTTATGTTGAAATAAATGTAAACCCCTGACTATAGAGATAAAAATTAAATTTAGGACTAATTAAGAAAAATGAGGAATTTAAATGGTCTCTACAGAAAAAAAAGAATATGAAAATCATTTGATTAATGAAAAAAGTCCTTATCTACTGCAACATGCGCATAACCCCGTTGATTGGTATCCATGGGGAGATGAAGCATTTGAAAAGGCTGAAAAAGAGAATAAACCTATTTTTTTATCTATTGGTTATTCGACCTGCCATTGGTGTCATGTAATGGCCCATGAGTCTTTTGAAGATCCAGAAATAGGAGAAATGATCAATAGAGTCTTTGTACCGGTTAAAGTTGACCGGGAAGAACGACCAGATATTGACAGTACTTATATGCATGTTTGTCAGATGATGACTGGCAGTGGTGGATGGCCTTTAACCTTAATTTTAACTCCTGAAGGGAAACCTTTTTTTGCAGGAACTTATTTTCCAAAAGAAAGCCGTTATGGTAGTATAGGTCTTAAAGATTTGATTTTAAAAGTTGAAATTCTGTGGAGAAACAATCCTCAAGAAGCCCAGCAGTCTGCAGAGCAGATCGTGAATGTCTTAGAGAAAACCGCCCAGGTGGAAAAAAAAGAGGATATCCCTGAAGATATTTTTGAGAGAACCTTTCAAGGTCTAAAAGATACTTTTGATGAGATTAATGGTGGTTTTGGAAAGTTACAAAAGTTTCCCACCCCCCATAATCTTTACTTTTTATTAAGATATTGGAAGCGTAGTTTAGATATGGGAGCCTGGAACATGGTTAAAAAAACCCTGGATAAGATGCAACAGGGAGGTATCTATGATCATGTCGGTTTTGGTTTTCACCGATATGCAATAGATCCAGAATGGATAGTGCCTCATTTTGAAAAGATGCTCTATGATCAGGGTTTAATATCCTTAGCCTATCTCGAGGCATTTCAAGTCAGCGGGGATAAATCTTATGAGAAAAGAGTTCGAGAAATATTCGAATACGTTTTAAGAGATCTCAGATCATCTGAGGGCGGATTTTACTCTGCCGAGGATGCTGACAGTGAAGGAGTGGAGGGTAAATTTTATTTATGGAGTAAAAAAGAAATAGAAGACGTTCTTGAAGATGATGCACCGCTTATGATGGAAATATATAATATAAAGGAAGCAGGTAATTTTTTGGATGAATCTACGGGTGAGAAAACCGGTAAAAACATCCTATATCAAGATAAACCCTTAGAAGATATTTGTGAAGATAAAGGCCTTAGTTTAAATCAACTGGAAGATAAGATTGATAAATGGCGTGGAAAACTTTTTAAAGTGCGTGAGAAAAGAATACATCCTCATAAAGATGATAAAATATTGACTGATTGGAATGGTCTGATGATAGCTGCTTTAGCTAAAGGTGCTCAAGTATTAAATGAAAAAAAATATCTTCAAGCTGCAGAAAGTGCAGCAGATTTTATTTTAAAGGAGATGTGTGCTGATAAGAGATTGATGCATCGTTATCGAGATGGTGAAAGTGCAGTTACCGGATATCTTGATGATTACGCTTTTTTTATATGGGGGCTGCTGGAATTATACCAGGCTAATTTTAAAGATAAATATCTAGCTGCAGCTTATAAGTTGAACCAATCCCTACTTAAATACTTCTTCGATATAGAAGAAGGTGGTTTCTATTTTACTCCTGAAGATGGAGAAAAGATACTTATAAGAAAAAAAGAAAGTTTTGATAGTGCTATACCCTCTGGAAACTCCATACAAACCCTAAATTTATTAAAAATTAGTCTTTTAATTGAGAATCTGGAATTAAAAGAATATGCTATAAAGAATATAGATCATTTTTCCCCTAAAATCAAAAAATCGCAACTGGCTCACACCCAATTTATCAATGCCCTGGACTTTGAATGGGGACCCTATTGGAATCTAGTAATTTCCTGTCCAGAAGATGAACCTAAATCCAGAGAAATACCCCTAATTCTAGGAAAATATTTCCTACCTAAGCTGACCCTTATCCTAAAAGATAAAGATTCAGAACTAGAATGGCTTCTCCAAATCAATGAATCTTTAAAAGCCAAAAAACCTGTTGATAATAAATGCACCGCTTATTTATGCTCAGATGAAGATTGTAAAAATCCTAGCACCCAAATAGAAGATATATTAACATATTTAGATCCTAAAACAATTTCTAATTCCTGATAATTAATAATACATTTAAAAAAAAATGGAGTTTTTTTAAATGAAATCCCCAGATAATGGAGAGAAAAATAATAAAAAAGATCATAGTAAACATCATTCTCAACCAGATCATGACCACCAAAAGGATAAAGATAATAAAGCCACTGAAAATGATGCATCTTCTAGCGATAACCATAATGGAGACCATGATTCTCACCTGGATGAAGAATCTGCACCCAAACATGGCTCCCATCACCAACATATGATGGAGGATTATAAGAGAAGATTTTTGGTATCCGTAATACTCACCGTACCTATATTTTTATTATCTCCTCTTATTCAAGAACCATTAGGTATAACAGAGTTAATGACGTTTCCTGGTGATCGCTTTATCTTTTTCATTTTAGCCTCTATAGTATTTATTTACGGAGGTTATCCCTTCATAAAAGGTTTAATCAGAGAATCAAAAATAAAAAGACCGGGTATGATGACCCTGATAGCTTTAGCTATCATTGTCTCCTATAGTTATAGTGCAGCAGTTTTCTTTGGACTTCCTGGCATGGATTTATTTCCAGAACTGGTAATTCTAATAGATATCATGCTCCTGGGTCACTGGATAGAGATGAGATCTATTCAAGGTGCATCTAAAGCCCTGGAAAAATTGGTTGAATTATTACCTAAAAAAGCTCATCGTATAAATGAAGAAGGTAAAGTGGAGGATGTACCTCTTAAATCTCTCCAGATAAAGGATAAAGTGGTGGTTAAACCTGGTGAAAAAATACCTGCTGATGGGAAAATAATAGAGGGCAAAAGTTCTATTAACGAGGCCTTGCTTACTGGTGAATCCACACCCTTAGATAAAGAAGTTGGTGATGAGGTCATTGGAGGTTCCATAAATGGTGAAGGTTCCCTAACCATTGAAATAGAAAAAAAAGGTGAAGATTCCTTCCTATCCCAGGTAATTGATTTAGTTAATCAAGCTCAAGAAGCAAAATCTGATACTCAGGATTTAACTGACCGGGCTGGTTTATGGCTTACCATTGTTGCACTGGGAGGAGGAGCCTTAACTTTAATAGTGTGGTTTGCAATTTTTAATATGGATTTTGCCTTCTCTTTAGAGCGAACCGTCACTGTTATGGTAACTGCATGTCCGCATGCCCTTGGATTAGCTATACCATTAGTTATAGCAGTTTCTACATCCATATCGGCCAAAAATGGGTTTTTAATTAAAAATAGAAGTAATTTTGAAGATTCAAAAGATATTGAAGCCGTAATATTTGATAAAACTGGTACTTTAACCCGGGGAGAATTAGGAGTTAGTGATGTTTATGCATTCGGCTCAGAATTCGATGAAGGAGATATTTTAAAGTATGCTGCCTCAGTCGAATCAAAATCTGAACATCCTATAGCCCAAGGCATAGTATCTGCAGTGGAAGGAACATTTCCAGTAGAGGATTTTGAGTCTTTACCAGGAAAAGGAGCTTCAGGTATAGTTGATGGAAATAAAGTGCAAATAGTCAGTCCTGGTTTTATAAAAGATAAAGGAATAGAATTGGAAGATGAACAAGTTTTAGATCTTTTCTCTCAAGGAAAAACCGTGGTATTAGTATTAATTGATGATGAACTAGTAGGTTGTATAGCCCTGGCAGATGTTATTAGAGAAGAATCAGCTGAAGCTATAAAAAAACTTCAAAATAAAGGTATAACCTGTATTATGCTCACTGGTGATACTAAAGGTGTGGCCAAGTGGGTTTCTGAAAAATTAAATTTAGATGAATATTTCTACGAGGTTCTCCCTAAAGAAAAAGCAGAAAAAGTAAAAGAAATCCAAGATAGGGGGCTTAAAGTTGCCATGACTGGAGATGGAGTAAATGATGCTCCTGCTTTAGCTCAGGCCGATGTGGGAATAGCTATCGGTGCTGGTACAGATGTAGCCATGGAAACTGCTGATATAATTTTGGTTAGAAGTAATCCTCTAGATGTGGTGGCCTTATTAGATTTATCTTCTGCTACCTATCGCAAGATGTGGGAAAATCTATTATGGGCCAGTGGATACAATGCAGTTGCCCTTCCTTTAGCTGCTGGCATACTTTTTGGACAAGGGATAATTTTAACTCCAGCTATGGGGGCTATCTTCATGTCCTTAAGTACAGTCATAGTGGCGATTAATGCCCAAATATTTAGATTTAAACCACCCAAATTAACCAGATAAGACTAAAATATAATTAAAACTCTTTAAAATAGTGTTTTGTTTAATTTGATAATAAAGATTCTCCAAAAGCTAACTAAAACTAATGTTTTATGGTTTTAGTTGAAGATTAACAAAAATTTATTATATAATCCTGAACAAATATAATCATAGACATTAGTTAGAGGTGATTAAATGTTAAGAACTTTAGAAAAGTTAACTTTGGCCTTTATTTTAGAAAGTCAAGCCCGGAACCGATACACTTTCTATGCAAAAGTCGCTAAAAAAGAAGGATATCCGCAGATATCTGATATATTTCTCGCCACTGCTGATCAAGAACGAGAACATGCTAAATGGTTGTTTAGACATATCAATGAATTGAAAGATAAAGTTGATGAAAATATAGAGGAAATTCAGGAAGCAGAAACACCTAACATATTAGGAGATCTGGTAAAAGAAATGAAAGATAAGGCTACTAGTAAATTTAAAGAAAAAGTAGATGAAACCTTAGAAAATATTTTAATAGTAGCTCAAGCCCCAACCACACTAGGAGATACTGCAGAAAACCTTCAAGCAGCTATCGATGGAGAACATTATGAAAATACTGAAATGTATCCTGAATTTGCCGATGTAGCAGATAAAGAAGGATTTCCTGATATTGCAGATCGTTTAAGAAGTATAGCTAAATCAGAAGGACATCATGAAAGACGATATATAAAATTACTCGATATAGTGGAATCTGGAACTGTCTTTGAAAAAGATCAGGAAGTGGAATGGGCTTGTCGTAAGTGTGGATACTTACACAAAGGAACCACCCCACCAGAAGAGTGTCCTTCCTGTGATCACGGAACCAAACACTTTGAAATACTATGTGAAGAATATTAAGTTAATACCAAAGGTCGTCTATGACAAAAATTAATGAAATATATCGTTGTAATATATGTGGTAACATAGTGGAAATATTACATGGCGGTGAAGGTGAATTAGTATGCTGCCAACAACCCATGGAACTTCTCATCGAACGTCAAACTGATATGGGACCAGAAAAACATATACCAATCCTAGAAAAAACTGAAGAGGGTATTAAAGTAAAAATAGGTGAAGATACTCACCCTATGGATGAAAACCACTATATCGAGTGGGTGCAAATAATAATCGATGGAGAAAGCTATATTAAATTCTTTGAGCCGGGAGATAAACCTGAAACTGAATTTAAATTAGTTATCCCAGAAGACTCATCAATTAAGGTCAGAGAATACTGTAATATTCATGGACTATGGCATTCTTAATAAAATATGCTATTTTTTTTAAATTCCTTTATTTATTTTTTATAATAAAATTTATTTAAATTTTATTTGACCATTTAAATATTTTAAGGGCATTATTCTTTGAATAATATGGATATTTTCAATTCCTTAAGCTTAATATTAGGATAAAAGTTATTATGATAAAATATAAAGAATAAACTGTATAATCACTTATAATGATTAAGTTTATAGTCTCCTTCTAATTTATAAGAAGATAAAGTAGTAATGATAAAATAATTTAGAGTAGTTACAGAAAAAAATAATAAAGTAAGTGGGAATAATGAAGGCCAAATTTAGTGTGCTACTGTTCTTAATATTGATTACTTTTATATGTGGCTGTATCGAATCAGATATAAACAATATTGAACAACTAACACCTCAAATCAATGATCATATGATGAAAGGTGACGATTACTATAATCAAGCTGCTCAAGAATTAAACAATTTTAGAACAGAAAGTGCTATTGAGAATTCTAATCGCGCCACCAATGAATTTAACCTGGCCCGGAGTACTGCTTCAGAGGCACTGGTATATGCTCAAAATTCCCAAAATGATGTTTTCATTACATATTTAGATTTAACTATATTAGAAATCGATGCTAAATTAAATGCAACATCCGAACTTAGAAGTGCAGCCCAATTTTTCCAGGCAAAGAGAATTGGAGCTGGAAATCAAAATTTAGTATTAGCCAATCAATTGATGCAGGAAGCTTTAACTTATAAAGAGCAAAAAGAAGCCCTGGTGAATCAAAACCCTGATAAATTTAAGGGTTTATCCTAATTAATCATATCTTAAGAAATTCTTTTTTTTTGAGATGACTTTATTTCAGATAAGAGAGGTTAACGATGTATAAAAATTGTATAGATTGTAAAGGTAAAGGTTATCAAATTAAAGATTATATTGAATGTGAATCATGTAAGGGAACTGGATTAGAGGAACCCTTAGAAATAAAAGATCATTTTAAAGGCATTTCTAATCAGGCCCGACAAAAATTTGATTTAGATGAAGATCAGGACGTGCCCTGTGAAAAATGTAAAGGTAAAGGTGAAATTGAAATGACAGAACCTTGTCCTATTTGTGAAGGGAAAGGAGAAATAAATGTATGTACTGCCTGTGGAAAACTAATCCAAGGCCGAGCTGATTACTGTGAGCAATGCCAGCGAAAAGAACTGGTATATGTACTGCATCCTGCCTGTGAAATGAGTGATCTGGAGGTAGGTTCTATCTATAAGGGCCGGGTTAGTCGAGTGGAGAATTATGGAATCTTTGTAAGTTTGAATAATCAGGTCTGGGGATTAATGCGTACCGGAAAGCCTAAACATAAAGTTGGAGACGATATACTGGTAAAGGTTAGTGAATTAAAACCTCAGAAAGGGGAAGTTGATTTAGGACCTGCTAATATTAAAGGTGATTATGAGCTGGTAAAATTAAAAAAGGAATTACCTAGAACTAAAATTGATGAAATTGATCAGGAAAGCATAGGCCAAAATGTACGTATTGTAGGTGAAGTTATACAGATCCAGCAAACCTCTGGACCAACTATCTTCACCATCTCCGATGAAACCAATACCACTTGGGTTGCAGCATTTGATGAACCTGGAGTAAGAGTCTATCCCCATATCAATATGGAAGATATTGTGGAAGTTATGGGTGAGGTAAACCTGCATAGTGGTAAGATACAAATTGAATCCGAATCTATTGATTTACTAGAAGGAGAAGCAGCAAATGAAAGTCGTAAATTAATAGATGACGCCATTGATAAGCGGGCCGAGCCAGAAGATGTTGATTTTTTAATTAAAAGTGATATTTTAAATAAATTAAAACCTAAAATGAGAGAAGCATCTAAGGCTATACGCCGTGCTGTGTTTGATGGCCGATCCATTCTAGTCCGTCATCATGCAGATGCTGATGGTATTTGTGCAGGGGTAGCTATGGAAAAGGCGGTTATTCCTCTTTTAAAAGAAATAAATCCACATAGTGATGCTGAATGGCATTATTTTAAGAGAGCGCCTAGTAAAGCCCCTTTTTATGAATTAGAGGATGTGGTTAAGGATTTATCATTTGCATTGGAAGATCGGGAAAGGCATGGCCAAAAATTGCCTTTAATCGTACTATTAGATAATGGATCCACTGAAGAAGATATATTGGCTTTGATCAAAGCTAAAATATATGATATTGAAATCGTGGTTATTGATCATCACTATCCTGGAGAAGTTAAGGAAGGAAAGGTGGTGGTAGATGAATACGTGGATTCACATGTAAATCCTTACCTGGTGGGTGGGGATTCACAGATCACTGCTGGTGCCCTTTCAGTGGAATTGGCTTGTATGATCAATCCGGATATGCAGGATAACCTTAAGCATTTGCCAGCTATTGCTGCTGTAGGTGATCATGCTCAAGCTGCTGAAGTAGATCAATATCTGAAACTAGCACAAGATAATGGATATGATCTGGAAAAATTGGATCGAATCGCATCATGTATTGATTTTGAAGCCTATTTTCTCCGCTTCATGAATGGAAGGGGTATCATTGACACCCTACTTGCCCTGGATAATCAGGACAAACATAAGGCCTTAGTAGAAGCATTATATCAAGAATACCAAAGAAGAGTAAAAAATCAGTTAAAAGCAGCTTTACCTAATTTAAAGTCTAAAGAGCTCCCTAATGGGGTTCTATTCAATGTTTTAGATGTGGAAAAGTATTCTCATCGTTTCACTTTCCCTGCTCCAGGTAAAACCTGTGGATTTGTACATGACCACATGGTACAGGAAAACCAAAACGGAAAAGCAATAATTACTCTGGCCTATGGACCTGATTTTGGGGTTATAAGAGCTACTGATGAAGTTAATTACATTTATAGTTTCAACCTTAATGAAATAATAAGCAAACTAGCAGATGAAATACCTGAAGCAGGTATTGATGGTGGAGGACATGAGTGTGCTGGTTCTCTTAAATTCTTAGAAGGACTATCTAGTCAAGTTTTAAGTGCCTTTGCACAAGAAATAGCTGGTTTAAAATCAGAAAATTAATATGTAAATTATTTGATTAATCAGTTTTTATGATTTGATAAGTTTCTCATAACAGTTTTCTGATTAATTATTTTTTTTATTATTTAATAATCTCTTGATAATAGGTACACTGTTCACTGATTGGACATCGTTCATGTTGTGGATTTATAGGACGACATATGTCCTGTCCAAATTGAACCAATAAATCATTTAACTCTATCCAATACTCTTCGGGAATTAAATCTTCCAGTTCTTTTTCGGTTTGATCAGGATTTTTAGTATGCACCCAGCCTAATCTATTAGAGATGCGATGAACATGAGTATCCACTGGAATGGCTGGCTTTTGAAATCCGAAAACTAAAACACAGTTAGCTGTTTTACGGCCCACCCCAGGTAATTTGAGTAGTTCGCCCAGAGTATCTGGAACTTTCCCCTGATATTCATCCCTTATAATTTGAGATACTTCTTTTATTCTCTGGGATTTTACACGATAAAAACCTGCTGATTTTATTAATTTTTGCAGATCTTCCGGTCTAGCCTGGCCAATCTGCTCTATAGAAGAATATTTAGCAAATAGTTTAGCAGTTGCATTATCTGTATTTTCATCTCGAGTGCGCTGGGAAAGTATAGTTCTAATCAAAACACGATAAGGATCTCCTTCTTCAAAAATCCTTAGTTTATAAATTTTCTTCAAAGCATTTATGGTATAAAGTATACTTTCTCTCATTGCTATCTCTACCTTGATTTAAAAAAATAAATATGTATTTAAAAAAAATATGGGGGAATCTACTAAATAATTAAAATGGATCCTCTAAAGCATGCTCAGTAATGTTTCCAGTCCCTGCTGTAAGCCCTTACCTTGTAAGGCGATAGTGGGAATGATGTTTAGTGCAGAATCCAGGTTCAATTCTTTTAATCCTAAATCCTGTTTATTGGCAAAAACCACATAAGGAACTTTATTTAACTCCAAATGTTCCATGATCTTCTTTTCCCTGGAACTGATACCTTGGGAGACATCCACCACCACAATAGCTGCATCTATACCATTATATAGTATTTCTCGCATGAATTGGAATCTTTCCTGGCCAGGAGATGCAAAAAGATGCACTTTTTTTCCATTAACCATCGTATTTCCATAATCCAAGGATATGGTGGTGCCCTGGTATTCTACTTTAACTTTTTTCTCACACAAATTATCTAAGGTAGTGGTTTTACCTGAATTATAATCACCAAAGATAACCACTTTGGTTTCTTTATTTTTTCGGCTCATGTTATCTCCCCACTGGTTTTTGGAGAAAGTAAAAGTAAATTAATTCTGGTCTTTTATATTCATTAATGTAATTATTGGAATGGCTTATTATAATTAACTTGAAAAATTTTAACTTATTTACCTAAACTATCACCCTAATATATTATTACTCTTAACCATAATCTCCTAAGTTTAAATCAATTATCCTACTAGTAAGATTAATCTTAAAAAAAATAATTCCCTAAGTATAAATCATTAAACTATGTGAGTAGGGGTCTCTTATGCCTGCAGTTTCATCTGCCCCCCTAAACTAGTCATTACTTGGGGAAAGTCAGGGAAGGATACATCATAGACATGGCCATTTTCAATGATTATTCCCACTTTCAGGCCAATTAAACTTAAGGCCATGACCAGGCGATGGTCTCCATGTGAGTTAACCACTCCTGATTGAACTCCTCCTTTGATTATCATCCCATCTGCTTTTTGTTCTACCTTCAGCCCTAGTTTAGCTAATTCCTGGGCACAATTATGGATACGATCTGTTTCCTTATAACGAGCGTGTTCCACTCCACTAATTTTAGTGGTACCTTTTGCTACTGCCCCTAAGGAGGCCACGGTAGGTAAAAGATCAGGGGCATTTTTTAAGTTTACCTCTATTCCTTCTAATTCCCCGGTGCTACTAATCTTCACCTTGTCTTTAAAAGTCTTAACAGACGCTCCCATTTCCTTAACTATATTCAAGATTAGCTTATCACCTTGTTTAGAATCTTGAAAAAGATTTTTAATGGTCAGGTTTCCTTTTAAAATAGAAGCAGCGCTCACCAGATAAGATGCTGAAGAGTAATCTCCTTCAATGGTGTAATCTTTTCCCTGATAGTACTGGGGTTCCACCCAGAAAATAGATTTATTCGAATCATAATCCACTTTAACTTTGAATTTTTCCATCACATCCAGAGTCATGTCCACGTAAGGCCGGGATATGAATTCTCCCTCTACTTTTAATTCCACTCCCTCTTGGGATAGTGGTGCAGCTATCAGGATAGATGAAATGAATTGAGAACTCACCTTACCCCGTATGGTTGTAAATCCTCCTTTGAATCCACCTTCAACTATGATAGGTGGTTTTCCGTTCATTCTACTGGAAAAGGCATTTACATTTAAACCTTGCAGTGAATCTAATAAATCTTGCATGGGTCGGTTTCTTAAAGAATCATCACCACTTAAAATAGTATAATCAGGAGCTAATGCTGCCACTGAAGTCATAAGACGTAGAGTAGTACCTGAATTTTTAACATCCACCACATTAGTAGGTGTTTTCAATTTACCATTGGTACCCTCTACCTGCCAGTGCCCAGTTCCCTGATCTATCTTAGTTCCCATTAAACGACAGGATTCCAGGGAAGCCCAGGTATCTTCTGATTCTAGAGGATTTCTTAATAGGGAGTTCCCCTTAGCTAAGGAGGAGATGATGACCCCACGATGAGTGTAACTTTTAGAAGGTGGTGCTTTAAGTTCACCTTTAATACTGGAAGATTTTTCTACCACGAGTTTCATTAAATCACAATAATATTATCTGCTGCAAAAACTATCCCTTTAGATATATTATAAGAAATTAAATTTGAATTTTTATGATGGTTATGTAACGATTTCCAATACTATATCTTTATTTTCCAAGTGGAGGATGTCTACCTTTTCCCCGGTTTCAGCTACCATTTCTTTTTTCATGGCCAGATATTCCAGGCTAATTTTATGGTCATCTATAATTAATTCTCCCTCTTCTTCTAGGACCAAAGCAATTTCTTGTGGATCCTGTGACTGTATATAGGCTACTATCTGGGGAGCATCACCTTTGAATTCTGGACCGATTTTATTCATTAAAGGAGTTATTTCAACCACTTTTTCTCTAATATCCGGATATCCATGGATAATTTTAAGATTTTCTATACGCATGGTTCCTTGAATATCATTTAATACTGGTTCTAAAGTATTAATTAATTGTGTGGAAGTAGTGTAAATGTTGATTTTGTGCAAAGGAGTATTAAGTGGTATTCCTTTAGATGATTTATATCTTCTGATTTCTCCAATGATTTCTACTCCTAAATTACCGATTTTTTCTATCTTAGAATCAATTAAATCCTCTCTAACATCACTCCAGGGCATTTGATGAATGCTAATATCAGGATGTAGATGCTGATAAATTTCATCACAAAAGTGAGGAGTGATCGGAGCTAAAAGTTTTAAAGAAGTTTCTATGACAGTTTTTAGCGTATATTGAGCAGTTTTTTTGGATTTTAAATCTTCTTGATCATTGTAGAGTCTGTATTTAACTGCTTCTATGTATTCATCGCAAAAATCATGCCAGATGAATTTCTGTATTGGTTTGATAATCTGGGCAAAGTTAAATTCCTCCATGGATTGACTAACTTCTTGGACTAATTTATTTAATTTGGAGAGTATCCATCTATCTAGGGGAGTTAAGTCTTCTATTAGGTTTTCCTGGAATTTGTATTCAAAGATATGTATGCTAATAAATCTGAAGGCATTCCAAAATTTTCTAAGGAACTTATATCCATATTTAACATCTTTCCAGGCAAAAGGAACATCGGACCCTGGAAGACTATTAGAGGCCCACAGTCGAAGGGCGTCTGCGCCGTAATCCTCCAGAACTGATTCAGGGGATATAACATTTCCTCTGGATTTACTCATTTTATGTCCATCTTCACCGAAAACCATTCCATTGATAACAATCTGGTGAAAGGGTTCTCTACCGGTGAGAGCTTTACAGCGAAGGGTAGTGTAAAAAGCCCAGGTACGTATTATATCATGGCCCTGAGGACGTAAATTTGAGGGATAATACTCTTCAAAATCATCTTCTGGCCAACCAGCAATTATGAGTGGTGAAATAGAACTATCCATCCAGGTATCCAACACATCTTCTTCAGGGATAAATTCCCTTCCACCACATTTACATTCCTGGGATGGTTTAACCTGAGTGGGATCTACAGGTATCATGTCTTCAGTGGCCAGTTTAACTTCACCACAATCTTTACAGTACCATACTGGAATAGGGGTAGCGAATATTCTCTGACGTGAAATACACCAGTCCCAATCCATGGAACCAGTCCAATTTAGAAGTCTGGTTTTCATATGTTCCGGTACCCATTCCATAGAATTGGCTGCTTCTTCTACCTGATCAGTTAATTCTTTTACTGCTACAAACCATTGTTTTTTTACCAGAATTTCAATGGGAGACTTACATCTCCAACATTTACCTACACTTTGTTCTACTTTTTCTTTTTTTATTAAGAATCCTTTTTTTCCCAGTTCTTGAATGGTCTTTTCCTTACATTCTTCTAGGCTTAAACCTTCATATTTTCCTGCAGCAGAAGTCATAAGGCCTTGTTCATCAATAGCCTCAATAATATCTAGATCATGCCTATTAACCCAGGATACATCAGTTTTATCCCCAAAGGTACAGATCATAACTGCCCCAGTACCAAATTCAGGATCGACTTCACTATCCGAGATGATTTCTACTTTTTGATTGTAAATAGGAACTTGAACTTTTTTACCTTTTAAAGACTGATAGCGTTCATCTTCAGGATGCACTACTACTGCTACACAGGCCGATAATAGTTCAGGGCGAGTGGTGGCTATCATCATACCTTCTTGATTATCTTCAGTGGGGAAGGTAATATAATTTAAAAATGTTTCATTATCTTTATATTCCACTTCAGCAAAGGCAATGGCCGTCTCACAACGAGGACACCAATTTACAGGGTGTATCCCCTGATAAATTAATCCTTGATCTTTCATCTTCAAAAAAGAAAGCTGAGTTTTTTTCATATACTCCGGGGTCATGGTAACATATTCTCTGTTCCAGTCCTGGGAGAAGCCTATACTTTGCATTTGGCTTTTCATGGTTTCAATATTATTACTGGTTAAGTCGATACACATTTTTCTGAATTCTTCCCGGGAAACATCATTTTTCTTAATATTGAAGGTTTCTTCTACTTTTACTTCAGTGGGTAGACCATGACAATCCCAACCCTGTGGAAATAATACATCATACCCTCTCATTCGTTTATATCGAGCTATTATATCCATAAATACCCAATTGAGTACATGTCCTATATGTATGGACCCCGTAGGATAAGGAGGTGGGGTGTCAATTATGTATGAGGGGCGGGTGTCATCTCCCCTGAACTGGTATAGTTTAGTTTCCTGCCACCTTCTCTGCCATTTTGCTTCTTTTTTATGATCATAATCTTTGGAAATGTTATCGGTAGTCATATGTTTCTCCTGTTGGATTTATAGGAAAGATTTTATTTATAGAAGATGATAATCTATTAAATCATTCTTAAAAAGGATAAATATTCTCCTGATTTTCTGGTTTCTTACACCATTAAAATAATATATAGGATTTATAGCAAAGTGATATATGTATTTGTATAAATTTGAGTTATAATACTAGCTAATTAGATAATAAACATATCCCCTTATAAAATTAAGTATGCCCCCAAAAAGATGCTTATCCCTGGTGAAAAATAATGGAATTATTGTGGTTTTATGTAGCATTGGTTCTAGCTATAAGTGATGAAATCCATACTAGAATATTGTGGAGTTTATTTTTTGATTTTTACATTGTTTTAGCTGGTATCCTACAACATAGTGTTTCATCTAACATACGCCTATGGTTAATACATGAGTTAATAGAATCTGTATTCCACTTTTTGGTTTTGTCTTTAATTTTTCTATCATTTTCTATAGGTTTTATAGGGGCTCTGATTCATTTGTTAGTAGATATTTTCTATGAAATATCTGGAAATGATGACAGTCATCTTTACCACAGGTCGTTGCATTTTACAGTGGAATCTGTGTTTTTTATAATGTTATTTGGACTTTAAAATAAAAAATTAGAATTGGGAGAAAAATAATGCCGGTTATAACTTTCGATTATCAGGACTTAGTAGATTTAGGAGTAAATATAGGCCCAGATAAGTTACTGGAAGTACTTCCTATGATGGGAAGCGATATAGAAGATTTTGAAGATAACAATTTTAAAGTAGAATTTTTTCCTAACCGGCCTGATCAACTATCAGTTGAAGGTGTAGCTCGTAGTTTGAAGGGTTTTTTAGGTATAGAAAAAGGATTGCCCTGTTACTCTCAGAAAAAATCTAATATGAAGGTCTTTGTAGATGAAAAATTACAGCATATTCGTCCTTACATCAGTTTTGCTGTGGTAGAAAATATCACTATGGATGATAAAAAACTCAAACAAGTTATGGATTTTCAGGAAGACCTGCACTGGGTAATTGGAAGGGATCGAAAAAAAGTAGCCATTGGTATACATAATTTGGATGTAATAGAACCTCCCTTTTACTATAAAGCCACTCTTCCCCAAGAGAATAGTTTCATTCCCCTGGATGTTGAGGAGGAGATGACTCCCGCTGAAATTCTAGAATACCATGAGACTGGAAAAAAATATGCTACTTTAGTTAATAAATATGAAAGATATCCCTTGATTGTGGATAAAAATAAGCAAGTTCTTTCTTTACCCCCTATTATCAATGGAGAATTAACTAAATTAACTGAAAAAACTAAAAACATCCTAATTGATGTTACTGGTACTGATTTAAAAGCAGTTAACCAGGCACTGAATATCATTTCCACTTCTTTTGCAGAAGCTGGTGGCAAAATAAAAAGTTTAGAAATAGTTTATCCAGATAAGATCATGGAAACCCCTGATTTAGATCCTAAAAAAAGGTTGGTTCAGGTGGAAAAAGTAAGGCAAATTACAGGCCTAACATTAAATGAAGAGAATATACGAGAGTTATTAAATCGATCGCGTATGGATGCAGAGATAATATCTCCTCAGGAGTTAAAAGTATTGGTACCTGCCTATCGCCAGGATATATTACATGAAGTTGATTTGATTGAAAATATTGCTATCCAGTATTGTTTCAATAATATACACTCCTACTTACCAGATATCGCCACCATTGCCCAAACCAATAATTGGTACTCTAGCGACAATATATTAAGGGATATCATGATAGGCTTGGGGTATCAAGAAGTAATGAGTTTGATGTTAACCAATGAAGAGAACCATTATCATCGTTTAAGATTGGAAGAAAATGAGAGGGTGGAAGTGGCACAGCCCATATCTCAGGATCGGACCATGATCCGTAAAAGTCTTTTAAATGGTTTGATGGAATTTTTAGAGGATAATAAACACGAAGAGTTACCCCAAAAGATTTTTGAAGTTGGTGACGTGCTCTACTTAGACCCTCATGAAGAGACCTGTACCCAAGTGTTTAAAAAAATTGCTGCTGCAGTAACGCACTCCCATGCAAATTTTACTGAAATTAAATCTACAGTAGCAGCTTTTTTTGAAAATCTAGGATATGAGATGGAAATAGATTCGTATGAACATCCTTCTTATATTTCTGGACGCTGCGCTAAAGTAAAAACTGTTTCTAATGAAAATCATACCCCTATACTTGGATTTTTTGGAGAACTACACCCGGAAGTTATAAGCAACTTCCATCTCGAATACCCAGTAGTGGCTTTCGAGTTAAGATTTGAAAGTTAATCCTATCTTTAAAATTATATGATTATATCCTGCCCCCCTTAAAGATAATCTTATAGGGGGTTTGATTATCTTAAAGAATTTAAGATATAAAATATACTCTTAATCTCCTATTACAGTTAAATTGACTTTTCGATTGCGAGGACCATCCAGCTCCACAAAGAATATACTCTGCCAGGTACCTAGCTCTAATTTACCTTTATCTAAAGGTATGCATTGGCTTCCGCCCATTAAAACTCCTCTAAGATGGGAATCAGCATTATTATCAATAATGTTATGAGCATAATCCTCATTTTGAGGTATGAGAGTTTCCAAAGAATTTTTAATATCTCTCAATAATCGCTGCTCATTTTCATTGATGATTATAGCTGAAGTGGAGTGACGGGAGAAAACATTAACTAAACCCTTAGTAACTGCACATCCCTGGACTATTTTTTCTATATCTGGAGTTATATCTACTATTTCCACTCTTTGAGATGTCTTAATATTTACAACTTCTTTAACTACTTGCATATAATTAACCCCCCCATTGAATATAAGGAATAGTTTCTCTTAAGGTGTGAAATGATTTACATGAAAATTTTATGTTATTCTACAATCATATAATTTATGTAAATAATTTAATTACCCTGAAAGTGGAATCAGAAAAAAAAAGAAGGCCTTATATATTACTTATTTATTAATTTAATAGTGAAATTCATATAAAAAAGTATTTCCCTGTTCAGGAGGTCAAATAAAATGAAATGGGTTTTTAAAAAATTTCCCAAGGAAAGTTTAAAGGTAATATATAGCATAATCTTTACTAAATTTTTGTTTGGAGTGGGTTTGGGTGCTTTAATAGCCCATTATTGGCCAGTTTATAATTGGGAGTTCTATGGATGGTTGATAATCATTATATCCTTAATATTGGCCATACCTGGAATCTATAGTCTTTTTAGCAAATAGGTTTATTTTAAAAAAAGTAGTAGATTACTTTTACCTGCAAAAAAAAAATTAAAAATATAAGATAAAAATGCTTGGATTCTGAATCTAACTTTTTTTTTGGGTATGCTGCATTTAAAAGCCCTAGGAGAAACCAAAATTTAGACTATTTTGACTTTTTTTTAGTAGGCTTGAGTGTAATTATTTTAACCTTTTTAATGTTCAATTTAAGTGATCTTGCCGGGATCTTCCAGCGATTAATTTTAATTCTAACTTTTAGCTGGTTAATATTCTTTTGGAGGGTACGAGAATAAGAAAAAACTAAATATAAATACTGAGAAAAAAGAGATCAAACAAATATTGGTGTATTAAAGATTTCAAGAAGGGAGCCCTGATAAAAAGGATATATAAGCCGTAATTGAAATCGCATATAAACCCAATAATAATTATTGAGATTATTGAGGATTAAAAAGGAGATCATATGACCATATGTTGTTTTCCTAATTGCGCCTATTTATCAGAAACCTCTCGTATGATTGCAGTTTATAAAAAACTATTAAATTTGGGTGAGAAACCGATCATGGCCACCCATGGTGGAACTTACGAATTTGTTTTAAAAGAGGAGCAAATACCATTTGAATACGTTAAACCGATCATGACCAGTAAAAGAGCTCATGATTTTGTGGCAGCTAATCGTGGGGATAAAGAAATCCGCAAATTTGGATTTTATACTGCAGATGAACTACGGGAACATGTTAAATCCGAAATCGAGTTTTTCAAGGAGAATAATATTAAGGTGGTTTTAACCGGTTTTACGCTTTCTAATGCGGTTTCAACAAGAGCAGCAAGAATCCCCCTGGCAGTTACACATCTTGGCTCATGGGTTCCACCTATATTTGAAAAGGGAATGGGAGTTCCAGGGCCTCCTATGATGGAAAAACCAATTATACGTTCCATACCTGAATCCTGGTTAATCCGGTTTTATAATTGGATAATGCCCCGGATAAAAGTTTTTACCAGGCCATTTAATGATGTTGCTGAAGAATTAAATATTAATCCTTTTAAATCCTTCATTGATCTCATGATGGGGGATCTTACCCTGGTTACAGATGTTCCTGAGATACTGGGGATTCCTAAAAATGAAATGGAAAATTGGACACCTGAAAAACCGAATTTCTATAGTCGGGACCCTCAGCTGAAGTATGTTGGTGCCATTTATGCCAAATTATTTGGCCAAATACCTGATGATGTTAAATTATTTCTAAATACAGATAAGCCAAAGGTATATGTGGCCCTTACATCCAGCCGCCCAGATTATATTTCATCAGCATATTCCACCCTGAAGGATATGGAGGTAAGGGTTGTTTTTGTTTCCACCTATCATAAGAAACCTGTCCAGAAATATCCCCATATTTTAATTAAGAAATATCTGCCCTCTCATCTAATAATGCCCTTAGTAGATTGCGTTATAATTCATGGAGGACAGGGCAGTGTTCAAACTGCTATTGCCTCTGGAACTCCAGTGGTAGGTTTTCCATTACAACCAGAGCAGAGATTTAATTTAAAAACTATAGAAAGACATGGGGCGGGCATATCTTTACCCTTGGGGACAATTCACCAAGAAAATTTTAAAAAAGTTCTTGAGCAGGTATTAACCCGGGAAAAATTCAGGACCAATATGGAACGTCTTAAATACTACCAAAATCGATACAATGGTGTGTTAAATATAGCAAAATCACTTCAAAAACTAAAAAAATGAGTATAAAAACCAAATATGAATCTGATAATTGTATTAAGAGTTAAAGTATGCTAAGGTGGATAATCTTATATGCTCTACTAGCAGCCGTCCTTTTCATTTTCACTTCATGGATGGTTACTAAATCAGAAGGAATAGAAAGTAAAGTTTTTAGGCTAACACTTATGCTTACAGGTATACTGTTTCTAGGGGTTATGGTTTTAGTTATTCCTTTCATTCCCCAACCAAGATTGGAAAATTTTTATCTGCAGTACCTGATAGGGATACCTCTAGCCATAATAGGAATGGCCTTGAGAGTTTATCCCATGCTATACTTTAAAAGAAAGGGGACTCGTTCAGATCTGGTAAAACCATCTAAACTGGTAACTACTGGCCCCTATGGCTTAGTAAGACATCCTCAATATGCAGCAGGGATAATTTTTATTATTGGTTGGTTTTTAATCTGGGGAGGTATCTACAGCTTTTATGTGCTGACCCTGGTGATCATAGCTATATTTTTCCAAGCCCTGATTGAAGAGAAATATATTCTGGAGAAGGAATTCGCTGATGAATATTTAGAATATAAGAAAAAGGTGGGGATGTTTTTTCCTAAAATAATTAGAAATAAGAACTTCATAAGGGATTAGTCAATAATAAAACCCCTTGGAGTAAAGAACTTATCTAACTGGTTTAAATATTTTAAAATTTATCTGAATCTAAAAATCGGGATATGAAACTATATAAGCTGCTTTTATTCTCATAAAATGCTTGGTGAGGGCAAAATTCCATGCAGCATAGACAATTAATACAGTGCTCATAATTGATTTCTGGTACTAGTGCCCCAGATTGCATGGATTCTACGGGACAGCTTTCTACACACACATTACAATTTTGGCACTTTTTTTGATTAATAGCAGGCCGAGACCACCATAATTTCATGATAGCCCGGGCCAGGGAGGATGGCACCATTTCCAAACTATAATATATATTAGAAGGCCATTTGAAATCATCTATAATCGGTGGTTGCCATCCTCTTATGTCCATGTTATTAATATCACCTTCTCCTAAGCCTTGTTGTATTGCAATCCTATTTGAAGCAACTTTAGAGGGCGTCATACCTAAAATATGGCAGATATAGGTATCCAAGGCTAAACCATCTCTACTGGAGAGTATCATATTCAGGGGCTTAGCATCACCTCCAGAAGGTCCAGCTCCCTCCATGGCACAAAGTCCATCTACCAGGGTCAAATTAGGTTTACTTAGAGCATAAATATCCACCACCCTTTCAGAGAAGGCATAGGGTTTGGGATTTTTTCTATGAAAATCCACTTTACTTAAACCAGGCACACTGCCATACATGTTCTTTAAGGCACAGGTGAATATGGTGAGACTGTGGGTTTTGATCTTGGGTAAGTTTATCACCACATCACTCTCTAGTACGGTTTTGCAAATAGGATATTTTCTCCCATTTCTCTTAAGTATATTGAAACCAGCTGATTCAAAATTAACCAATTCAACATCTAATTTTTCACTAACAGCTTTAAATCCAGTAAGTTTCCAGAATTTTTCCATATCTTTAAACTTTCCTCCCGGACTATCCCCTATAAGAGGAGTGGCTCCCCTATCCAACACTTCCTGGGCCACTGCTTCAACTATTGCTGGATGGGTGGTTACATTTTCTTCAGGTAGGGCTGCCTGGAGCATGTTAGGTTTAAGTAAAACTTTATCATCTGAGGATATTATGGAATCTAATCCCCCTAAATGACTTAGACAATCCTTCATCGCCATAGCTACTGTATCTGAATTATATGATTTACATTCAGCGACTGCAATTACTGTTTTTACCATAAATTAACCCTAAACTTTTTTTTCTATTCCATTTGGCTGAAAAACTAGATTTTAAAAGAAATGATATATAAATTTGTAAAGACAGATTAAATTTTATATCTTTAAACTATAATATAAATACTAACGAATTTTTAAAATAAGCAATTTAGGAGGTTTTAGGGGTGAAAAAGTACCTAATATTGATTTTGGGTTTGACAGTAGTGATTTTATTTTCTGGATGTATCGGTTTAGGTGGTGCGGGGTCTGGAAATGTGGTCAACGAAACCCGAGAAGTTAGTGATTTCCAAGAGGTATCTTTAAGTGGAATTGGAAATCTGATAATAAGCCAGGGTGAACAGGAAACCTTAAGCATAGAAACAGATGATAATGTGCTTCCATACATAAATAGTGAAGTAAAAAATAATAGATTAGAGATCACTTATGATCCCAGAATGCCTGCTCCTACCGAGGGAGTTAATATTTACCTAAACGTGGTAGATATAAATGTTGTTGAATTATCTGGTGCAGCTAAAATAGAAGCTAACCAGTTAAATACTGATAACTTAACCCTCAATATGGATGGAGCTGGACAAGCCAATATTGATAATATTACAACTGAAGAGTTATTTATAACTAATTCAGGTGCAGGTAGAATTACAATAAGCGGAACCACTGATCAACAAACCATAACCATTAATGGAGCTGGAGAGTATAGAGCTGCCGATCTAGTAAGCAGATCTGCTACTATAACTATAAATGGTAGTGGAAATGTGATATTAAATGTTTCTGAAATATTAAATGCCATCATAAATGGTAGTGGAAATGTGGAATATAGGGGAAACCCTGAAGTTGTAGAACAGATTAGTGGAATAGGATCTGTTAGACCGATATCATAATTAAGATCTATGATAAAGAAAAATTAATAAAAAAAATTTATTATTTTTTATTTTTTTAAGCACTACCTGCAGCTAATTTATCAATAAAATTAGGTAATTTTTATAAATAAAAAAGAAGAGGGAATATTTTTATAAATAAAAATTTTTATATTCCAAAAGACTTTTTTAATAATTTAACATTGACATAGCCGGCTCTGAAGAGTTCACCAGTACCCAGATCATTTATAACTACTTCTGCTGGGGCGAACATGCCCTTATCAATTTTGTAGAAATCATATTCTGCTTCTTTGAAAACATCGTAGAATGGTTTTCCATACCCCTCTGAACTAGATGAAGGTAAATTTTCGGCTAATTCTTTTAAATCATCACCTTCTTCAGATTGAATATAGTAATATGTTCTCCCTCCAAATAAAACAGCATCATTAGTTTTACCCATAGCTTTAAGACCATCTGGATCCACTGGAGCTATAGGAGCTATACCTGCTGCATATTTAACTTTGGTTACGTCAAAATGTAATGCTTCTAACATCTTATAGGTACCATTTTCCACTACTCTACCTGCAATTTGAATGGAACCCACTAGGGATGAAGTAGGAGCTACCAGCACATAAACATTTTCTGCGGCTACTCCACAATCTTCGGCAATCTGGTCGGTGACTTCACTTCCTGGTAGATTATCTGCTTCTAAAGTTAGAATAGCTAAATCTGCATCATCTTTATAATTGATTTCTTCATAAGTTTCAGCTGGTTTTAAGGCCAAAGCCCGGGCCGGTCCAGAACCCAAAGCAAAGAAATCGCCTACACTTACAGACCATCCCGCTTTTTGAGCACCCAGTGTGGATATAGCTGGAAAATCTGTCTTAATTTTTACTGAAGGTAAGGCAAAACTATCTGAAAGGTCTCCGGGAATGGAGATTCCCACTTCAGCCATACCGCCCAAACATACCTTAGTATATAATTCACCTGCTTTTAAACTACCATCTACATTTACTCCACAGTCTATTAAGGTAGAACCATTATCCAGTTTTTCCACCTTAATATTCAGTTCATCAGCTTTTGCTATCATTACATCTACGGTCTTTTTTGCTTCAAAATTAACACTCTTCATATATTCACCTCAAAGTTTATTGGATTCATCGAAGTTAACCTCATAGATATGAGCACTAATGGAATGAATTGTTATAGAACCTAGTGATGTTCCTACTTCCCGAGCAACATACTGGGCTAGGTAAGTTAAACCTACCACATTAGGAAACCAGGCCCCATATATATCATGAGAACGCCACAGGGCTGTGGTAAATAATTTATTAGCTCTAATTTTAAAATCAACCAATATCATGCAGGGGACTTCCTCATTTTCTGTATCTAACAACGGGTCCCAGGTTATAGAAATCGCTCTTCTTGATTCCCTACAATTTTTAAGTCTGTTAATAGCTTCTTGAATCTGGTCAATTCCTTTAAAATGGGCTCTTAATCGGTTACCATAAGTATAGATGAATCCCTGCTGGTCACTGCTGGTGAATTGTTGGGAATATTTTTCCAATTTTTCACCACTCCAAAAGTAACCTTCAGGTACTTTAATATTTTTTATTCCTGCTAATTTATCCTCTAAATTTTTCAAATAAAAATTAGAGGAACTAGTCTTTCCTAATGGTTTTTCTATGGTAACCATCACATTTAATAGTTCCCTCGTAAGAGATCCTCTTTCATCCTTTATTTCAGCCCCTTCTTCCATAATTTTTTTAATCAGGCTTTTCCATCCGTCTGCGATTTCATTAGCATGAATTAAATAAGCCATTTAGATGCCTCCACCATATTTTTTAGTTTAGAAAAGGCTGCCTGGTGTGATAGCATCCTCATTCCACAGTCTGGATCGATAAGCATGTTTTCCTCTCCAATAATATCCCGGCCTTTTTGAATAAGATTCCTAATATCTTCAATATCTTCTATTGCTTCTTTTTTGGTATCAACACAACCAAAACCGATTTTTTTACCCTTAAAGTCACTTATACTTTCTAAAACTTGTATATTTTCTTTAATACCTGCAAATTCACAATCTATTATATCCACCTTGAATTTTAATATAGAATCTATAATATGTTCCAGATTACCACATACATGTAGAGCTACTGGAATGTTTAAATCTTTGGAAATTATTTCCACTGCTTTTTGGGAGGTGGGAATATCTACCACTCCTGTAGAAAGAAATGGTTCATCAATCTGTATAATAGAGGCACCAGCCTTTTCCAATTCTAAGGCCTCCTTTTTGAGTGCTTGCGCCATATCCATTATGGCATCTTCTTTTTGATTTCTAGAATAAAATCCTTCTATCCGGGAGGAGTAAACCATGGTAGTAGGACCAGTGACAATGCCTTTAATATTTTTTTTAACTATCTCCTCTTCTGACAACTTCAATTGCTGGACCGTCTTGTTTAGAATTTTCTGAGCCCATTTTAGATCTTCTGTCCCTATAGAATAAAAGGGAATATTAATCTTATTTATTATTTTGGCAACATGTTTATCCACTATCATTCCCGGGATATGCTCAGCAAATATTTTTATCATATCCCCCCGCACTTGACCATCTGAAATTATATCAATACCAGCACTTATTTGATCTGAAACTGCCTGCTCTATAGCTTTCTTATAGGGATCATATCTACCCCACAGGGCCCCTATTTTTTCAGCTAAGGAAGATGGCTCTTTTAAAAGTACGGGATAACTTCCCACCACTGTAGTTAACATATTATTATTTTCCTATAAAATCCAAAATATTAATTATGAACCAATTTAAAAGATCTTCTGAAATTTTTCTTTAGCTTATTATTTTGATTATACTTAACTGTATAAAAATTTAATTTAAAAAAATGGAAAAGATCTGCCCGCACATCCTTTTATCAGAATTTAAAGTTAAGCTGATAAAAATATATGAATTTAGAAGGAGGGTATTGATTTAGTCTATAAATTTTTGTGTAAATGGTTTTATTAAATTTCTCTAAAAAAATTATATTAATTAACTGATTTTAAATAGATTTAACACTTAAATCTATTTTGTAGTGTAAAACTTTTATTTACGAGCAGCGGCCTTTATTTTTTCCATCTCCTCAGGTTCTACTGGAATTTCAACTGCTGCTGTACCATAACAAGGCTTGGTATAAGGCAAAATTATTGTTCCTTTTTTTTCATTTAAGCCAATAGGTATGGGGGGGATTCCTATAATACGGGCACCGAGGATTTTTTCACCAGGATTGACATACACTATTTCTCTTGAATTTTCCTCTATTAGTTGAGCACATTGCTTAAATCCAGCCCGGGAGATTAGAATATTATAATCATCTGATTTTTGCAGATAGGTTTCCAGACAAAAGGACATTAAATCACCAATTCATTTATAGCTTGATCTAATCTAACTTTCAAAGGTGTAGGGTTATGATAGGCGCGAGCTGATACTATTCGGGCCTTGGTAGTTTCAGTCACTTCTTTTTCTAATTCTTGTAACAATACAGGGTCTCTTGCAAATACTACTGATATGGCTGGAACCTGGAGTATATGATAAAAGGTTATAAAATAAGAAACTGCAGCATCGTTATGGGCAAAACCTAAAAGTATATCATAAGTTTCTTCCTCTAAAGTATCCAGACAGGATTCAATATCTGTTTTATGTTTAAGATACTGTTTATTTGGATCAGAAATTTCCAACATTTTAAGAGCAGAAGGAGTCCCTGCAACTGTGACCTGTAAACCCTTAAGTTCCAGTTGATAAGCTGCATAAATAGCTAAGGGAGTTTGGGAAGGTGATTCCGGACACCCTAATAATATTAAAGCTTTTTTCATTAATATAATCCCCTTTATTCTTTTTATTAATATTATAGCTTAACTTAATTAAATCTTTTAATACAAATACCTAAAAGTAAAAATCCTTTAGGTTGAAAATTTAATCAGTCAATCTCTTTTTAATAGTACTAAATGGGATGCGATCAAAGCGGAAAGGAAAATAAAGGTTAGCAAAGCAGTCCCATTAATAGTACGGTTTATGAAGAAGAGACCTATAAGACCCTGAGCTATGAAGGCTGTGAGAGATCCTATTAGTAATGCTTCTCGGCCTAAATATTTTCTATAACCATTTTCTCTCCTATCCCGGTATAAGCTAAGCATTTTTAATCCTAAGAAAATTATGCCTACAAACCAAATTAAAAGCAGGAACATAGTAAGATAACCGAAATCATAGGACCATCCAAATATACCAGGCAGCATGTAATCTATGCTATCCTTCACATTTACCAGTATTCCGTAAAAAACCGGGAAAGGTAAACCAAATAATAATAATAATGAAATAGGTAGAGAAATGTATCCCTCGGCAAATCCAGTGGCATTGGGCCAGTAAGAGGATGCTGGATCATGTCCAATTAATTCAGTATTTCTTAATACCATATTTATGCTAGGTAGGGAATAATTTTCCAGACGAGCTATCCTTAATAAGGGACTAAAAACAGGCATGTTAAGAATTTCTGATAACAATTCCATCGCTCCAAAACCAGCCAATCCTAAAGCAGCAATTATGATTATTCTTTTAACTGTAAAAATCGATTGCTGTCGGAAAGATTTGGATATGATAAAAAATCCGATTAATATGCCTAGGAACCATAAAAGGAGGAACGAACGATGCATCAATCCTCCGAAAATAGTTATAGCTAAAATTATAAGGTAAATAAACCATTTTAATTTACCCACCTCTATACCCGATTCTTTCATCATAGGCAGTGCCGCAAGAGCAGTTACAACAGCTAGAAGAGCGATTGGGCCGAAAGGATGGGTAAATTCATTCTGTCCAAATGCAAGGAACAGATACAGGACATCTATACCAAATAATACCGCAAATCCTATACCTAAGGTTAGAGCTAGTAACAGAACACCGCTCAAAGTGATAGGAGCTAAATTGAGGATGAATATTATTCCTATATATAAAAATAATCCTATTTCCAGGATGAATTGTAGATGATTTTGAGCTATTAAGGCCAATTTATTCCTCCTACAAAAATAATATAATAAATTTCATGATAAAACTATGCGCCATTGAATTAACTTTTACGTCTTTAACAGTTTTATACCAATTTTTTAAATTATAAGTTTTAATAATATAAATTACTATCCATTAAATTACTATCCTTAAGAGGATAGTTTTCCTGTAAAATAGAAAACATTTTAAGGATTATAGATGATTAAAAAATTTTACAAAAAATTTAAGGAACTTAGCTAGCCAGAGTTTTCTGGAAAACTATCATATGTTCCCCTTTACCATTATAGTCTTTTACTACTTCTTCACCATTGATTTCAACTGTTTTATAACCAGGATTCTTATTAAATCCTAGTTTGATATAAAAATTTATAGCTTTTTTATTTACTGGTTTGGTAATTAAAGTCACTCTTTTACATCCCCTTTCCCTTACCACCTTAAAAAACTTTTTGATTAAAGTAGGTGCAATGCCTTTTTCCCGCCAATAGGGATCCACACATAATAGATGTAGATAGGCTTCTTCTGGATTAGTTTGAGATATTAAACCTAATAAGAATCCAATTAAATCCTTAGATCCATTATTTTCTTTTTCAGCCATTAATACGGTATCTTGAAAAAATTTAGTGAATATATGATAAATGGAATTTCTCTCTGTAGCCATAGGACTGCATTTTTCAGCTAATTGGCTAATCATTGTAAAGTCATCCTCAACCGCATTTCTATAAAGTATTTTTTCCATTTAATCACCTAAAAAATATATTTGGGTAAAATAACTAAGATTGGTGTGGGGAAACTATTATCTTCACCTAGTCATTAGTCTTTTGCAGCATTATAAAAGGATTAAATATAAATAGGAAGAAACTAAAGTGATTATTTAACTGTACTTGGGCTGGTAGCTCAGTAGGTAGAGCGTCGCCTTGGCATGGCGGAGGCCCCGGGTTCAAATCCCGGCCAGTCCATCATTGATTTCATTTTTTGTCAATTTTTAGAGATTAAAAGACTATATTTTTTTATTATTGTAATTGATTATAATAAAAATATTAAAAAAATTTATTTTTAATTGAATAGCTGAAATTTAAGGATTAAATTTATGTTTAGAATAACTTATATGTATTTTAGGATTTTAGCTAGGGTCTTCTCTCTCCTGCAGCCTCATATATGTTTTCAATGATAAGCTCAAAAAGATCCTCAGTGACTAATTTTTGATCCTTTTTATTTTGTACTAATAATCTTAAAGCAGTGTTTACAATATCATCCACATCCAGTGAACGGTACATTAATCCCCTATCAATATAAAATTTGTCTACCGCTAAAAGATCTCCAGGATAACAAGATATTACAGGAGTACCCGATAAAGCAGCTTCCCGGTTCATAGTACCCCCAGCACCAATCATTAAATCACAATTTTTCATTAGACTGGAGGTGTCTACAGGAGGCTGAATAATGGTAACGTTTTCGAAATCCTGAAAAATTTCTGCTTGTTCTTTAAACCGTGGTAGAATTAAAATATTAGCATAATCTTTTAAAATATCTACTATGGGTGCTAATACAGATTGTCGGCAATCAGCATCTAAATAAGATGCTAATGATGGCTCTGGTCTCATTAAAATAGTTTTTGATTTTTTAAGATTCAATCCCATATCTTGGAAGATATGATCATTGTACTGGAAATTCTTAAAGTGTAGGATTTCTGAAGTTCCTTGATAGCGTTGAATTTTATTGGGATCAGCCCCTAACTTTATAATATCCCATACATCAATTATGTGAGGCATGATTATCCTATCACATAGAGATAGAGTTAACTTATTAGCTGCCAAGGCATGTTCATTATCTAACATGTACACGCTAGGGATCCCCAAACCAAAAGCCACTCTAGGTAATTCAATGGAGTGTTTAGCAACTGCTACATCTGGTTTTTCCTTAATAATCAGTTTAGATAATTCATAAGATCTTTCAACGTTTTCTGTTAATTTTTGGGGTAATGTTATGCCGTGTTTACCTAGGGAAACGAATTCAAAACCAAATAGATCCAGCAACCGATGTGTATCACCAAATTTTCGGGTGGTTATTATTAATTCTTCACCTTGCTCCTGTAAGTATTCAATAATAGTTTTAAAAAATCTTACATGAGGAGCATTAGATAGATCTATCCATATCTTCATTATCTCACCAATTAAATAGTAATAGATAGTTTTTCTAAATTATATGATACTGCATTCTAAGTTTATAATAATCTAATGGATTGAAATTTTTTAAATAAAGGAAGAAATATCTAGGTTTGGGATCATTGCCTCATAAATTCTTCTAAACTTTTAATAATCTCAGATACTCCCTTATTTTCCTTAAGGCTTGTTTTAATTACATTAACATCAGGATTTAATTTTTTAACATCCTGGACCATTTTGTTCTCATCAGCACCTACTGCCTGGGCAATGTCCACTTTGTTAATGATCACTAAATCAGCATCTTTAAAGATTAGAGGATGTTTTTCCACAGTATCGTCACCTTCACTGACACTAATGACCACCATTCTAAGATGAGATCCCAAATCAAAGTCCACAGGGCAAATTAAGTTACCTACATTTTCAATAAATAAAACCTCTATCTCATCTAAAGGCAGATCTTGCAGGGCATGTTCTACTAAATGAGAATCTAGATGACATTCCTTTCCCGTATTAAGTCCTATAACCGGCACATCATATTTTTCAAATCTTCCTGCATCGAACTTACTTATCACATCCCCTGCAATTACAGCTACAGGGTGATTCATTTCCTGAATTAATTTTTCTATAAGGGAAGTCTTACCTGAACCAATTGCTCCTAAGACATCCACTGCAAAAACATTAGCTTTATCTAAAATTTTCTGGTTTCTTTTGGCTAATTTCCGATTAGCTATTAAAATATCGTGCTGTATTTCTATATCAGCTATTTTATGCATCTTCATCACTCTTCTCGATTTTGATGTTTTTCACGTTACATTCTCGTCCAGCAGTTATATTCATATTCTTCTCTTCACAATTAGGACAATTAATTACTGGTATGTAATGATCTAATTCTTCAGAATCTGCTTCACCTTTGAATCCACATGATAAACATTCTATTTCAATAGGGATCAATTCCATATTAAATTCTGCTCCATTTAAAATGGTATCTTCACTTAATACTTCCAGCATAAATTTTAACTGTTCTGGATTGAGCATAGTCATTTGACCAATTTCTATGGTCACTTCTAATATTTCGATGGCATCGTTTTTCTCAGCTGCTTCTATCACAGTCTTAACTATAGCATCGGCCATGGATAATTCGTGCATTAATCCACCTCTAAATTAAACATCATTGATTGGGGGAGAAGTTAAAGGAAAAGTTTAAAAAACTAGGGGGAAGATATAAATCCTATTTTTTTCTGGAAAAATCTCCACTTATTAATCAATAAATTACAATTTTTTTAGATAATATCGTATCTTCCTTTAATGGTATATAAAGTTAATAAATTCACTAACCCCCGCATGATTATAATAAATCTTCATAATACCTAGAATTATCAACCAGTAATTAACAAATTTATTATCAGTAAATAAGCTCTACTCTCTATTAGGATATTATTTTATTATTTTAAACTTTTAATCTAAAAAATGGATTTTAATCCTTTTTTATTCTTTATCAGCTTTTATTATTTTATAAAACCTATATTTAAGAAAAACTTTTTTATACTAATATAGATTTTTCTGATAAATACAATTACCCTGAAAAATCTTAATAGTCTAAGAGATGCTCTTAAAGCTCGAATAGCGGTTAATCCAGGAGCAAAGACTAACAATTCATAAGGTAGGATAGCTATAAAATCAAAAATATGAAGAGGCTCTTTAAAAAAGGCTTTTTTATTGGTGGTTTTCTTTAACCTAAACCCGAAATCTATCATAAAAATAGACAGGATAAATATATTAATTAAAAATAAAATATATCTGGTTCGATCTGTTAAAATATCTGAAAACTCAACTAAGGTTATAGAAATTACAATTATAGCTAAAATCACCAGTAACACATTATAAAAAGCTTTATTTTTTATTCTCAATTTAATTAAAAACACCTCTAGCTAACCTAAAATGATGCTTTTTAAATTCATATATTATTTTTTACTTGTAGATCAAATTAATTAGTATTGCCCTTACCGATGTATAGATTATTCACCTTAACTTCTCCCTATACCTGTTTTGATTATATTTAATATAGATATATTGAACCGTACTGTTTTATTGATTTTACATTGATGTGACCTCTAGGAGATCCCACATTATAAAGTGTTCATTATTGAGGGAATTAGAATTAAAACAGAGCCTTAATATTAATTGTATTGAATCTATTAACTTATACATCATAATTATCCTGAAAAATGCTATTTCACATGTATTGATCGTACTGGGCCACCAATAAAATGTGGGAAGCTTCTAATATTCCCCTCAAGAGTCTGTTGATTTATAAGAAATCTATATACCAACCAGGAGACCTTTAATAAGGATTCAAAGTAAGAAGATCCGGATCATTTCTACAATTATAGGCTTAATATTAGACCAGATTTACAGGCCTTAAAATATCCTAGAATATAAAAATTAAGTTTAAACATATTATTTCATATAATAAAACCCGAATTAATATTATATTTATCTCCCTATAATCTACTTTTAAAGAAATTTATTAATAACATTAAAAATTAAGTATGATATAGGAATAAGAGAAAAAATCTTAGATAAGAATTAATGTTGTTATCTAAAAGGTTTTCATATGAAAGAGGGATTATCAATCCCTTTAATGGTGATTATATGATAATAGGTGGTTCTTCGTCTCAAAAATTAGCAGCTCAAGTAGCAAAACAATTAGATGACTATTTATGTCCCATTGAAACTCGTAAATTTCCAGATGGAGAGCGATATATTAGAATTAAAGAGGATGTAGAAAAAGAAATGGTGATAATTCAATCTACAGGTTATCCTCAAGATGAGAATATTTTAGAACTATTATTTTTAATAAAAAACATAAAAAATTTGGGTGCAGAGGAGATTAAAGTAGTCATACCTTATTTTGGTTATGGTAGACAAGAAAAACGTTTTAAAAAAGGGGAATGTATTTCTGCTGCAAATGTAGCTGAATTATTAGAAGATTCAGGTGCTAGTGAAATAATATGTATCAATTTGCATGATAATCAAATCTGTAATTTTTTCAACATTCCGGTGCAGGAATTATCTGCCATGCCTCTTATAGCCTATCATTTAAAAGAAAAGTTAGAAAATCCTCTCATTGTGGCACCAGATAAGGGCGCTCTCTCTCACGGCCAAGAAATAGCAAATATTCTAGGTTGTCCCTGTGATTATTTGGAAAAAATCAGATTGTCTCCTGATAAAGTGGAAACTAAGGTTAAAAATTTGGATGTGGAAGGAGAGCAAGCAGTAATTATTGATGATATTATCAGCACTGGCGGAACTATCGTGAACGCTGCTGAAATATTAACACAGAATGGTGCAGAAAGTGTTACCGTCAGCTGTGTGCATCCAGTACTGGTAGAAGATGCTCTTTTAAAAATTTTTAATAGTGGGGTGGATGATGTAATAGCCACCAACACTCTTACTTCTGAAGTAAGTACTATATCTGTAGCTCCTTTAATATCCCAGGCGTTAAAATAGTTAGTTAAGGTTTTAAATAAACTAAATAAATAAAAAAAAATAGCGAGAACTATGGGAGAAACTTTTTTTAAATTATTATTTTTTAATCTAGGCAGTATTTTCTTTAATATGCGTAGTTTTTAAATTTTTTAAACTAATTTAAAATACCTAAACAGAATTTTCCCTAAACATAAAATAAAAATAAGGAAGAATAAAAAAAGTTGATTTTTACCCTATTGATTTAAGATTTAAAATTTGTTGGTAGAGGGATTAGACATTATTCCCTGGGGAACCATTTCCCGGATTTTCTGCATTTGATCCACCAACCCTTTTTTACCTTTTCCGATTAGAGCATGCTTTAAAACATCGCTTAAGGTTTCCACCGGAACAATCTCAATTTTATCCTTATAGTGCTTTTCAACCATCACATCCTGCATATTGGATTTGGGTATAAGAACTTTCTTAATCCCTGCTTCTGCAGCAGCTTCAATTTTACCGGTAACCCCACCCACAGGAAGCACATATCCGCGGATGCTTAAAGAACCAGTTAAAGCCACAGATTGATCAACAGGAATTTCTTCCAAGGCAGATACTACTGCTGTAGCTACTGATACGCTGGCACTATCTCCTTCCACACCTTCATAGGCTTGTAAAAATTGGATGTGGATATCGTAATTAGATATATCAGTACCGGTATGCTTTTTGATTAGAGCAGAAACGTTTTGTACAGCTTCTTTAGCTATATCTCCTAATTTACCAGTAGCTATAATTCTACCTTCTTCTTTACTTTGGGCGGGTGTTGCTTCAGCAGCTATAGGAAGTATGATACCACTTCTATCCCCTATTATAGCCAATCCATTAACACTACCAATTTGACCACCTTCAGATTGGAATACTCTGTATTTTTTCTTTTGTACAATGTATCTATCTGCGATTTGTTGTTCTAAAGTTCTAGCTAACTTTTTAGATTTGGTCACGTGTTCTGAGGTTACAAATTCTGCACCTTCTCCTTTGGCTATATCTCCTGCAGCTCGAACTAAACCTCCCAGATCCCTTAATTTAAGAGTTAATGATTCTTTTTTACCTGCTCTTCTTTGAGCTTCCAGTATGATATCATCCATGGCTTCTTTAGAAAAGTGTGGTATTCGTTGGTCCTTTTTTACTTCCTGGGCCACGAACTGAACCAGTTTTTCTCTATTTTCAGGAGTATCTGGCATGGTATCTTTCATGTAAACCTCATATCCATATCCTCTTATTCTTGATCTAAGAGCAATATGCATACCCTCTAGGACGTGTAGGTTTCCAGATGCTACTAGTACAAAGTCACATGGCACAGTCTGAGATCTAACCATAGCTCCACTACTAGTTTCACTTTGTCCGGTTATTGAGTATACGCCCTCTTGCATTGCAGTTAAAAGTTCTTGCTGGGTTCTCATTTTCATGGTTCCGATTTCGTCAATGTAGAGTACACCGTTATGTGCGCGATGGATCATTCCTGATTCTACTCGTTCATGGGCTGGAGTACCTAGTCCTCCAGATTGGTAAGGATCGTGTCGCACATCTCCCAGTAAAGCTCCCGCATGAGCTCCGGTTGCATCTATAAAGGGGGCTATTTTTTTATTTTCATTATTCACCAGTAATTTAGGAACCATTACCGATGTTTTTGGTCTCATTTGCTGTAAGGCTAAGAAAACTATTCCTGCAGCTATTATTGCTGCTAAAAACTGTTGGAGCATGAATCCTACTATTAAAATAAAGGAAATGATAAGAATCATGAACATGTTTTTCTTTTCTTCATGGCCTTTAGATTTGGCCTTGTGATTCATGACAATTTTTTTCCCTTCTCCTGCAGGTACAGCTCCTATTAAAGGGTTATTTTGATCTTCTATATTAGGGTAAACCAGTACATCTTGTAATTCTTCAGGAGAAAGTAATTCTGCCATAGCTTGGGCCAGCATAGATTTACCAACTCCAGGCTCACCAATCAGTAGCACGTTTCGGCGCTGCCGGGCTGCCTTTTTAGTGGTATCTACAGCTTCTTCCTGACCAATAATTTGGTCAACTAGCATTTCAGGTACTTCAATATCTCCTGAATTTTCATAAGCAACTGATTCTTTAGAATTAGATGCTTTAATGGCTGTTTTCATAAATTTTCCAGTGCCTCCATAAATCGATATACACTTTTTCCAGTGCCTCCATAAATCGATATACACTTGTTTATAAATTAAATTTAATGGTAAAATCTGCTTGTTAATAAAAAGTATTCTTTTACTAACATAAACTTATTTTAATATTATACTATAAATACCTATTTATATTACCTCTCTTATTTTCTAATTTACATTACATCTTAGTTTAAATAAATAATAACAATATCCTATCAGTTAAATGCATAAAATGAAGATGATCGTTAAGTAAGATTATAAAGGAACTATAGGTAAATTCGATAATAATATTTTATCAAATAATAATCAAGATTACATCTAAAACATCCATATGATCTATACTCTACTGTATAATATGTAACCAGTTATTAATAAGGCTTACTAATATATAGATCTGGGATAAGATAATTTAAGCCGTGCTATGATAAAAAACTTGTATAATAACATCTTTTATATATTGCAATTATTTAACATATCCCTGATTATATAACCTTTTATTTTATCTAAATTGTATAGTTCTTAATTTGATTTATGATTATAACTGAATTAGTATCTAATATTGATCTTTTTAAAGAGGAGAAAATATCCTTAACTATGATTGGTGTAAAATCATATCATATAGGGCAAGATTAAATAGAAAACCTATAACTATGATTAAACTAAAATAAAACAATCAACAAAAAAGTAATTATTAAATAATGATTAATCTAAAATTTTTAAGAGGTTTGAAATGTCTTCATTTAATGCTAAATGCATCATGATTCAGGGAACATCTTCTAATGCTGGTAAAAGTGTTTTGGTAGCTGCTTTATGCCGTATATATTCCAGCAGAGGTTACCATGTGGCACCATTCAAATCTCAAAATATGTCTTTAAATTCCTACACCACCTCTGAAAATGCAGAAATAGCCATAGCTCAGGTTTTTCAAGCTGAAGCTGCTGGTATAGAACCATCCTATGATATGAATCCCATTCTGCTCAAACCCAAGGAAGATTTCTTATCCCAGGTTATAGTACAGGGAAAACCAGTAGGAGATATGAATTTCTATGAATATCAACAAAATTTTAGAGATGAAGCCCTAAAAGCCATTTCCGAATCTCTGGAAAGGTTAAAAAATCAATATGAAATCATTTTTATAGAAGGTGCTGGTTCACCAGCAGAAATTAACATGCGTGAACATGACCTAGCCAATATGGAGATAGCACATCTAGCAGATGCTGATGTTATTTTAGTGGCTGATATTGATCGAGGAGGGGTTTTCGCATCAATAGCTGGGACATTTTCTCTTTTAGATGAAAAGGACCGTCAAAGAATTAAAGGAGTAATAATTAACAAATTCCGTGGCAATATAGATATTTTAATGCCAGGCATACATCAAATTGAAAAAATTATAGGTGTACCTGTTTTAGGGGTATTACCCTATGCTTCGAATCTTCGATTACCGGAAGAAGATTCCGCTTCTCTTACTGAGAGAAAATATCAGGAAAAAGAAAAAATAACCATAGGAGTCATGAAACTACCGCGAATATCTAACTTTACCGATTTAGATCCCTTGGAGTGCGAACCAGATGTAGGATTAAAATTGATTGAAATAGGAGATAAACTAAAACAATTAGATGCCCTCATACTCCCTGGTACCAGAAATAGTGTAAACGATATGCTTGCCCTGCAGGAAGCAGGATATGTGGATGAAATACGTGATTTATCTCGAAAAATTCCAATAATTGGCATATGTGGAGGTTATCAATTATTGGGTAATAAAATAATAGATGAAAATTTTAAAGAATCCCATCATGGTTCTGTAGATGGTTTAGGACTTTTAGATATTGAAACTTATTTTGGCAAAGTTCCTAAAATCATCACTCGCAGCCAAGGCCGAATAATAAATAACGGTTTTCTAAAAGGAGTTTCCAGAGAAATAATAAAGGGATATGAATTACATGAAGGTATAACTAATATTAAAAACAGTTCTCCTTTAATAAAATTAGAGCAAGGTGAGGGAAATCAGCCCGGGTCAGATTATGATGGAGCTATATACGGAAAAATATTAGGAACTTATTTGCATGGAATCTTTAATAACTTTAGATTTAGAAGAGCTTTTACTGATTATTTACGTAAAAATAAAGGTTTAGATGAACTTGGTTTTGAAAAAGACCCGTTTATAAATAGTAAAAAGTTTTATATGGATAAGTTAGCTAAAATGGTGGAAGAAAATCTAGATATGAACTTCATGGATGAACTGATTTTTTAAAAAAAATATTTCTTATTTAACTCAAGTGGTATCTAATCCTGAAAGGAATTGATTATTATATTTTTATTTAATTATAAATTCATAAAATGATTTAGAATTTTTTCTCCCTACAAGTTCTTTCTTATTAAGAGATGATAAGTAACTTATCGCTTTTTATTGGTAGTTATAATTAATTTTTGCCTTATTATCACCTAAAATTATATATAGGATGAATTCAAATCTTGGTATGCATAACATGCGGCGTTAGTCCAGTCTGGTTAAGACTCTGGCCTGCCACGCCAGTGACCCGGGTTCAAATCCCGGACGCCGCATTGCGGCTGTAGTATAGTCTGGTTAGTACTTGGGCCTTCCAAGCCTACAGCCCGGGTTCAAATCCCGGCAGCCGCATACTAACCATTTTAATAAATAAATCCATCGTTAATAGCTTTATATTAATTTTAAACCCATATTTTTATTTATCAAGTGCTTAGCTTATTGCTTAGCAGGAATAATACATTGTGCTTTACTGACTTAGCAGGAATAATACATTGTGCTTTACTGACTTAGCAGGAATAATACATTGTGCTTTACTGACTTAGCAGGAATAATACATTGTGCTTTACTGATATTCCCACTTTTTACCACTATAAATGAAATTTAGGTAATTAGAAGAATATTTAAACATTATCCTTATAAGTTTAGTAGGGGAAATAGTTATATCTGAAGTAAAATACTGTTTAAGTAATTATTTAGAGCCGATGTAGATATTTTGACCAGTCTTAACACTGACCCAAAAAAAATAGAACTAAATAATTTAAATGTGATGTGATGATCAATGGCAGGAATTGTTGGTTATGGAGTTTATATACCTTCCTATAGGATAAAAGTAGAAGAGATAGCGAGAGTATGGGGTGATGACCCTCAAGCCATATCTAGGGGTTTGGTAATTCAGGAAAAATCTGTACCTGCTCCTGATGAGGATACAGCAACTATATCTGTAGAGGCAGCGAGAAATGCTTTAAAAAGAGCGAAAATAGATCCTAAAAAAATAGGTGCACTTTATGTAGGATCGGAATCTCATCCTTATGCAGTTAAACCAACTGCCACTATAGTGGCTGAAGCAATTGATGCAGGACCACATTTAAGTGCAGCTGACATGGAATTTGCATGTAAGGCCGGTACGGCTGGTATGCAGTCCTGTATAGGATTAGTTGATGCAAATATAAGTAATTATGGTCTAGCTATAGGTGCAGATACTGCTCAAGGAGCTCCAGGTGATGCTTTAGAATATACCGCTTCTGCGGGAGGAGCAGCTTACATTTTAGGCAAAAAGGACACTATAGCCGATATTGATTCTACCTATAGTTTTACTACAGATACTCCTGATTTTTATCGAAGAGAAGGAATGCCCTATCCCCGACATGGTGGAAGATTCACCGGGGTTCCTGCTTATTTTAAACATGTTATAGCAGCTGCAAAGGGAATTTCAGAAAAAACAGGTTTAAATGCATCTGATTATGATTATGCTGTTTTTCATCAACCCAACGGTAAGTTTTATCTTAAAGCAGCTGAAAAATTAGGATTTACTAAAGAACAGGTCAAATCTGGTCTTTTAAGCCCAGTAATTGGAAACACTTATTCTGGTGCAACACCTCTAGGTCTTGCTGCTATTTTAGATGAAGCAAAGCCGGGTGATAAGATATTAGCTATTTCATATGGTTCCGGGGCTGGAAGTGATGCATTTAGCATTACGGTGAATGATAAAATAGATGATAAACGAGAACTGGCACCTAAAGTTAGAGATATTATAACAAATAAGTGTTATATAGACTACGCAGTTTATGCCAAATTTAAAGATAAATTGAAAATGGCTTAAGAGGTATATTTATGAGAGATGTTGCGATTATTGGAGTATCACAAACTAAATTTGGAGAATTATGGGATGTATCCTTTCGAGATATGATCACCGAAGCCGGTTTAGGTGCTATTAAAGATGCGAATATTGAGGGAAGTGATTTAGAGGCCCTATACGTGGGGAATATGTCAGCTGGCCTTTTTGTAAAACAGGAACATATAGCTTCTCTTATAGCAGATCATGCTGGATTAACACCTATACCCTGCGCCCGTGTAGAAGCAGCATGTGCTTCTGGAGGTCTTGCCTTAAGAAATGGTATAATGGCGGTAGCTTCTGGCTACCATGACATTGTTATATCTGCCGGTGTAGAGAAAATGACAGATGTAGTAGATCCTACCCCAGCTATTGCCACCGCTTCTGATCAGGAATGGGAAGTACAGCAAGGTGTAACGTTCCCTGCACTTTATGCTATGATGGCTAAACGTCACATGTATGAATACGGAACTACTAGGGAGCAGTTAGCCATGTTTTCGGTAATAAACCATCAAAATGCTGCTAAAAATCCCCGAGCTCAATATCAAATGGAGATAAGCGTAGATCAGGTATTGGAATCTACAATGGTAGCAGAACCTTTGCGTTTATTGGACTGTTCTCCCATTTCAGATGGTGCCTCAGCAGTGATACTTTGCCCTGCTGAAGATGCTAAAAAATATACTGATACACCAGTATATGTAAAAGCTTCTGCTCAAGCTTCTGGTACGCTGGCCCTGCATGATCGTAAAAGTGTAACAACTATTGATGCCACTGTTAACGCAGCTAAAAATGCATTTAAAATGTCTAAAATGACTTCTAAGGATATTGATACTGTAGAAGTTCATGATTGTTTTAGTATAAATGGTATTCTAGCTATAGAAGATATAGGATTTGTAAAAAAAGGTAAAGGTGGTTTAGCAGTTGAAGAAGGTGTAACTAAACTTGATGGTGAAATTCCAGTAAATCCCTCCGGAGGTTTAAAAGCAAGAGGCCATCCATTAGGTGCCACTGGCATTGCTCAAGCAGCTGAAATTGTTTGGCAACTCAGAGGAGAAGCAGGAAAACGTCAAGTAGAAGGCGCAGAAGTTGGAATGACACATAATATCGGAGGAACCGGCGGAACAGCAACTGTCCACATATTATCCCGTTAAAATTTAATAAAATTTACCATAAATCCTTGCAATTCAATTTAATGCCTATAAATACTTTAATTTTTTATTTAATTTCTTAAATTTATATAAATCCCGAGGAGAATATCAAATCCCGTATTATTTTTTTTAAAGATTATATGAACTATGAAGAGAAAATTTACAACTTAAACATTTCTTCCGAGGCTATCCGATTCAATAGCTCTTCTGTTTCTTTAAGCTGATCATCAGTTCCATCTATACCAATATATACACTACCTTCAGCACCAGAAACTCCCCCGGCAGCCACTATTACTGCCTGAGCACCAGTCAATATTTTAATTGCTTCAATTTCCGTGATAACTTTTCCTGGAACTGGCAGCATTCGCGGTCCTTTAGTATCTGTTTGATTCAATTTAAGAGCAATTTCATTGATATCGCCAGGTATTCTTTTTTCCAAACCCACCGGCAATATCAGTTCTACTCTTCGCCCTACATGGGCTTTAAGAGCAGCTAAAATGGTTCCACCTTGTGGATTTCCAATATAAACTCCAGCCTGATTAGAGGAGAGGTTCAAGGCATTAGCACCTTTTATTATAACGTCTCCTTCATTTAGATGATCTGCTACTTCAAAGATTGTAGTTTTCTTTTGCCATTCACCATCAGTGATTACCACATCCCCTGGAAAATCATTTTCATTTAGAATGCGGCCATGAATAGTTCGTGGTATGTTTTCTGGGAGACTTATTCCTCTAAAGAATCTTTTACGGGAAAAACCATGTTGCTGGTTTATTTCAGACAATATTTCTTCAGCTACATATCCATTAGTGGTTCCTGCCACGATGACTAAGGTGCCTTTATTTAAAGTATTTTGAATGGAGGGATGTTTAAGCACTGCTTTGGATATTAATCTTTTACCGGCTGCTGGAGTGATTAAAAATTGTTTCATGAAATCACCTTAATTGTCTTCATTAGGGTTCAAATTTTTTTAAGGGGTAAACCCTTGCTTTTCCAAAGATTTAAACCTCCTATAAGATTATAAACCTCCTTGAAACCTAAATTTTTCATTAAATTTAGCGTTTCAGCACTTCTAACACCAGTGCGACAGTAAATTAGATATATTTTAGATTTATCCAATTTCAATAGTTCTTCTTTAAAAATAGGACTATAATAATCTAGAAGTTTGGCCTGCTGCAGATGTGATTCTTCAAATTCAGGTGGTGTTCGAACGTCTAGAATGACAAAATCAGAATTATCTTTATTTTTTTGAATGATCTGCAGTCCTTCTTCTGGATTAATATTTCTAAATATGGTTCTAGTAATGGTTTTCTTTCTCTTAAACATTAAATAGCTCCTTAATTTTTTATAAATGATTATATGTTTAAAATTGTATTATTCCAGTTATATTCACTTAAGTACTCTTTTTAGGATATTGATTCCTCGTTTTTTAGATTTGATATTTAAATAAAGGATAGGTTAATATGAGTTAAAAGAAAAGATATTATTTAAATAAGAAATAAAAGCAATACTGGGAAAGATTTTTAGCCTTAAAATTCATAAGCTTTAATAATACTATCATATTATTAATTTGAAATTTTATTTATTTTAGGTATTAGTAGGCCCCCAGATATTATCATCACTGCCAAAATTAAAAGTGCTGATGGTATACCTGTTACTGGAATGATTACAGTAACTTTCTCTGCAGGCACTATTGTATCTACCGTTTCTACAGGAACTACTGGAGAAACTGGATCAATAGTAGGTATAGGTGCTTTCGGATCTAAAGGTCCTAAAACAAAGGGATCTAAAGGATCCAAAGGTCCTAAAACAAAGGGATTTAAAGGATCTAAAGGCCTATTATAACTGACAGCGGTTTGTGGCCTATCTCTATAAATGAAATCTTCATTAAAGTTACCGTTAGCTGAAACATAACCAATAGTGCAGAAAATTAATAGAGCTAAAACTAAGAAAAAAATAGGATTATACGCTCTTCTTGTTGGTCTAAAAAGTTTTATTTTAATTTTGTCCACCCCCAATTCCCCTTCTAAGTAAAGGAATTGAATATAAATCAAACTTTAAACTTTAATTCAAGGCCTGAATTTTTTCATCTGCTTCATTTATGGATGAAATTCCTTCCTCTATTTTTTCATTAGCACGTTCTAATAAACTCGGATCATCAGAATCTAAGGCTTTTAAGGTATATTGGAAAGCCTGGTCAATATCATTCAAACCTTTTAATATCAGTTCATGTATTTCTTCAAAACCAGGAGGTGGTGTTAATTCTTCCATTTCCTCTATAAAAACTTGTATTTCACTTTGCCTGGCTACAACATTGGTATAGTATTCATCATAGCTTAGTGTACCTTCTTCAAAAGCTTCCGTGTCCTGACTTTGTTCCTCAAAAATTTCTGATAATCTTAGGGAATAGGCTTGGATGGTGTTTATATACTGTGCTTCTTTTTCTTGTCTAGCTTGATCATCGTCACTAGTACAACCGGATATAAAAATTACACCTAGTATTAATGATATGATACAGATTGTTATTGGTTTCAAGTTAGTATCTCCCTAGGATTTTATCACTACTTACACTTTATACTTATAAGATTAATAATTTTGCCATCAATGAAAGTAGACTTTATAATAAAGTAATATTTTTTATAAAATTTAGCTGTTATTTTTTTAAGTATTTTAAGAAAAAATAAAATATTTAGTAGTTTAATGCCTCAATATTTATTTTAAGCTCTTTATTTAGAATTTAAGAAATTTAATTAAAAAAAAAAATAAAAAAGGAAATTTTTAGTTATTTCCTAAATTTGGATAATAATCCACTACCAGCTAAAGCCAAACCACTTATAAGCAAACCAGCAATAGGAACACCCGTAACTGGTATAGGCAATCCAGGATCAGTTACTTTTCTGGGTTTATCTGCATGATCCGTTCCTGCAGCAGCTACTGCAGTAGAAGTGGATTCTGCAACAGCAAATTGTGTTCCTGTTTGTTCAACTTGCACCGATTGATTTACATTGATTAATGCATCAGGCTCTGCTGGAGGTACATCAATAGTAGCACTGGCTGTTGGATCAGTCACAGGATTGAACTCATTTTGTTGTATTATAGTAGCTATATTAGTTATTGAAGTATCCGAGATTACTACCTTCGTTATAATATCTAAACTGGCAGTTTCTCCCACAGCTAATGTACCTACAGTCCAATTACCGGAATCAGCATCAAAAGTACCTTTTGTAGGATAAACTCCTATTATTTCTAAACCAGCTGGTGGAATATCTTGTACCACCACCCCGGTTGCAGGATCAGGGCCAGGGTTATTTACAGTAACAGTCCATAACACACAATCCAAATAATTGGGCTCAGGATCATCAACGGTTTTATCAATTTCCAGAAGCGCTGCTGGAGGTACATTAATAGTTGCATTATCCCCTAGTCCATCTACTATCCTATTGTCTACTGAAGTAATATTTGCGAAATTAATAATCTCACCGGTATCATTGACCGTAGTAGTGATTTTTAACTCAACAGCCTCACCAGCACCCAAATTAGATATTTTCCATATACCGGTATCTGGATTATAAACTCCTTCTGGGCTAGCGGATAAAAAAATCAACTCATCTGGAATTTCATCAGTAACTATTACCTCTGTAAGTTCACTCAAACCAGTATTATTCACTGTAAGCGTCCAGATAACATTGTCCCCATAATTTGGTACTTCATTATCGACATTCTTTGTAATCTCAATACCATCTTGAGCTATAACCACACCTAAAGATAAAATTAATGCTATAGTCAATAATATAATAAAATGATTTTTCACCTTTTCACCTCCCCTTTTTATCGGGCATATATTATTTAATAACTATTAAAGTATATAATATTAACTAAAAATGTCTATAATATAATTAATAAAGTACTTCTAGTGTTGCTAGTTCAAGTTAGAATATAAATAAACTACTAGAATTGCCTTTATTTTGATTTTCCTAATGTGTAGTAAAAGCCCCAATATCTATTTAAATACCTGAAAAAACTAAAATTAATAATTTATAACTCTAAATAGATCATAATATCGCTTATTATAGAAAAATAAAACAGAATACTAATTATTTGATTACTAATCAGTCCCGAGAATAAGCTTAAATTTTATCTGGGATAAAATGGTGTTTATAGAAATAAAGTCTAATTAATAAATCAGTTCAAATAATTTTCCCAGGTAAATATTTTGCCCTCTTAAAGTAATAATAATAGGATGAGAACCAAAATGATCAATAAAATAATAACCACCCCATGCCATTTAAAAGGTATTTTATTGCTTCCTTTAGGATAAAGAGAAGTTTCAGGATCATAATATTTTTTTAAAGTATCTATCGCTTCAGTTTCTACTTTTGATTTTTCTAGGATGGCCGTTAATTCCTGATGAAGGTATTTCATTTCATCACGAGCATCGCGAGGATGTCCTTCGATGGAAGATTTTGCGTATTCTTGGCGCATGATCCAGCCTACAAAGTACACTAGAAAAGGTTCAGGTATTAATTCAAATATTCGTATTATTTTGGGAGTGGTTGGTATTCCGAATTTCCGTAAACCTTTAAGAGCCTCTTTAGTGGCACGCACTGCTAGAATTAAAAGATCTCTGGTATTTCCTAAACGTTTCATATTAATATCTGCAGCATAAATAGCTGGTACAAAACCAGGTATAAGTATTGCTGCATGGTATTTAAGCCAATTTTCCATGTCTTTACGGATCTGGACCTTATATCCTCGCATGCTACCTAAGATTTCTGCTATTTGTCTGGTTCTATCCCTTATTTTACCATCGGCCTCTCCCAAGGGGAGGGTGTATTTTTTCTTTTCATTAACCGGTAACATACACATAACATGTCCTTCTCTTGAACCTCCAGGTAAAGGAAATCCTAACATTATCCTTTCTTTACCTAAAGCCTGGGCCATGTTTTCCACGCCTTTCACATTGTTACCCATAAATAGATAGGTGGGGACCCTTTTATTTTCAGAAAGCATGTCTAAAATGTTATCTGCTTGATTTTTACGCATCACAATCATTACCAGATCATAATAATCATCTGAATGGAAGTTTTCTACAATATTAACCTTTGCCACTTCTTTCTCAGGCGAACCTTCAAAGCGAATAATAACACCATATTTCTTTAACTCTTGTAATCGCTGCCCTCTAGCCAGTAAAGATACATCATAATCTGCCTCATTTAATCTTGCCGCCAATAAACTACCTAAGGGACCAGCACCAATTATTAGAATTTTCATATAATAATAGTATTCAAATTCTAATTTAAAATAATTATTTGTAAAAAATTAAATTAAAATTTTTTTAAAGTAATTTTATCTTCCTAAAAACTTTTTTAAGATTTATACTGTGGTGTAGAAAATAAGCAAAAAAAATTAAAGTATGTTAAAGTAGTTTAAAAAGGCAATCATCTGTTTATAGGAAGTGTTTATAGTTTCTAAATCAGCAAATCCATGCGGGCACTGAACTTCACAGATTACAGAAGGTATACCTGCCTGACTACCTTCATCTTCTAATGCGCCGGGATAAACCACTCCAGCCACTTCATGATTAATCAGTTCAGCACCAGTTTGCTGGCTGATATAAATGGCCAAATTTAAGCTCCCAGACGTAGGAATCTCAGTGCAAATAACTGAGGTGATACCGGGGTATCCTCCTGGCCTGGTAGAGTGAAAATCGCCTAGCCCTGCTACTTCAAATTAAATGGCAGTATTCAATATGATATTACTAGGAGTGTTCTCCACATTAGCCACGCGATTAGGATCCTCTCCTTGCCAGTTCCTGCTATTTATAGAAGTGGAGTAGGGAATAGCAAAGGGTATCACATGTACTGTACCCTGCAACTCTCTACCCTCTAAGAAATTGACCAATCTCATGGCCGCAATGCTAGGTGGTAATTCATTACCATGTAGCCCTGCTACGATCATTACCTGGGGATCACCTTCACCAAAAGTTAACATTGGCGTACCAGTACTAGCAGCTGAAATAATATCCATATTAAGTGCGGTGCGAGGAGTGTATTGATCTATTATATTATTTCTTGTCACATCGCCTCCAGTAGCAGTAGTGAGAATTTCTATATCGGCGGGGGGAGTTTCTGGTAGTTTAGGACCAACCCAAGGACTAATCGATGCAAAAAATGGTAGTCTTCTCTGAGCACCATAAAAGCCTACAATTCTGGAGAAAAGATAAACTTGAGATTCAAAGCCAATATTTCCCTGGGAAGAACTAATAGAAGCAGGAGCACGTCCCGTAGACTCCACATAATCATTAACTTCCCC
>PWMT01000171.1 GCA_003558085.1 Methanobacteriaceae archaeon
ACTTGATTGATAAAGCTCATATCCAGTCCTCTGGTAGCTACCTCTCGAAGTTCATCTTCATTATGAGCTACTCCTCCGCCAGTGCCTCCTAACGTAAAGGCGGGTCTGACAATAACCGGATATCCTATTCCTTTAACAGCTTCTAAAGCTTCTTTAACAGAACCAACAGCTTTTGCCTTGGGTACTGGTTCGTTAAGATTCTTCATAAAACTATCAAATAGATCTCGGTCTTCCACATTACGTATAGTTTCGATACTGGAACCAATAACCTTTAATCCTTCAAGAGCACCTATTTCTTCCAGTCCAGTGGCTACATTCAGGCCAGTTTGCCCACCCATGGTTGGTAAAATTGCATCAGGCTTCTCCTTTTTTATTATCTTCGCCACAATTTCCGGGGATAAAGGTTCCACATAAACCTTATCCGCCATATCCATATCAGTTTGAATAGTGGCAGGATTACTATTTACTAGAATGGTCTCGATACCCTCATCCTGTAAGGATTTACAAGCTTGTGATCCAGAATAATCAAATTCAGCAGCTTGACCTATTTGTATAGGTCCTGAACCTATTATCAGTACTTTTTTTATGGTATGATCCTTTGGCATTACTATCCCCATTTATTTTTTAATTGCTTTTTTTAAATACTAATTTAACTTAATAGTCATGCATAATATTTACAAACTCATCAAAGATATAATTAGTATCATTTGGTCCTGGACCAGCTTCGGGATGATACTGAACCGCATAGATTGGAAGTTCTTGATGAGTAATACCTTCGAGAGTTCCATCATTAAGATTAATTTGAGTTACCTGCAAGGGCTGATCCCTTAGTGAAATTGAATCAACAGCAAAACCATGATTTTGAGATGTTATGGAAACCTTTCCCGTATTTAAATCCTTAACAGGCTGGTTAGCTCCCCTATGCCCAAATTTCATTTTATAAATTTTAGCATTAAAAGCCAGGGCAATGATCTGCAAACCAAAACAAACTCCAAAAATAGGTAAGCGCTCTGCAAGATTTTTAACTGTGCTTATAGCTTCTTTAACCCTATTAGGATTTCCTGGCCCGCTAGAAATAAGAATTGCATCTGGATCATAATCCATTATATCTGCTGGTTCTGTATGGTAAGGTACAATTATCAGCCCTATTTTTCTATCAAGAAGAGACTTTATAACATTTTTTTTGACACCACAATCGATAATAACCATTTTTTTCTTAAAATCTTCCCCTAATATTCTCGGTTGATTAACGCTGACCTTATCTACTAAATCCCTATCCACAATACTTGGTTGTGCACGAGCTAAATCCAATAAATCTTCATCTTCAATATTCTGCGTGCTGAGAGCTGCTTTCATCGAACCTTGTTCCCTTAGCTTAATAGTTAAAGATCTGGTGTCAATACCACTAATTCCAGGAACTTCGTATTCCCTTAAAAAATCAGATAAATCTTTCTCTGATAAATGATGGGAAGGATGGCTACAATATTCCCTTACCACTAATCCATCCACTTTTATACCATCAGATTGGTACCATTGTTTACTAATACCATAATTACCCTGCAAAGGATAAGTGTTCATTAATATTTGGCCTTTAAAAGAAGGATCAGTTAAAGCTTCAACATAACCGGTCATTCCCGTAGAGAAAACTAATTCTCCAGTTTTAATGGTTTCATAACCGAAACCATCTCCTTTAATAATTGTACCATCTTCTAAAGCAATTTTTGCAGATTTTAGCATTTAACCACCACTGAATTTATATAGGTTAATCTATACTATTTGAATTCCTTATTTCGTATTATATGAAAAAGAAGCATTATTAAGAATTTTACTCATTATGATAGCGTCTGCTGCATCTTCATAATAAGCTGAAATTAATTTTTCTTCTTTAAAACCTTTATTTTTGTAAAATTTGCGTGCTACTTTATTTTCAGCTCTTACTTCTAATTTTATAACTTTCAAACCGTATTTTCTAAATATATCCATAGCCATATCCACCAGTTCACTTCCAACCTGGCTTCGACGATATTTTTTATCAACAGCTAAGGAGATGATATGGCCCTCATCTTCAAATCTTATCCAAAATATAATATATCCTAATATTATATTATTTTGCTGGGCCACCAAAAAACCTGCCCCTAAATTATATATGTCTTTGAGAATATGAGGGGGATAGGGATCGTCAAAAGACATTTTTTCGATTTCTAAAACCCTTTTAAGGTCTGGAAGTCTAAATTCCCTTATTAACATACATATCTCCGGTGATAACGTGTGGAAAGATCTTGCAATTTATATCATGAATAAGTGCTTATCTGCAGATAAGGTAGTAGAGGTAGGGGTGGGTAGATTTTACCTAGTTTCCAATTACTTGTTAAAACATACTAAAATGAATATTATTTTAACTGATATTAAACCTTCCCATGAAGGAATAATACAAGATGACGTTACCCGGCCCCAAATGCATTTGTATGAAAATGCCAGAGTTATATATTCCATTAGACCACCTGGTGAATTACACTCGGCTTTAATGGATATAAGTAAAAAAACTGGTGCTATTTTAATAATAAAAACATTGGGGGATGAAGAAATCTTAACCCCTGAAAAAATGCATTTGGTAAATTACCAAAAAGCAGTATTTCATGTTTATCCTTAACTAAATACAGGAAAATGAGTATTTAATTTTAGCTGAGCAGCAGGTCAAACGAAAAATAATTAGAAAAAATATAAACTATCTATTCCTAAGGGAGTTAAGTTTAATGCTAATTAAAACGATTATTTATCATGTTGAGAAAAGTATTGGATATTAAAATATTTACCAGTATTATAAAAAAAGAGCTTAGATTGAGATTAACAGCACCGAGATCATTTAAAAAAATAAACATACCCCCATATAGCAGAAATTAACAGCACCTAGATCATTTAAAAAGAATAAATATTATTATGATTCCATAAAAAAAAATAAAAGGTTCCGATATGAAATGGGAAAAAATGGATGTTCCAAAGCTTTTAAAATATCTTGAAACCAGTGCAGAGGGTTTAAGCACCAGTGAGGCTAATCAGCGTAATACAAAATATGGAAAAAATGAACTGGTGGAAGAAGAAAAAGCAGGGCCTATTCAACTTTTCATCATGCAGTTTATGGATATCTTGATTATCTTACTTTTATTTGCTGCGATAGCCGCCTATTTTATTGGAGATACTATTGATGCCATAGTGATAATGGCAGTAGTCATATTAAATTCTACTATTGGATTTATACAGGAATATAGGGCAGAAAAAGCTATGGAAAAACTTAAAGGCATGATTTCAAGTACAGCGACGGTATTTAGGGATGGTAAAACTATTGAAATACCTAATGCGGAGTTAACCATTGGGGATATAGTGATAATTGAACAAGGAGATAACGTTCCTGCTGATATTCGTTTAATAGAATGTTCTGAATTACTTATTGATGAATCTTCATTAACTGGTGAGTCTATACCCGTCTTAAAAAATACTGATATAGGCAAAGATGGAAATGAAAGAGAAGTAATGGCATATATGGATTCTTATGTTGTTTCTGGAAGAGGTAGAGGAGTGGTTATGGAGATTGGAATGGATACATCCATCGGTAAAATTGCGGAAATGATTCAAGTAGAGGAAGCTAAAACACCACTGCAAGAAAAAATATCCAGTTTAGGAAAAATTTTAGGGTTGATTGCTCTGTTGGTGAGTATACTGGTATTTGTTGTTCAATATTTTAAGGGAATTCCCCTAGTGGAAACCTTCACTATAGCAGTATCCCTGGCAGTGGCTGCAGTTCCAGAAGGATTACCTGCGATTCTTACTCTGACTTTAGCATTAGGAATGCAAAGGATGGCTAAATCTAATGCAGTGGTAAGAAAACTTCTCGCAGTAGAAACTCTAGGTTCATGTACGGTCATATGTACTGATAAAACTGGTACTCTAACCTTAAACCAAATGTCCGTAAGGGAAGCCTGGCTTACATCAAGAGAAAAAGCACTGGAAGTATGTGCTCTCTGTAACAATGCCCGTTATAGTGAAGGAAAACTAGTCGGAGACCCTACAGATGGCGCTATATTTTTATATGCATTAGAAGAGGAATATTATCCCGAAAAACTGGAAAGGAAATATACTCGAATAATGGAAATACCTCTAGATAGTACTAGAAAACGAATGACTACTATAAATCAATTACAAGATGGAAATTACTTATTTAGTAAAGGGGCTCCAGAAATAATTTTAAAAAACTGTAAATGGATAGAAAAAGATGGTAATTTAAGAGAAATCAGAGCAGAAGATGAAAAAGAGATTATGGGCATATTGGAAAATATGACCAACAATGCTCTACGAGTTCTAGGACTTTCCTATCGAAAATTAAGTTCCCATGAAAATTTAGAAGAAAAAGAAGCCTTAGAACAAGATCTTATTTTTGTAGGATTAGTGGGAATGATGGATCCTCCACGACAAGAAGTTAATGAAG
>PWMT01000151.1 GCA_003558085.1 Methanobacteriaceae archaeon
ATATATAATCAATTATAACTGCTATATAAACATCACTCATGTTTAATAAGTTCTTCTACGCATAAAAATTGTCTAAAAATGATGATAAAAAAATAATCGGATAAAATTAAACCTAACTCATTTTATAATTACTGGAAGCCATTGAATCTTATAACCTATTATTATATAAAAGGCTAAATTATATAGGTGAAATTTCTAGATAATTAGGTAAATATGGGGATTAAATATTATTACAGTTTATATAGTATTAATCTTAATCTAAGGAGAGCCTCACAATAATAGCAAGTAGTAAAAAGATTACTTATATCTATCCTAATTAAGATTTTATTATGATTCTAAAGTCTTATTATGTTTTTAATTAAAATACGCAGTTAAAGAAAATTTGGAATCATCTATAAGCTATAAATTTTCTATTTTATAGAAAAAGTATACATAATTATTTATATTGTTAGTAATAATAATAATACTGTTAGTATTTGGAATCAATAATATAGCTAAAAAAAAAATCAGTTATTTTACAGAATAAAAAGTTCATGAAATATATTTAATAATCATAATTATAATCCCGTGATCTTATTTAAATCATTTAAAATTCTCTGCTATTCTCAGTGGCCTATTAGATATTCAAATTACAATAAATATTCGCTAATTGTGTTTGGTTCCAATATGATATATTATAAGGGAGGATGAAAAGATATGCGAAAAGCAATTAGCATATTAATGGTAATGGCTATACTATCAGTAGTATTTGCCGGAGCAGTAGGAGCACAAAATGTTGAAGTAGTGGTCATAGATGAATATGGAGAACTGGTAGAAACAGCTTGCGTTGGTGAAGAAGTCGAAGTATCTGTGGTTGCAGAAAATGATGGTGAAACAGCAATTGGAAACGCACTAGTTACGCTGACTGAGGATCCGGAAGGTGCGCTTGATTATTCACCAGAAGATGCCATAGCTTTCTTCAACGAGGAAGGATTCGATAATGATGTGAACAATCAGTTCTTCTTCTTTGATTTGGATTTAGGAGCTTGGGTATTCTGGATAGGATGGAATGGTCCTATGAACACTGGAGATATTGTAGCTTTATTTGCACCTGCTATAGTTACCACGACTGGTGATATTACTGTTGACGCCGTACTATGGGATTGGGCAGGATATCCGGAGGATCCAGATGACGCTGGACCTATGTTACTTGATGCAGATAGTTACACTTTCACCGGAATAATTTGCCCTATTGACATAGATGATGTTGAAGCTATTACAGTACCTATGGAAGTAACCGGTACTCCATTAGCTGGACTAATTCTAGGATTACTCACCATATTAGGTGGAGCAATATACGGCAAATTCAGATAAATAATTTAATTTTTTTTCTTTTTTTTTATTATTAGATCTTAATCTACTTTCTAATTAATCCTCCACTATTAATGCTAAGCCATAGACCATAAATAGCAATATTAATTTAGTATATTCTATTATGGCCATCGCCAAAGATGAGTTTAAAATTTACTAGAGATTGATATATTACTCTCAAATCCGATTGAGATAATAAAAAAATATTTCTGTTAAATTAACTAAAGAGAATTTAAAATGTCTGAAAGAAAATTAATTATGATACTAGAAAGGCTTTAAAATTAAAATTACAGCTTATAAGATGGAGAAAAATTAAGAATACAATAACCATGATTAATTTAAATTATTAAATAATGATTTATAATTTTAATACCGGGGGTTTAAATTTGAAAGTAAGAGCCCATGTTGTAGTTTCTGGTAGAGTTCAGGGCGTATATTTCCGGGGAAAAACCAGAGAAAAAGCCCGAAAATATGGGGTTACTGGTTGGATCCGTAATCTTCCAGATGGAAGTGTAGAAGCAGTATTTGAAGGTGAAAAAGATCAAGTAGGAAAGGTTATTGAATTTGTTAAACATGGCCCATCCTATGCAAAAGTTACTGACCTAAAAATCCAATGGCAAGATTATAAGGACGAATTCCCGGATTTTAGTATAATTTATTAAACATTGAGATGAATTCAAAATTTTTTTTATAATATAATTTCTTAGGATAGATCATTTTCTCCGCATAAAAAATTGTAAAAGAAAATCATGCTAATTCCTGTAAAAGATATTTTTTTTCTAATCTACTTCTTAGCACTACCAAGTTAATAAAATCATTATTTATTTGCTTCCAACCCCCTGAACTTTAACGAATTAATAAATTAGAGATCATATGCTCAACTCATGGAAAGTGGAAAAAGGATTAATAGAAACTAGAATGGAATAGAGGAATTTTTTTTTTAGACTAGGACCCTAATAAATATACAATCATATTATCCTTAACAAGACCTTTTAAGTATGATTGAAAATAAAAATATAGAATGTGGTAAACAACAGGGCAAGATTAAACTAAAGAATTATTTCTAACCCTTAGTGGAGTTTAAATCTGGACTATGATTGATTATATTATAATCTTAGAGTAGCTCTATATAACTATAATTGCAACTTTTTTAGTTAATTTTGCCTTTAACTGACCATAATCAATTATTAGAAGATAGGTATTGAGCAATAAATAAAATATTATGGAAAAACTAGTAACAAGATGTTATAAAAGTATTTTAGCTAATTTTTTCCACTTGGCTGATAAAGATTTTTTTTTAATAAAATGTTAGGAGGTGAGATTAATGGTAGAAAGGAAGAAAATTAAAACTCCTGCTGAATCTAAACATCGAGAAAACCATAATTCATGGATAGATTTAAGTTTACATGGTGTTGAAACTGTAAGTTCTGGTGAATCTCGGGTGAAAATCACACCTGATGCTCTAAATTATACTATAAAAGGTAAAACTGAAGCTAATAGTACCATGAGAATTGAATCTGCAGATTTAAATCTTAAAGAAAAATTAAAATTAAATGAGGATAATGAATTTGAATATACAATGAACATCCCTGCAGATATAGATAAAGCCCTAGTAAAGGTTAGAGCATCTAAAGAAGGAAAAGAAGATAGTTTTATAAACTTGACAATTGAAAGAGCTTAAGAATATAGCAGTATAAAAGTGCATAGAAAGCTTAAGAAAGAGAAAGGAAAATTAGTAAAATAATTAATAATTCTTATAACTTTAACTAAACCCTCAGCACTATTAAAAAATAATTAATAATTCTTATAACTTTAACTAAACCCTCAGCACTATTAAAATAACTAGATAATAATAATTATTTCAATTTTTTTAAAACTTTTTACGATTTTAAACTATTAGCGAATAGAAAATTGTAATTCCTAAAAAAGCTAGAGGTATCAGATAAATTTCTATAACTAGAAGCGAGCCCATGCATAAAAAAGTATGAAATACGCTTTAATTAACTCTAAATGCTAACTTTGAATGCAAATTTTTTAAATACTTGATAAGCTTCATCTCTTTGGAATGATCATGAATATTTAGTCTCTCTATGAATTTTACTTCATGGGCTCGAAAATTATCAAACACATGCAATCCTTATTTCTACCAGCCTATTTTTAATATTTCATTCGGATTAAATGTTTAGATAATTCGTTATCCAATTTTCAAACTTATTTCCTCACCTCGTATTGTGAAGCTTGCCATAGTTTTTGTAGATCTTTGGGAAGATTCGCTTTTACTTTATCTATTTCTCCCCCTTCCCCTAATTTTCTCTCTAATACGTGGAATACTGCCCTAGTAGCTACATCTGATTCTATTGGAGTTCTGGGAGTCCTATCCTGAACTTTTTGGAAGAATTCGTCTCTATTTTTCAGTTTTTCAGGTTTTCCGCTTGGACTGTAGCCTTCATAGTACATCCCTTTCATAACCATGGGAAGCTCATCTGCAAGATTGACAGCCTCTTCAACCGGTAATCTGTCTCTTAAAGTTTGAAGAACAGCCCTGGTGGCAATATAAACCATATTTTCATCTTCCCATCCAAGTTCATCCTGTACTTCATGCAACCATTCTTTTGTTTTTTGTGCGGATTTATCCAATGAAATAAAACCTCTTTTTACCATAATTATCACCCTCCATTAATCTTCAATTTAACCTAAGTTAATAGGCCTTGATTTTACAAAAAACATACCTCCCCGAATAAAATAAATCTAATATTCATGATTGCTTCTTTTTATTATATGTGACTTAAAATCCTTGCAGCAATTTAAGATTATAACTTGATTACTACAAACTTCTGTAGCTAAAAGATTAGCTATTTTAAAGGTTTAGGCTATTAATAATTTCTAGTATACTCCACTCAGATTAATTTCGCTAATTAATAAATCTTATAAAAGCTAATAGGTATGTTTTTTAGTTATTCTTATTTTAGATGAGAGTTTCCCCTTCTATAGTGTAATTTACTGGTTGGGGAGGTTTTAGAATAATTTTTTCAAAGGCATCGATTGTATCCTGGAAAAGTTCTTTTCTAGAAT
>PWMT01000048.1 GCA_003558085.1 Methanobacteriaceae archaeon
CTTAAGCCAGACCCCAGACCCAACAGATTTAACATGGGAAGACCAAAGTTTTATAGCAAATAATAAAATTTTAATCAATATTTTAGAGGATTCAAGAGTTAATAGATACCTTTCTTTAAAATATAAAAGTTTAATTCGTTACTTCGCTTCTGAAATAGAAGATACAGATAATTTTTTATTATCTGCCTCTTTAGGTGACTTACTAAATATTCCAGTTAATCCAGTAATAAATCCAGAAATACAGTTTTTAGAAGATTATGTGGAAGATATCAGGAAAATGATAACTTTTAAAGATGTTTTAAGTTTGGCTCGAAAGATTATAGAAGACCAGGAATTACAGGATTCTGAACCTTCACAGGGTAGCGACGATGCGGGCGACAATTCTCCTGATGATGATTCAGGTGTTAATGGAGCATCAGATACTAGCGGTGATTCGCAAAATGATTCTGCTTTTGAAAAAAGAATTGAAGATAAGATAGGTAAACAGTTAGAGGATTATATTGATAATATCAGTGATAGCAAGTTAAAACAAGTTTTTAAACCAGATGATATGAGCGGCAATGGTTTTCTGGGTTTTGATGGAGAAAAAACTTTACCTATTCATAAAGAAGATGTATTTTTAGGAGATTCCCCATTAGAATCTGGCTATATAGAAAAAATTAAACCACAGATTATGAATAAATTAAGGAAACTTATTGACCACAGAAATACGAGAGAGGGGAAATTAGGAAAGTTAAACATTTCTAGATTAATGAATGATGGCAAAGTATTCCATAGGAGAACTTCAAATAGGCAGGGAAGAAAGGCTTACATAGTTTTAGACGGTTCCGGTTCTATGAATAGTCATAGTAGAAAATGGCAAAAAACTTTATCTAAGTCTTTAGTTAAGTCCTTAATGGATTTATCGGTTGATTGCAGATTGTTTATACATTCTGGCGACTCTATTAAATTCATTTACGATGAAATATCTTATGAAGACATTGATAGAACTCATTCACATATCTATACATTGGACGGTTCAATGTTAGAAGCTTTATTTACAAGAGAAATAAATTTTACTGAAAAACCCATCATCTTTTACTTCTCTGATGGTCATATACCAGCACAATACCCTCATGAACAAGAGAGGCTTTTAAATAAATATTTGTCTATAGGTGCAAATATGGGTGTGCCAGTTTTTGGTATTGGTTTAAATGCCACAGGAGTTAAACTGTTTGAACATTATTATATTGTTAAAGATGTTAAAGACTTCCAGGGAGTATTAGATTCTATTGGTGATGAACTGAGGTTTTATTTATAAAGGTGATAAGATGAATGAAAAAGTTAAGAATAATGCTAAAAACATTGTTCAATTAATGGAAGAAAATATGGTTCGAGAAAACAGGCAATTATTGTCTGCCTATATTGGCGGAACTGAATTATATGGTTTAAAAGATAATAATAAACCTATTATAAGAGGTATTTTTTTAGAGGATGCAGAAGAGATTCTTGCATTCCCTAATAATTATTTTGCATCATCAATAGTACTAAAAGATGAGTTTACAGATATAAAGATATATGAAATGAGTACGGTAATGAAAAATATTATAAGAGGTAAGATAGAGGGTTGGGAAGCCTTATATGCTAATCAATGTAAGGAAACTCATCTTTCCTTTAAATTACGTGAATTTGTATCAGATTTAAAACCAGACTTAGCTACAATTGCGGGAACTGCAATTATGGATTCCTATACTATTTTAGAAAAAGATGTAGTTAAGACCCCAGTATTTTTTGATATGCTGAAGAATTTAATCATTGCTATGCATTTCCTAAAAACCGGGTCCCTGGATTTGAGTTTAGCACATTATATTGAAGATTATAAGCTTTTAACTCTATGTGACTTTGATAAGCTATTAAATAAGATGGAAAGTAATGATAATATAATACCTTTTAAATATCATGAATTAATTGATGAAATTACAGGCGAAATCAAAAAAGATATGCAGGATTTAAAAATTTCAGAAGGGTTAAATAGTGGTATTACAGAGTTTGAATATTTAAAAATTAGGCAGTTTATTATTGAAACTAGAATAGATAAATTATTATCTGAAAATTTAATTTCTCAAAACCCAAAATTTGATGTGATAGAATGAAAGGTGTTAAAAGAAGTTTTTATCGAGAATTAGAGCAGAAAATAGATAATGCAAACTATGACGAGGCCGTAGCTCCTGAAAGATGCCCAAACTGTTTATCTTGTTCTTTGGAGTATAACCCCCCAATGAAATGTTGTAAAAAATGTGGTTGGACAAGATTTTTAGGAGTTGAGGAGGAATGAAATGTTTTAAATGTCAATATTTAGATTTGAAAGATAATAAATGTTGTTTGGTTGAAAAGAGGGAAATGTGCCCCTTACCTAATAATTTTTTAGAGAATAAAAAATAGAAAAGTTTATATATGAGATTGAATATAAATATAATTGTAAGTTTGAGGTGTAAAAATGAACATATATCCGGAAAAAACAGATTTAATAAAGCATATTGCGATAGATGAAAACATGCCGACTTTATTAGTTGGTGAAGCTGGTTTAGGTAAATCATACACTGCTGTATTAGCAGCTCAGAGTGCTGAAAGAGATTGTAGAACTGTTAATTTATCTAAGCAATCTGATTTAGTTGATTTATTAGGTCAGTTTATTTTAGAAAAAGATGGTGAAAATTCAGTATTTAAATGGGTTGATGGTGTAATTACTCAAGCAGCCCAAGAAGGAAAAGTTCTGATTTTAGAAGAATTAACTATGGCTGATGGGACAATCCTGGCAGCTTTACATGGTTTATTCGAGAAAAAACCTAAATTATATACTACTAACGGTGATGTAAAAATCCACCCAGATTTCAGAGTTATAGGAACTTCTAATCCAAGCTGGACAAACTATAACGGAGTTTCTGAATTAAACTATGCATTTGAAGACCGTTTTGTCCACATTTTATTTGACTTCCCCCAAAGGCAAACTATTGAGAAGTTTTTAGAACCCTTTGAAAGGAATATAGAAAAAAGAGATATCGATATTGATGATATATATGATGTTGCTAAAAGATTATTCGAGTTATATCCGCGAAATGTTCCTAATTTCTTATCTCTTAGAGGGTTAGAATTTTTCAGTAAACTTCTAGGAACTTACAATGTTAAACAATCCTTCGAATTAGCAATTTTAAATAAAATGGAGAAAGAGGAGCGTAGTAAGGTAGTAGATATTATAGATAACTATATAGCTATCTACTAATCCTTTTTATCTCCAGAAACCCACTTGTCATCTTCCTTTCTCTGTGAAGCCATCACAAGACCAGCAAAGCTGTCATCTATTCCATGAATCATCTTTTGACCATGCTCCATTTCTTCAAGCTTTGTTATCATTGTTGCTAAGTTTGCTATTGCTTCCTCTGTTGCTTTAGAGAGGCCAGCTACCGATGTTCTTTCGAATTTGCCCCCTCTACCAACTCTGGAAGTTTGTATACTTATTAGTTGTCTCATTAAATCAATAGCGTCAGGTCGTTCTTCATAGAAATTAATGAGTTCTCGACGCTCTGTTTCTGAAACAGAGTTTAAAAAATTTGCTAAGAGATGGCTTTTACTACCATTTTTAACAGCGTCAGGAGATGTTCCGGTTTTAATTTGTATTACAGATTTTTCAAATGCAGCGTCTTTATATAACTCGACTCCTTCAAGTTTTAAATCAGCTCGTAATTTAGCTAGACCTTTTTCATCAATTCCAAATTTTCTACATAACTCAGAGTTAGGAGTAAAAGGATATAATCTAATCAACAAACTTTTCTCCTTATCAGTCAACTCTTCTACCGTTCTTTCGGGTTCGTACGGGTCATCCTCTACCTTTAGAGGGAACCCCGATGGTTCTTCTAATTCTTTCATCTTCATCACTTAACTCAAATATTTTCATATCATCCAATGTTTCACATTTATGCATACCTATACCTTTAAAAATTATGAAATAGGACAGGGGTAATTCAGTATTCTTATGTACCTCTCTCCCATTATCCCACTTAGCTCTTCGGTCTACATATTGGTAAGCTGCTGCGAATATTTCTGTTATATCGTTACCATATAATTCTTCAATTCGTTTTTTAATAACCGGAGCCATTGGCTCTTTGGGTTCTTCTGTGAGTTTTAAAGTAAAATTACGTCTTCCTATCATTTCATTAAATCTAAATCCTTCCACTAATAATTTACCAACATCTTTTGGTTGCAAAATAATATCTAGGCGGTCTAAAGCAGCTTTAGTTTTCATACCAAGATTTTCTACATAATCAGTTAAAATATCAATATCTTCATCACTTAACTTTGCATTGGCACGTGATTGAACATATTTTTCATAGTTTTCTAAAAATTCATCGTCCTCCATTCTTATCGCCTCTTTTTATTATTAGTAATCTTAAATTGGTATATATTATTATATAAAAATAAAAGGATATGAGTTAAAAACAAAATGTTTAAATAACAATAGTGACAAGACATAATATAATTACTAAAAAAAGGTGAATAAGAATATTAAATTAGTTTTAAATAGTCAAATTCATTAAAATGTATAAAATACTGAGGTGAAAATATGGGTTTTGAAAGAAAAAAAACCAGTGTAGAAGAATTAGAGAAAAAAGCAGAAAAATTAGCAGAAGAATATAAAGTAACAGATTTGGAAGACAAGATTGAGCGGTTTATAGACGAATATAAAACTATAAATCCTGAAGGCAGCGATGAGGATATCAGGGTTCGAGCATATAACAGATTTATTTTATCTATGAAAGGTAAAAAAGCTCGAAATCTACAAGATGTTAAGGCTGTATTATTCAGTAAACGACCGGCATATGATTTTGCTCAGAAGCCTAGACAGGACGCTCAAGATTACGTTGAAAAATATGGTAAAGAAAAAGCTATAGAGGATGGATATGTGAATCAAAAAGGTGATTTTTTATATACTACACCAAAATGGAAAAAAGGGAATGTTATTCCCGAGCACGAATATAGCAGTACAGCTTACGGTGTCTTTAAGTTAGAAAATGATGATGCACCGAAGTATGGAGAATTACACCTTTCAGGTTCACAGGCTATAGATTTCCTTCCTTTATATGAAGAGGTGGAATTTGAAGGTAGAATTAACAAAAATAAAAGTACAGCGAAATTTTATGACATCTATTTATCTTCTGAAGTTCGCTCTAATGGTAAGAAAGTAGAGTTTTGGGATTTCTCAGAGATTCTTGATTCTGCTATACCTGAGAGATTTATCTCATCGTTTGATGATTTAGTAGTTTATTTAGACCAGGGGGTGAATGGTAAAGATAATTGGTGTTTAGTGCAATGCGAAATTATAGATATAGGTATGGTAGATAATACAGATGAAAGTAAAAATGTACCAGTGACACTGTCTGACCCAGAATCTATCACCTCAGATAGCTACACTTTCTGGGCTGAGCCAGAGTTAGCCAAAAGTATAAAGGGAGAATTATTCCCAGATGCGATTGTAAGTCTTCGACCATACAAGAAAAAGGATGGTACGATTTCTGGACAGATTTGGAGCGTATTTGCGCCTGAATTAATGGAAGCAGAAGAGGCAGAAGATTTAGATGAATTAGAGGAGGCATGGTAAGGTATGAAAATGAATATACCAAACGAAAATGAAGAGCAACAGGATGACATGAATGAAAATCCAATGGATAGGTTGATAAGGTCTTTAATGTATGACTTAAGGTTATTAGAAGTTGATGCCAGTATGGTTCAGTCATTAGAGGCTAAAGTAGAAATTAAAAGACTGATTAAAGAAAAGCGCTACGAACTCCTAGGATTTATCGAGGCACTTAATAATCAAGCTAGAATGGAAGAGGAAAGGCAAAAACAGGTGTAAGAAGATGTGGGGAGATGAAAAACAAGAAAAAACGAGAAAATCAAAAAAGAATTTTATCGAAACAAATCGACAAATGCTTTTTGAAAAACCTCTAACCCTTCCCGAAGAAGTGCCTAGCTGTGTCATGATTTATGGCAAGGACGGAACGGGTAAAACGGGGTTATCCCTCTCCGTTTTAACTGACAAGGATATAAAGAAAGGTCAGAAAATCGTTATTGTAGATTTAGATTCAGGAAATCTACCTTTACTATTGGAATATCACAAAGATAAAGTAAATAAACATATACTATATAGAGACCCAGTAGTATGGGAGACAGATGACGATGGCATGCCTATAATAAATTATAAAGAAACTATAGGTCATATTAACTCTATAGCTATTGCTGCAAAGAACAGATGGAAAGAAAAAGGTGATATAAAAGCAATAATCCTTGACGGAGGCAGTAAGCTTTTAAAGCAAGCAGAATATCAAATGAGGCTCGACCGATACATAGAACCCGCAGGAGAAGTTTCTTATCGCTTCTGGGCCGAAAGAAACAAAATGTTCCAAGAGACATTAGAATTATATAAAAATTTACCCTTTGACAAGTATTTTATAATGCACGAGGATTTCGTACCACACTTAACACCACCTAGTAAAGAGATGGCAGCAGTAAGGCAGTTTGCTAACCAAATGATGTATCAAAAAATCTATTGCGAGCGCATAGACAAAGCAGTAGCTGTAGAATTTGCCGCGACTATCGATAAATCCAAGTTTAGCATAGGTAAAGAAGGAAAACAAGAGGTTTTTGCCAGCGCCAATAAAAGCGACGAATCATTTAAATGGGAACCTGAAAAGATTTTAAGGCACTTGAAACCTTCATACGCCGGAGATGATTAGTTGGCTACTTTTCTACAAGCAAATACAATATTGAATGCTTGGCATAAAGCAGTTAAAGAAGTCTACCTCAACGGTGCGACAATTATAGACGAAAATGACACAGAAACACGAGAAATTCTTGATTTAATCATTGAAATACGAAACCCTAATATCCAAATTGGAGAACATGAGTTTTGGAAAACCGATGCCATTGAGAGGTATTGCGAGCAATTACTCGACTCCTCGAAGGGCTCTTTTTCTTACACGTATGGTAATCGTTTACGTAGCCATTTTATCAGTAATCCATTACTCGACCCAAAAAAGATTGACCAGATTGAAAAAGTTATTAGAAGGTTGGAGAAAGGAAATAATACTCGTAAAGCTGTTGCTGTACTCTTCGATCCAACGGTCGACCACGATGCAGATGATATACCTTGTATTGACCTCATAGATTTCAAGATTCGAAATAAAAAGCTTTACCTTTCTGCATACTGGCGAAGCAACGATATTTATGGTGCTTATTATGCGAATGTCAAAGGTTTAAAGTATGTTGCTGATTTCGTAGCTGAAAAAACTAATTCAGAATTGAAACGCATCACTACGCATGGTGGGTCAGCCCATATCCTCAAGTACGATTTTGTAGCTGCTGAGGAGCTTGCGATGATGGATAAAATGAAAAAATAAGAGGTGATAAAATGATAACTGGGATACCGGCATTAGAATTAATTAGAATAGGTTTCTTCCTTTCAATAGGTTTTTCACTAATCTGGATAATAGTGCTTATATTATCTGTTATTGGAAGAATTTTTTCTAAATAATTTTTTTGACCATTAATGGTAAAATATATATATTAGAAGAGATATAAATTATAGAACTCGAGGAGAAAAAATGAGGGAAAGAAAAATATTTGAAGCCATAAAAAACTGCAAGAGCTGCGAATTACATAAAACAGCCAAAAACAAAGTCATCGGCCGGGGGAGTCTTTCCCCGGATGTCTTATTTGTTGGCGAAGCGCCTGGAGCAGAGGAAGACATACAGGGTAAACCATTTGCAGGACCGAGCGGAGAACTCCTAAACCACTGGATAAAAAAATTGAAGACTAAAAAAGTAGCAATAATAAATATAATAAAATGCCGCCCACCAAAAAACCGAACCCCTACTAAGGAAGAGGTAGAAGAGTGTTCGAAATTTCTCGAAGCTCAAATAGAATTATTAGACCCTAAAATTATTGTCGCATTAGGTACTGTTGCAATGAAAGAATTATTAGGGTTTGACACAGGGATACTAAAAAAAAGTGGAAAAATAGAAACCAGTTACAAATATTTTAATAAACCAGTTTTTATAATGCCACACCCCGCTTACTTCTTACGCCAGGGCGGAAAAGGTTGGGAAGATGATATAAAAAGTTTAAAGGAAGAAATAAATAAAAAACATCACTTTCAACCTTTCGTACCACTTCATGTACATTCTCATTTTTCAATAAAAGATGGGTCTAGTAAATGTTCCGAATTATTTAAAGAAGCAAAAAAACAAGGTTACACAGCTCTAGGCATCAGCGACCACGGCACAGTGGCTGGATGGGTGGATTTTGCTATGGCAGCAAAACAATATGAAATAAAACCGATATTTGGGATAGAATTTTATGTAGGTAACTCACATAAACCAAAAGATAAAAATAGAGAACATATATGTGCTTTCGCTAAAAACCAGAAAGGAATAGAAAATATTATAAAATTAGTAAATATTAGTAACGATAACGAACATTTTTATTATAAACCAAGAATTTTTTTAGAGGATTTAATGCAATATAAAGAAGGGTTAGTTATAACATCAGCATGCGTATTAGGAGTTATTTCCCAAAAAATAATCGAAGGAGATTATCCAGAAGCAAAGAAAATAGCTGAAATGTTAAAAAAAGAATTTAAAAACGATTTTTATTTAGAATACCAAATTCATAATTTCGATAAGCAGGAAAAAGTAAATTTAGCAATTAAATCTTTATCTGAAGAATTAAATATACCCACAATAGTAACCACCGATGTACACTACACGAATAAAAGTTTTAAAGAATTACATAATAGTTTGAAAGCTATCGCATATCATAAGAAATATGGGGAAGCGAATTTTACAGGAGACTCCCATTGCATACTAAGTATTAAAGAAATGGCTGAATATGCAGAAAACGTAGGTTTAAATTACCAAGAAGTAATGAAAGCAGCAAAAAATACACTAGAAATAGCAGAAAAATGTAATGGAAAATATGAATCATTTGGCTTAATTATTCCAAAATTTGATGCTACAAAATATTCACAACAAATAAAATGAGGTAAAAAATAATGGAAGATAATTACACAATTATGGAAAAGCTTTGTCAAAAAGCCTTAAAAGAAAAGAAGCTCCATAAAAAACAAGATTACAAAGATAGACTGGAATATGAGCTTCAAATCATAAAAGATAAAGACTTCGTTGATTATTTCTTTATCGTAAAAGATGTTGTAGATGCGGCAAGAGAGAAAGGGATTATGTTAGGACCGGGTCGAGGAAGCTCAGGAGGTTCTTTAATTGCATATTTGCTTGATATAACACAAATTGACCCTTTAAAGTTTGGTCTATACTTTGAAAGATTTATAAATCCTGCTAGACATGATAATCCTGATGCCGACCTAGATTTTCAATCAAGTAGACGAGATGAAATGTTTGAATATTTAGAGGAGAAATATGGCAAAGAGTGTGTAGCAAGAATACCAAGCATTGTTAAATTCAAACCTAAATCTGCATTGCGCGATTTAGCTAGAATAGAGGGTATACCTATTCAAGAAGTAAATCTTTTAACAAAAAATATTCCAGATAATCTTCCACTTGAACATGTGCTTAAATTAAAGGAAGCTTCAATATTTTTGAATAAGTATCCAAGAGTTGCAAAAATTCTTCCTCAACTTTTGGATAAAATTAGACATACAGGGGTTCATGCTGCGGCATGTGTAATTACACCTATATCTGTGGACAATTTTTTCCCATTAGAAAAAAAAGGAAGATTTTTCTGTGCATCTTTTGACAAAGACGCATTAGAAGATTTAGGTTTTTTAAAATTAGATTTACTATCTTTAAAAACTTTGGATGTAATAGATGAGGCAATAAAGAATATTAATAAAAATGGATATAAGACCAAATTACCTTTAGAGCCTGATGACCCAGAAATTTATAATCATATTTTTATTCCAGCTTATACAAATGGTGTTTTTCAATTTGAAACAACGAATTTAACCGATTATGCTAGAAAGGTTAAAATCGATAGTTTTAAATTATTAACTGATACGACTTCCATAGCTCGTCCTGGAACAGCAGCTAGTGGTGATGCGGCTAAATATATTGATAGAAGGCACGGTAAAGAAAGTGTTCAATATATACATCCGTCTTTAGAGCCAATTCTGCATGATACATATGGAATTATTGTATATCAAGAGCAAATCATGCGGATTGTTAATGAAGTAGGGGGTTTACCTTTAAGTGATGCGGAGATTATAAGAAAGTTAATTTCCAAATCAAAAGGAATATCTGCTCTAGAAAATTACAGAAATAAATTTGTTGAGGGCGCCCAAAATAATGGGGTTTCTAAGGATTTGGCTAATAAGATTTGGGATTCTATAAAGGAGGCTGGTAATTATTCATTTAATTTGTCTCATGCTGTGGCTTATAGTCTAATAAGTTATTGGTGTGCTTGGTTAAAACGTTATTATCCTCGTGAGTTTTTAGCGGCTTTGATGAGGTTTGAGGAGGGTGGAATGTTTGCTGCGGCTACGGAAGAGTTGAAGTTAATGGGGTATAAAGTTTTAGACCCAGATGTTAATACTTCTGATAATCGTACAAGCATTAATGAATCTGGTGATGTGTTGATTGGTTTAGAGGACGTCGATCAGGTTGGCTCTGCGGCTGTAGAGGAGATTAAAAGGTTAAGGCCATTTAAAAGTTTCGATGATTTCTTGGATAGGGTAGAGGCTCGTAAAGTTAATAGTCGCTCCATAAAGCATTTAATATTTGCTGGAGCGTTTGAAGCTTTCGGAGAGAAGGAAAAGCTTTATTATAGAATAGCAACGGATGAAAAACCTCGTAAATGGACGGATAAGGAAGAGATTATGAAAAAATATGCTGTTATAAAAACTAGCCCTCGGCAGCCTATTATTAACTTCTTCGACCATACAGCCATCCAAGCAACCAAAAACAACGGCGGCCTGACGGACATTGGGGCGGTCGATTGGGAGTCTGCCTCGGAGGAAGTTTATATTAAAGGAATAATTACCGAAATCGACATCAAAATAGGATATGCAATAATGGATATAAACGATGGAACAGGCACAGCAAATGTTTTAATACCTAAAGAAAGCTTAGACAAATACCGTGAAATATTCGAAGAAGGAACAGGAACACCAATACTAATAAAAGCCCACAAAAGAGCTGAAAATAGTAGATTCTACCTTGATATGTTAATCGACTTAAGAAACGAATTAGAATCTGATAGTAAAGAATATAGATATTTAACTGGCGAAACATATAAATATATAACAGAGCAGGGTAGAAGTGGCGAAGCATTAGTTGTATCCTCCTCATATTTCTTATCAAAACAAAACCAGAATAGAGGTACAAGATTAACATTAATAAATCAAGATGGCATGTTTAATAGAATGTGTTTCGATTCTCTACAACAAGATATAGAGGCAGGAGATATCATCAAATTCCAAGAATCGGGCTACGAACAAGTTTTTATAAAATTCATAGATTTTATTTATTCATAAGGAGGGGAATAATGCGAAAAAGGAGTAAAAAAGATGTAGTTAATAGTGTATATGCAATATTAAAGGAGGGTGAACCTCTCATGTCTCATCAACTAGTAAATAGGCTTTTGAATCGTGATTTAATAGGTTCACATATGGGCATGTCGAGTTCACGGTTAGCTAAACTCATGAGTGCGGACGGAAGATTTGTAGAAGTTAGCCGAAGCGTAAAAGGTAAAATTATATGGGGAATTAAAGGAGTTGATTATGGTGAGACTATCGAAAAGTAAAATTCTAACTTATCTAGATTGTCCTAGAAAATTTAAATATAGATATATTGATAAAACTAAAACATCTGAACCAGAAGAAGGTTCTCCTTTAAAAATTGGAATAGATGTACATGAGTTATATGAATGGTACTATAAACACCCTGATGCTCCTCATATAGATTCTGAAGAGAGTATTAAGAGAATATTGGCAGAAAACCCTTTATCTTCAAAATATCCTCTTTACGCAAAAAACTTTATAGAATTTAATATGGAACTTTTTAATGAATTAGGAGCTCCAGCATATCTTCCAGAAAATGTAGAATTATATTTACATGACCCATATTTTGATATACATGGATATATTGATGCAGTTTTTGATAGTCCGGCTGGTAAGATTATTGTAGATTATAAAACCGGCAGAGAACACCCAATAGGAAAATACTCTCTTGAGCTTCTAATGTATAAAATTCTATATGAAAGAGTAGCCGGGGATAAGGTAGGTTATGTTGGCGCTTTTTTCCCTAAAGGGGGAAACAAGTGGAGAATGGCTAAAATAGTTCATGCAGGAGAAAACAACCCTAAAAAAGGAGCTTTTTTTACCATAGAAGATGAATTCATTGTATTAGAAACAATCGACCAAGTAAGAGAAAGAATTAAAGATAACGAATTTGACCCGCCCGACGATATATATAAAAAGAAATTTATGTGTAATTACTGTGAATATAAAGACTTATGTAAAAAAGAAGGTGTGAATTTATGAAAGAGTATCAAAAAACTCTTGATGTTTTAGCCGAAGAGTTAAACCATAAATTCCCAAAATTAAAAAAAAGTGAAATACAATCAATAATATTTGAAAACATTATAGAGGATTTTACAATACCTACCGAATATATTTTAAACAATAGTTACTGCAATAATTGTAAATTTTGTTGTGAGCATTGTCCAGACTTAACAGAGGATAATATATGCTCTAACATTTCCCCTCCAAAAGAGTGTAAATTCTTTCCATACTGGGAAAACGAACAAAATAGAGGTATTTTTTTGTTTCCAGAATGCGAGTCTGCTTATACAATAGTTTTTAAATATTTGTGTTTACAAATTCAAAAAAAAATGAGGTGTTAAAATGAAAAAGTTTTTCCAAATCTTTATAAAACCTAAATTTAGAAAAACATTTGATTTATCAAATAAAAAAAGTGCAATGAAATTAATAAACGATAATAATGTACGAAAAGACCTTTATAGAACTATATATAACTATGAAGGCAATGTAGAAGGAAATCAGGCTATCATAGATAAAGTTTTTTTAGATTTCGACCCTGAAGAAAGCGAAGAAAAATTATTAGAAGATGTAAGAAAAGTATCAAATTTATTGAATAATAAAAATATTAAACATTCTCTTTTCTTTAGTGGCAGAGGTTTTCACATATTTGTATATACCAATATAATTAAAGCTAAAGATTTAATAAATCCTAGAACCGCTATTAGAAACTTTGTAAATGACATAATTGAAATAACAAAAGCATCTGTGGATTATCAGGTTGTAGGAGATTTAATGAGAGTAGCTAGAATACCTAATACTATGAATATGAAAACAAGACTTTATTGTATTCCTCTTGACCAAAAAGAATTAGAATATTCCATTGAATATATTAAGGATTTAGCAACCTCACAAAGATTTTTTAAAAAAGATTCAGAGGGTAAACCTTTAGATTTAAAAGTATATGATACCGGAACTAAAACTCAATTATCTGATTTAGAGGTTACATTAGAAAGCGATGAGGATTTAGATATAGGCGAGTTAGGTAAACTTGATTTACCATCATGTGTATTACACTCTTTAAAAAAAGGTAGACCTAATTTTCAAGAGCGCTTTATGATTATAACCTGTTTAAGAGATTTAGCTTTTTCAAAATCAGAAGTATCAAAAATATTAATGAAGTTTTTAACTGAAGACCGATACACTCATTGTATAGAGGAAGAAAGACAATTGGATTATTTATTTAATAGACAAGACCTATTATTCCCTTCATGTAGTAGAATAAAGGAAATGGGGTTTCATGTAAAGGGTTGTACAGGAAATCAAATATATGAGTAGAGGTGTTATAATGGAAGTTTTTGTTGATACTAGAGAGCCATCAAGTATTGTTAAAAGTGGTAGAGTTCTTTATCCTCATTTAATCGAGAAGAAATTGGATTATGGTGATGTGATGTTTGTGAAGGATAAGAAATGTATTTGTATCGAGAGGAAGAAGCCGGCAGATTTTGCAAGCTCCTGTGTTAGTGGTAGAATGTATAATCAGGCTATTAATTTAAGAAATGCTTGCACTCAGTCAGTTATTGTTATAACTGGTTCATATGACGATATTAAAAATAATAAATATATTAAAAATTTTTCTAAGAAAAAATGGAATTCTCATATACTTTCACTAATATTGCGCTACGGTGTTCCTATTGTCTTTGCTGATAATGATAATAAATTTTGGGATAAGTGTGCCGAAATTGAACGTATAGGATATAAAGAGACACCATTGGCTCGTAGAGAAGTTAAAAAATCAAGTGATAATGTATATGTTGATATGTTATGTGCAATACCTTCTATTGGTGAAAAAAGAGCTATATCACTTTTGAATGCTTTTGATTTTACTGATATTTTCTTTTTAGATGTAAAGGATTTAATGAAAATTCAGGGGATAGGTAAAAAAAGAGCTAAAGAAATTAAGCGATGGATGAAAATGAATGGGAGGCTGTGCGATTGCTAGCAATAAAAAAAGAAGAATTAAAACGTAGAGTTGAGGATGGAGATTCATTAAAAGAAATAGCTCATGACATAGGTGTTTCTATAGGTTATTTAAGTCGTCTCTGTAATAAATATAAAATTAAAGCTCCAAAACCTGGTAGAAAAAAGGGTGTCGCCTTACCTGAGGAGCATAAACAAAAGATTGGCGAGAGTATAAGAAATAGGGGGCATTAAATGGATCAATTACTAAAGAAAGGTGCTGTTTTGATCGAAACATATAAAAGAGTAAGGAAAGAACAAGATAGTTCACTTTCAAGACTTAGAAGCGCTAGAAGAGGTTTACCCATCAATGTTATTCGAGACTTGGAAGATTTAATATATTTTCCTTTCGATAAAATTATTAATAATTTAGAAGATGAAATTGCTAATACAATGCAATTAATTCCTGTATATAATAGTTTTTTATATAAAATTAAGGGGCTCAATATATATGATGCATTAGAAATTTTAGTCTTAATTCGCGATGTTAAACGATTTAAGAATATTAGTAAATTATGGGCATATGCTGGACTTGCACCTATTGAATACTGTAAGGTTTGTGGCAAGAGAATGAAAGCAAAAGTGAATTATTGTAAATGTGTTTCACCTGAAATTGTTATGATGACTGAGAGAAAACGCAATGGAGGGCAGGTTTCTTATAATGAGAGGCTTAAAAAGAAATTAAATCAAGTCTTTAATATTGTAATAGATACTGATGAGTATTATAAAGATAAATATTCAGAGTATAAAATTCATGAATTTGCAAAGGAAGATAGAATTACTGCATTACACGCAAAAAACAGAGCAAAAAGAAAAGTAATAAAACTCTTTTTAAATCATTTATTTATTGAATGGGCAAAGTGTGATGACATTAAGAAACCCCGACCATATCAACCGTTATCGGATTTTAAGGAGGCTGAAGATGAGTAATATTTTAGTTGTAAAAAGTAATGGTGAATGTGAAACATTCAAACCAAGGAAGATTGTTGAAAAATTAATTAATGAAGCAGATGTAGAGCCAGATTTGGCTAAAAACATTGCTAGACGTGTTTCTCGAAAGATTAGTGATTTAGATATTGACGAAATTGATAGTATTAAAATTAGAAATATTGTTAACAACCATCTAATCAAAGAAGGTGAATTTGATAGAGAAACTCAGCATGAACGTCTGGGCGTTAGTGTGGCTGACATTAAGGACCAAATAGAGAATGGGAGTCGGGACAACGCAAATATGTCTCATAATCCAGAAACAATTCATAAAATGGTAGCAGATATGGCGCTTAAACAGTTCGCTTTAATCGACTTACCCTCTGATATTGTCCGTTCTCATGTTACGGGTGATTTTCACTGTCTTGCTCCAGAAATGTTAATTGTATATAAAATTAAAGAAGAAATTTATTTATCTACAATTAAGGATTTTGTAGAAGATTATTTTAATATAGAAGAGGATATTTTTGTCCCTAGCTTCAATGTAGAGAATAAGGAGGTTGAATGGAAAAAAGTAGTTAATGTAATGAAAAATGACCCATCACAGTTATATAAAATTACTTTTACAAGAGGAAGA
>PWMT01000086.1 GCA_003558085.1 Methanobacteriaceae archaeon
ACACCTTTGATTAAATCTTAGATTTTTAGGGCTTAAAAATTTTATATGCTAATATAGATTTTTTATATTTAAATTCATAATTATTAGATTCTATTAGTAGAATTTTACTTAGAATGTGCATAGAATTTTCTCAAACTTATATTATATTGGATGAATTAGGGTTTACTTTTTTTAAACCCTTTAACACGTTTATGGCTCCCCTATAATCTTTTTGATTGCCTTTCTCATCTACTATCACCACTCTTTCGGTGCAGGCGATGCAGGGGTCAATGGTCTGGTAGATGGCAATGGCATCAGCTATGGTAGGGGAATCCTGAAACATATATTTAACACATGCTTCCAGGTTCATTACTGTGGGTGTTCTGATGGTGATATCTTTGATGATACCATGTGCTGCTGTATCGAAGATGTAGGTCAATTCACCTCGAGGGGCTTCGTAACGATAATCGATAGATCCTTTGGGGATTTCATATTCGGTTCTTATAGGACCTTCTGGTAAATTTTCCACTGCTGTTTGTATGATTTTAATCGCTGCTAAGATTTCATCAAATCGCATCATCACCCGGGCGTAATTATCACCCTCATCCCGCCAAATAGGTTTAAAATCAAAATAGTCCTTATAGGTGGGATGTTTAGTTCTCCAATCAAATTTAACTCCAGATCCACGGGCGACTGGTCCTACTGCTCTTACATCCTGGGAACCTTTCTGGCTCATGTAACCCACATCCCGGGATCTTAAACTTATAAGAGGATCTGATTTAAACATTTTACGGTAACGGTAAACCTCTGTTTCCACTTCCTTTAAATTTTCCAGGATCTTTAGGAGGTGGGAGGTTTTAAAGTCCATGCGCACACCACCTACCAGGTTCCAGGAATAGAGAACCCGGTTACCAGAAATCATTTCCAGTAAATCCATGATTTTTTCTCTAATATTTAGAATATATATGGCCAGGGTTTCATGTTCAATAACCAAGAAGTAAATGGCGTTGGCAATTAAATGACTGTGTATTCGATTCAATTCACCTAATATTACCCGGGAATACTGGGCTCGAAGGGGCACATCACAATCAGCAATAACTTCTAAACCCTCGATCAGGGCATGGGGATGGGTATCAGAACAGATACCGCAAACTCTCTCCACTAGGTAGGCCACCTTCTGCCAGGGTTTATTCCGAGCTATATTTTCTGCTCCACGGAAAACGTAGCCTAAATCAACTTCAGCATCAACCACGTTTTCTCCTTCGGTTCTAAGTTTTATTCTTAATGGTTCTTTTAATCCAGGATGAATGGGACCAATAGGCATGTATGACATTAACTTTTCCTCCTATAACTGGCTAATGCAGGGGGCACATATTTTAAGACGGCCATAGCAATCTCTGAAGGTCGGGGTGGGCATCCCGGGACTTCTGCATCCACAGGGATTACTTCACTTACTGGAGCACCAACTTTGCTGGTTTCCTCCTGGAATATCCCCCCACTAAGAGCACAGGCCCCTATAGCCACCACTGCTTTGGGTTCTGGAAACTTATTATAAAATTCAACCAGTTTCTCCTGCCATTGTTTAGCTACAGTTCCAGTAACCAGGAGTGCATCGCACTCTCGGGGATTATTATGTAAAAATATACCATACTGTTCCAGGTCATATCTCTGAGAAAGTAAGGCCGCCACCTCTATATCGCAACCATTACACCCTCCAGTCATAACCAGACAGACATGGATGGATCTTCTTCTTATAAGATCTTTTAACATTTAATTATTTCTCCTCTAGGATTTTAATGATTTTTTCTCGGGCCTTATCCAATAGTTTCTGATATTCTGGGGAATCAGCATCAAAATCCAATTTACCTGATTTTTCTAGTTCTTGACTAAAATCTTCTGTAATCTTATCTATTTGTTCTTTAGATAGAAGTTCTATTTGTAGAAAATAATCTAATCCCAGATCCACCTGAAACTTTTTCTCCAAGCGGAACATTTTGGCTTGTTCTGCTGAGGAATGGGATGATTCAATTCTAATCATATCCAGATTGTTAGTGAGTAACTCTTCTATCTCAGCAGGTGGTAATTTTAAGAACTGGGATAAAGGTTCCACTACATTTTTTTGGTAGGAATAACTCTCCAGTTTCCATAATTTAATCTTCATTATGTTTTCATCAGTCATAAAATCACCCATAAAACTAAAGCCAGAACTATTCCCAGTATACTTTCATAAAAACCATAACCAGGCCTCATCCCCAGGACAAACCCTAAAAAGAGAAATCCTAATGGGGCGTAGATATTAATTAGTATTCCCCCTATTATGGCTATGGCTAATGGTATAGGTTCTATGGTTCGCTGGACAAATGGTTCACTATGCCATTTGTAGCTGGCCTCTAATCCTACTAATGATCCGATTATAAAGAGCACTATGTGGGGTAAAAATTGGAAATAGGGCATTTATCAGAATCCTCCGGGGATGAACATTATAGCTGCAGTGATGATGAAGAGGATTAGGGTGATCCACATAGCTATCATTTCCATTTTTTCAGATTTTCTTCTAAAGTAGAATAATAAGAGTAATAAGGTAAATAGGATTACTGCTATTAAAGCTATTTCTGTTTGTAGAATAGCTGATGCAATAAATATACTAAGTAAGATGAATATGATCATCAGGGACAAATATAAGTATGCTTTTTCCATCTTAACACCTCATATTAATAGAACGTTGGCTATGGCCAGTAAGGCAAAGATCCATTGTATCATCACCGAATGGTAGGGCGCTACCATAGGTGTTAGTGCACATATAAATCCTAAGATAAAGGTAACCCCGATCATGGCCAGCAGTATGGTCAGGGGTGTGTTTATCACTCCTCCAAAGAAGATGACTAAAAAGCACCATAGGAGTACGAAGAAAGCTAAGGTCTCACCAAACATTAACACGCCCCTTATCACTCCAAAGTGTTCGGTTTTAAATCCAGATATGATGTCTTTACCATAGACTATTCCAAAGGGGTTGAAGGGGGTTTTAGTAATTACTAGGATGAAAGTGGCTAGGGCAGCCAATGGTAACTGGTTTACCAAAGAGCCATTTATAATCTGATAATTAATTATGTCTTGGAGGATTAAGGAGTTAGTTCTAACAAATACTAAAGCCGGTGCTACTACCAGGGGCATCTCCGAGGTAGCAGATAGAACCGCCCGGGAACTTCCAAATTTAGCGTAAGGTGATCCGGTGGCCAGGCCTATCCCGTGTTCTGATACTTTATGCACCGCATAACACATAATGATTATAATGTAGGGTCCTAATAACACTGGTCCTACTAGAAAGGCTAATACCCATGCACCAGCCAGGGCCAGGGCTATGGCCACATATAAGGGCATGCTACTGGTATCGGGGATGGTGAGTTCTTTGATGAAGAATTTTAAGGTGTGTAACATATATTGAATGAGGGGAGGTCCAGGTCTTCTCTGTATTCTGGCTATCACCTTACGGTGCAGACCCAAGAGTAATCCTGCAAATAGTGAAGCGGTAATTATTTCTAAGAACAGGTAAAGCATGCTGTTAGTGGCGGGATAGATCAATAAGATTTCCTCCTTAATAACCGGTGAAGGTAATTTTTTTACGTTCTTCTTCCTCTTTTTTGGATTTAGGACGGGCCATTAATACCTGGCCAATATAATAACTGGATAAGGGTATGAAAAAGGTTAAAAGACCAATGGATATTACTAAAGGCGGGTTTAGGATAAATCCCAGGATAAGGGGTAGGCTGGTGAGCAAACTCATTATTCGATTTTTAGTCATAGTTTTAATCATATCACCCCATAATAAAGATTATTTCGATTATTCTAGTGAAAACCATAAGGGAGCTTAAATGCATCATATTAATGTAAGGAGCTCCTTTAGCCCTGATCATCTCCACTTTAGTGGCGAAGAATGGTGCCAGAGCACCCTCACCAATAGCTCCAATGATTAGCAGGGCCCGGCTAATATTTACTAGAGGATCGGCAGGTATCACTGCTAGAACCCCCATACTCAAGGTACCGGTTCTGGCCAGGGTGATGGCCACCCCTCCAAATAAGGGTAGGGAGCAGATCATGATTACTAGTCCATACTGGAAGGCGGCGTTTAGAACATGGGAATCCTTTACTCCGGCAAATATTCCTAAATTAGTCACTCCCACTAAAGATACAAATAAGGCGAAATTGAAGAGGTCTCCTGTGGTAACCACACCAAGTAAGGCCACTCCACAAAGTATAGTCATGAATCTTCTAAACCGTGCCTCCTTTTTTTCCACAGTGGAGGTTCCCACCACATCCTTTTTGAACTGAATCATGGCTCTAAATTCAGGGGTGCTCAGGGTTAAAAACACCGTGAACACTAGGATGGTGATAACCAGGGCCAGGGAAAAGGGAGTGAGATAGGGTACTATATCGGCTAATAAAATACGGCCTATAATAGAACCACTTAAATTTAATATATCGCTCATCTAAGTCACCATATTAATCATACATTATATTCTTCTCTTCCTAATATTCCTAAAAGGCCTAATTTCAAGGCCACTTTTACGATTATTCCGGCACCAGCCATGAACAAGGACAGCAGCCATAATTGTGGAGTGATGAATAATAATAAAAATCCTATAATCCATATGCACCAGGCCACACCAGATATGCCTGTCATCTCTTCCCAGAAAGAATGGGGGATTCCGCTTATTTTTCCAGTGAATAGATAAATAAGTATGCCTGCTCCAGCTACTGCTCCACCAGTAAATCCTGTTAATATAGCTCCATATATAACTGAGACTAAACAGGTTATAGGTATAGCGGTTTTGAGGACTTCCATGTTAATAGGTTTAAAGTCGAAATCAAATTCCTCAAGAGCTTCCTTTTTTTGTTCTTTCTTGGTGATTTCCCGGAAGATTAAAATTTCAGTAACTGCCAGCAATTCTGCCAGAGCCACCACGATACCTGGTAGGATTAGAGCCTCTGCTAGATCAGTACCTACTGCAGATACAATAAAATACATGGCCAGTATAGGTATCTGGATTACTAAGATCTTTTGAAAATCATTTTTCTCCAGGATCAGAGCAGAAAAGCCGATAACCGCTACGATTATGGCTACCACTATGGCTATGGGATAAAAATTTAAAAAGATCTGGGGTACCAGTTCGGGAACAATAGTCTCAGTTACAGGATCCATTATAATACTCCTTATATTATTTTTCCCTATCTTTTCTTTCTTTCTCAGTTCGGTTTAATATAACCCAGGAAGCTATAGTAAAGGCCACAAAGAGTATGGTTGACTCTAATATGGTATCCAAGCCTCGGGTATAGTATAGTATTTCGTCCAGTATCCCACCCGGGTGTGAGAGAATGGTGGTTCCAAATCGATAGGATATATTACGAAGCCACTGGGAAAAGGGGGTTAGATAAGCGGTAATCCAACCTAGATTACCGGTTTCATATTGTGATTTAACTATACCCCGGTCTTCAGGATCTAGGGGTGTACCTCCCCGATTGTAAGGAGCCAGATTGTAAGATACATCCACATTTTCCTGGGCCATCTCTATTTGCACCTGGGGTGCAGGCTTGGTATAAAGTTGTTCTGGGTTAAGCTGGTAAGAATAGACTAGGCTGACCAGCAACACTAACATTATGGCAAAGGCGAAGGCCTTTGGAACCTTATCTGGTTTGGCCAAGGAATTAAAAATCCTTCCGATCAATATAAAGCCCCCATTTCCTCTAACCTGATTATGGCTCGGATGGTTATAATGTAATACATTACATTAACACTTAACACGGTGAGCATGGCCAGCGTATAATTGTAACTTAAAAGTATGAGTGCAATGCCAATGGTAGGCACCGTTAGATTGATTATTCGAATTATAGGCTCCTTAGCAGTCTTAGGTCCGAAAGCAACCCCTAATGCACCTAAAATTAGTAAAATACAACCTAAATAAAAGGATATCCAGGGTAAGGTTTCAGTTGGAGAAATCATATGGTTTCACCCTTGGCTTTTTTTATCTCCAGGATACGTATCAGCCCAATCATCATGATGATGATCCCCACAAAGGTCATGAACGAGGAAGCCATAGCTACATCTAAGTACTGATAAGCAGCTATAATCCCGATTAAACCATCACCTAAAACTGCTAACATGAGGATCTTATCTATAGCTTGGGTTAAAAATAAACCCCCCAGAGCACCTACGATCATGAGTACCACTGCTGCGTATGGAAATTCAATCATTATCATGTTTAATCTCCCTTATTTTATCTACAGTAAAGGAAATGGCGTTGGCTGCCACCGTGGCCATTATGAAATATATCATAGAGGTAACCGCCCCTAGAGGGGAGGGATTGAGTAAGGTTATAATAGCGGCTACTCCAAAATTGATAACATTAAGATAGGGCATCTTTTCCAATCTATCTTGAGTTATGAAAAGTCTTAACCCCATATAAATAATTATAGCAGAGATTATAGTTTCTTCTAACATCTTTTATCCCTTGATATTCAATTAACTACTTTATTGCTTAATCTTCAATTACCTTTCGATTCATTTTCCGAGCCATTTTACCAATAAGTTTAGAAGCTGAAGGATGATACAAACCTTGAATAGTTAATATAGCTATTATCATACCTACTATGAAGTTTTGAGGGCTTAATCCTATATAAGAAGTGGCCCAGATTAGTAGGGTGGTGGTTAAGGCTCCAGTGGTTCCAGCATAGCCGGGATCAGCACAAATACGATTACCGAAATATACGAAAAGAGCTGCTATTAGTCCTCCTACTGGGGAGCCAAAAGCAAAATAGGAGCAGGATGCAAGTAGTGTGCCGGCAGATGCATCTGGAGAGCAGACGATGTTACCAGAAAAGTAACCACCTCCTAAATCTCCACCCCTTTTTTTAATGGATTCACCGATAACCTTTGCTCCTCTTACTCCCGGAGCTTCAGGAAGACCCATCCAGATATCGATGGTTACAAAGTTAAGCCAGGATAATATAGATGCTAAGGCTATAGCCACCAGTTGATTCAAGATGAATCACCTCTTACTGGTGGGGGAACCAATTTCTCTAGGATGAACTTGGTAAAAACCACTGCTGAGATTGCGATGATGAGGGCAGCGTAGATATCATGGAAGAAGAAATATTCCCAGATAGCATACAAGCCTAAGGCAATGATCACTGTGGGATAAATTACACTTATTTTCCAGGATCTTCTTATGGGCTTATCTGGTAGAAGCGGAAGCTTAAAGATCAATCCCAATATTATAGCAGAAATTATCACTAAAATATAGTTTATAATCATTTATTAACACCTTTTTCACCTAATTAAATCACAGAAGGCCTGTAGATAGGAATAATTAGTCTAAATTTAAAGAGATCGAACATAACTATCATTATTAATCATTATATATAAATATTTAGTTTACCTATATTTAATTAAAATACTTCAACCCCGCTCCTCAACTATTAAAATTGACCTTAATCTTGTTTAAAAAGTTTTAACTCATAAAAAAAATAATGAGTTATGAGAAATTATGTTAAATATAAAACTATTTTTTTATTGAAACTGGTTTAAAGGATTATATAATCCTCTTAGTTTTTTTAGTTTTAATATTTTTGGTTTTTTACAACACCCACAGTACAGTGTTAAAATGCTAAAGGTATAATGGCTGAGAAAGATTGATCTTCGCTAAAGATTAATTATACTGGCCTTAGGCTCTAGAAACTTGTAGGTGGTCCGGCAGATATGTATTATTTTTAGTGCGATATTAATATTTAAACTAGTGGCTATAAGTATTAATTAAGATTTTTTAGTATATGCAATTTTTTTAATAGTTAACAATGGTTTAATAAAGGAAAAAGTAATTAACTTCCACTCCACCCCTATAATCATCAATATACGGAAGGAGTTTTTCTTAAAAAATATGAAACCCTAGTATGCTAATTATTAAAATAGCTAATTTATTAATAAAAAAAATAAGCCTGATGATAAAAAGATTTAATTATATAATCTAAAATTTAGGAATAAGGATATAATAATAGCTTTAAAATCTAGTCATCTTAAAAAAAAAATCTAAATAAAAATAAATTCATCTTAAATAAAAATTCATCTTAATATTAAAGTGAGTAAAGGTGCCAGCTTGCAATAATCACTATATTATTTATAGGACTGAGCCGGATATAAACTATAATCAAAAACGCATAGAATTATAAAACTACCATTCATAATCCATTAATTATTAAAATGAAATCATCCACTGTTTAAATAATATGTTTATAATAAAATATTGATCCTTAGTTGTAGAAAAATAAATATTAACCTAATACTAAGAGTGCTCATAATCTGGTAGTAAAACTAATTATCTATTCAATAAGCCACTGCCCCCTAATTAATCAATATATCCATAAAAATGACGAGGCCTTATATGGAAAACCTTAACGACTGGAAATACATCTCCATCCGCAACGACCTCTATATTTTAATAGTAGCTTTACTCTGCCTGAGTGTTATCAACTTAACCCCATTAATACCTGCTTTAATAGAAAATATGGCCCGATTTTTATTGATATTTTTCCTGCCAGGATATGCAATTACTCGCTTATTCTTTTATAAGAATGGAAAGTTTTCCACTAATCGCAGAATTATTTTAGGCTTATTCCTCAGCTTATGCTTAGTAGGAATCTGGTTATTAATAATTAATCTCAATCCCCTTAGCAACTATTTACCGGATTATGAAATACTGGTAACCTTAATCATTTTTTCCATCTTGATAGTAAGACTCATCCATGTCTTAATAATTAAAAGAGGGGAAAAGAAAATTGATCAGGAAAAAAATGTTCCAGAAAAAAATCAGAGCAAAAAGATAAAGGAAACAGTTCATGCTAAAGTTCAGGAGGATAAATCAAAATATCATAAGCCTGATTTAGAACCATCTAAACATCATAAGCCCGATTTAGAACCATCTAAAGTTGAAGTTGTAAAAATAAAAGAATCCTTTCCTGATTTAATGACATTTATTTTGTTAGGTTTAATCAGTGCACTGCTAATCTATTTACTAGAAGAAAGCATAATCCAGATACCAGTAGCCTTATTCATTTTTTTATTCCTACCAGGTTATAGTCTCCTATCCTTCCTGGACATTTCCTTTAAGAGAAAAAAATGGTATTTAAAAATAATATCCTCTGCCTTGCTCAGTCAAATTTTAACTTTAACCCTGGAACTTAGCAGCACCTATTTAAATTATACCTTAACCGTTTCTAATATGCTCCTAATTTTAGTATCCTTCTCTTTGATATTATTAGTTTTAGCTTATCTGCGCAGAAGAATGCACCATAAAAAAGAAAGGAAGCATATAAAAACTAGTGATAAGAAAGAGTTGAAAGTACAATCCGTTCCAGAAAAAAAAGAACCACCATCAGTAACTGCCAGTGACACTAAAAAGTATCTATCCCCCAGATTAAATATAGATATATTGCTATTGGTTTTAACATTTTTAGGACTTATATTTACCTTTTTACCTCTTAATCTGATGAATTATCAGAATCTACTGCGTACTATTTTCATCTTACCTTTAGTATCCTTTTTACCAGGATATTGTCTACTAAGAGCAATATTTTACACTAGAGTAGAGAAAAGTAAAGGAAAAGGAAAAGCATTACTGGTTATAAGCACTGTATTTTTAAGTTTGTGTTTAACTCTAATTGGAGGTGGAGTATTAAATTACTTCAACCAAAATCCGGATATTAATATTATATTTCTATCCCTGATCACCCTATCAGGGATTATACTCTACCATATTCAAAGAAAAAGAACCAGTACTAGTGAAACTGTAGAAGACAGTTCCCCTATGCAAGAGCCTATTATAAAAGATTATCTAAATTTAAGTTCCCTGGATAAGGATGAAGAAGAAATAGATGAAGACTTAGATTCACCTAAAGCTATACTGCAAAAATATCAGAATAAACTTCTCCATTCCCTAAAACCTCATCAAAAAAAAGCTCAAAAATACCAACCTTCTCCTGAAAAAAGAATGGAAGAAAAACTAAAAAAAGCCTTTGATCCAGTAATGACTGTTGAAAGTGAAAAAATAAAAAGATTAAATATTATTAAAAGATCTAGTGATTTATTAATTATATTAGGCTTAAGCGTGTTTACCCTTATTTTCATCTTCACTCCCCCCTTGAATCAGACTTTTATACGCTCAATTTTAGGTCTTTTATTCGTACTCTTCATTCCAGGATACGTATTAACCGGAGCCTTATTTCCTAAAAAGAGTGACCTGGAAGGTATTGAAAGATTAGCTCTAAGTTTTGGTTTAAGTTTAGCTATAACACCCCTTATAGGATTAGCTTTAAATTACACTCCCTGGGGTATTCGCTTAATACCTATCGTTCTATCTTTAACCATTTTCACATTTATATTAGTATTTATAGCCATTCTAAGAAGGAGGAATCTAGCGGAGGGGGAAGTATTCCATCCTCAACTTTCAAAACATATACATTTCCTTAAAAGAGGATTTGATCAGGAATCCCAGTTGGATAAAATATTATCTGTAGTACTGGTCATCACCCTGCTAGTGGCTGTTTCCATGACCATCTACATTGTAGCCACTCCTCAGCAGGGAGAACAATTCACTGAATTTTATATATTAGGTCCAGATGGTATGGCTAGTGATTATCCTACCAATTTAACTGTAGGTGAAAGTGGTAACCTGATTATAGGAGTGGTTAATCGAGAGTATGATCTGGTTAATTATCGACTGGAAGTGAGATTAAATGATATACTCATTGACCAGCAAAACTTGACTTTAGAGCATGAAGAAAAATGGGAGGAAGAATTCAGTTTCACTGCCAACAATCCTGGTGCTAATCAAAAATTAGAGTTTTTATTATATAAACTACCAGATACTAATGAAGCTTATCGTTCCCTGCATCTCTGGGTGGATGTAATTTAAATTTTACTAGAAGATCCAACGGAAAATTTACTCTAAACCATTCTAGCAGATCCAGATGAGAATTTATCACATCAGATGAGAATTTATTTAATATTCACTAAAAAAAATAATAAGTTTGTTTAAATAATTTTTTTTATTTCTGCAGAAATTTATAAAGAATGATTTTACGGTAAAATAATGGTTTAAGAGAGGAGTTTCTGTAAAGTTTTTTCAAATATGTCGGTGATCACTTCCCAGTCATTGCTTTCTACAAATTTTCGGGCTTTCCTTCCTTCTTCCTGGATCATATTTGCATCTTTCATTTTCGAGGCCAGGGGTAATACTTCTCGGGAATGATCAATATAGTGTAAGCCATGGCCATCTTCAAATTCCATAGCGATTCCTGGTAAGCGGGTTACTATCACTGGTTTAGACATGGCCATGTACTCATATAATTTGATGGGTACAATATCCTGCATGATCTCCTCATCCTGATAGGCTGGTAAAAGTGCGATATCAGCCAGTGCTAAAAAATCAGGTATGAGTTCGTAGGGTTGTTTACCAGTTAATATTAACTGATCTTGTAAGTCATATTTCTCCTGGATATGGAGTAGATCATCGTAGGCATCACCATCTCCCACTACCAAGAGTTTTATGTTTGGATATTTATGCTTATTTTCACCTAACTCGCGGGCAACTTCTTTTATGCCTGCAAAATGATAAATCCATCCCATGAAGAAGAGAACCGTGTCCTCTTTTTGGATATGGTATTTTTCTTTGAGGGTGCTGAAATCCCGTTCTGGATTGAATTGTTTTAAATCTATTCCAGCATCAATCACCATGGTTTTATTTTCATCAGCCCCCAATTCTATGGCCAGTTCTCTAAGACGCTGGTTGATGGTGATAACCAGATCTGATCGTTGAAGGGTGCGTTTTTTAATCATCTTCCCTAATTTTTGGAAGATCTTTTCCGGTATAAGGGCATATAAAACATCGATTAAATAATAAACGAAGGGTATACCATGTTTTTTAGCAGCCTTAGATCCTACATAGGCATTTAATAATCCGAAGGCGATAATGATATCTGGCTGGAATTCCTGGATTTGTCTTTCGATTTCCTGACCATGATAATAGGGTATGGATAGATAATCCAGTAAAGTTATCTTGATTATACTGGGGCGGATAACCTGGATTTGGGCTAGAGGATCCACCTTGTGCACATGGTGGTATACTTTACGCTCTACAAAATAGCTTTCCCGTACTTTATCTTTTCTTCGCCAGTCAATACCATGGTCAATTACCCGGATTTCATGACCTCTTACTGATAGTCGATCCATCAGATGGTGTTGCTGATGGGGATTGCGTTCCAACCAATCTGATTCCTGTATAAGCAATATTTTCATAATGAATAGCTCTATAATCTTTATTTTATATTTTTCGATACACTCCAATTTGGAAGAGAGGTAAACCATAGGGGACCTGGAATTTTGATTCTTCTTTTAAATCAGTTTTAATTATATTTTCCCATTGTTTAGGATCATAACCCTCATGGGTTTCCTTATAACCAGCCATAAATCTACCTAATTTATAAAATCTATTCTCCAGGGGTAATTCACAAATAAATAAACCCTTTGGTTTAAGACAGTTATAAATATTTTTCACTGCTTTATCCACTTTATCAACATGCTCCAGGACACTGAAAGCTAATATAACATCCATACTATCATTAGGAAATGTTTTTTCTAATTGTTTAACATCAGCGATTTTTAATTCCAAATTAGGATGTTGCTCTTGAATCTGCTTTAAAGTTTTATCCTGGCAAAAATGGAAGGTGCTTTCCACATCACTACCCACCACCTTAGTGGACAATTGACAGAGAGCTGGTAGAAATAATCCATAAGAGCTTCCAATTTCTAGTAGATTATCAAATTTTTCTTTTTTAGAATCTCGCAGTTCTCTTTGTAAGTAGCTGAAAGCTTTTTTATATCGCTCCCAAAAAACAATTTTAAGGATAGGATGAGTGTAAGAATTAGTAGTTGCCTTTGATTGTTGAATTATTTCCTCATCAGGAAAAACAAATTCCCTATTAAATATAAAAATCATCCCCTTTCTTGCAATAAAAATGAATTAATATTCATTAAGATTAGTAATTTTTTGGTTAATTAATAGTCGAACTCCGCACTTTTTTCAATATTCTCCCAGTTTTCCTGGAACCAGTGGTAAGTTTTTTCAAGTCCCTGTTTAAAGGATACTTGGGGCTGGTAATCCAGTATTTGTTCTGCTTTTTCTATAGAGGATAGTAGTTTGGTTTTAGCATCCCAGTTGCGGCGGGGGATGTAAGCAAAACCTTCCCTATTACCGGTGAGTTCATTTATTATCTGAGCCATCTCCTTTACCTTGTGATCTTCTCCTGATCCTAGGTTGATGGCTTCTCCGATGGCTTCTTTTTTTATGGCCATAGTTAATAATCCTTCTACTATATCAGTGACGTAGGTCCAGTCCCGGGTTTCTGAACCATCTCCAGTTATGGGTAAGGGATTATTGGTCATGGACCAGTAAAAGAAATTGGGGATCACGTTACGGTATTTGCCTGGCACTTCACCTGGCCCGAAGACATTGAAAAAACGAGCATTAACTATAGGTAAATCATAGAGATTGTAAAAATAATTAGTATATAATTCTCCTAATAATTTGGTGACCTGATAAGGAGTGTGTAGGGATATGGATATATCATGCTCCTGGAAGGGCATCTGGGAATCCAATCCATACACTCCACAACCAGATGAGGAATAAACTAAACGCTCCACTCCAGTTAATTGGGCGTACTGTAAGATCTTTAAGGTACCTATACCGTTAACCATTAAATCCTTCTCCGGATTATCCACACTGTTCTGGTTGGCGAAGTGAGCTGCCAGATGAAAAACATAATCTGGTTTTTCCTTAAAAACACGTTTTAATGAGGCATCATCACGAACATCCCCCTTAACCACTTCAATATTCTCCATATTAGGAATATTCCATTCATAAGCCGAGGACATGTTATCTAAAATTAGAACCTGGGCATCCAATTCACCTAAGCGACGGGAGAGATTACTACCCACACATCCTGCTCCACCAGTTACCAGTACTTTTTTATCCTGAAAAGTGTCTAATTGATCCATTTAAGATACCTCTTATATTTATTTAATATATCTAAAACCTTTTTAGTCTATATGGCCTTTAATTGGTTTCTAATAAATTTTTGGCTCATAATTTAATATATTACTAGTTTAAAACTTAGTAACTACTTAAAGTTTAATGATAATAGTAAAGAGCTGCTATTAATTAATTGAGGGTTATTTTTCTATAACCTATAAGTAAATATATACCTAATTTATTTTCAAACTACCAGTAATTATTTACTACTTAATCTTCGCATTACCTAAAATTTCTAATAATCCACTTTTTTTTAAATACGGTTACGGCTTTGTAGAATCATGCGACTCATAGAATCTAAGATGATCCCCGTAAACATTAAAAAAGTACCAAATAAGGTGAACATCACCGACACCAATGTTGGGCCGATGTTGATACTTACTCCGGTAACATAATCCCGGAAAAAAAACAGACTTAATATCGCCCCAATTATCACCACTATAAGTCCAGGGAGGGTGAAATAGTAGAGCGGTCTTTTCAGTTCCATATCCTGCAGGATGTTGAATAGTACTTTAACTCCATGTTTTAAGGGATGTTGGGTGGAACTTTCCACGTCGTAGCGAACCCCAATTTCCACTTCCTCAATTTTAAGTCCGGCCTGGGAAGCATCCACCAGCATTTCACTTTCCACTCCAAAGCCCTTATCCTTAAAACGGAAATAAGGTATGGCTTTTGCGGAGAAGGCTCGAAACCCGCTTTGACTGTCACTTATTTTACTACCACTGGAGATACTGGTGGCGGTATCTAAGACTTTTTGACCCACCCGGCGATAAGCCGGGGTGTTCTCATCATTTCCTTTGATGTAGCGGCTGCCGTTTACCACGTCTGCTTTTCCTTCAATAATAGGTGCTGCCAGTAAGGGTATTTCATCAGGGTTATGTTGGGCATCAGCATCAATGGTTACTATTACCTCCGCATCTTTAACTGCTGCAAAACCTGATCGGATAGCTGCCCCTTTCCCTAAATTCTTTGAGTGTTTGATTACCTCTGCCCCGGCAAGTTCAGCCACTTCACTGGTCTTATCCGTACTTCCATCATCTACTACGATTATCTGCTGAGCATGACGCTTAGCCCTTAGAATAAGGCTTCCTAAAGCAACTTCTTCATTATAAGCAGGTAAAATTACTGCTATTTTATTCATAGTTAATCCTCTATGCGATAATACCATTTCATCCATTCTACGGTGCGTTTAATTCCTTCCTGGGGTGGGACTTGAGGGTTGTGCTTCAAGTCCTGGATGGCCTTGGAGAAATCCATGGTCTTTACTTTGGTGGTGTAAGGCTCTGCTTCATGGTACGTTACCAGAGAATCATCCACTCCCACCGCCTCCAGCACCATATCAGAATACTCTTTAATATCATATTCCCATTCCTGCTTACTACCTACATTGTAAGCTTCACCAGGGATGAAGTTATCGGCAATATTAGCTATAGTATAGACCGTATCCTCCACATAATCAATAATCCTTTTATGGCCCTTATAGACAGTATAGGGCTTCTGATGCAAAGCATGGTAAATGAATATAGGTATAAAACCCTTATAAGGAGAATAGGGTTCATGAGGCCCGTAACAATTAACTGGACGCACTCGGACGGTTTCAGTTCCGTGCATGGTAGCGGAATTCATGCACATTAATTCCCCAGCCCACTTGGTGATGGCATAATCATTCATCTGGTAGGTGTCCTTAATAGGATTGTCTACCATCACCTCCTCACTCATCACCCCTGAATAGTCTCCGTATACTTCTGCTGAAGAGAAGAATATCATGCGAAAGCCTAATTTTTCTTGTAGTCGGATTAAGTGTTTAGTACCCTTCACATTGGTCTCCCATAAATTCTCATAATAGTCTTCACCATTCCAGCGGCCGTATTCAGCTGCCAGATGAAAA
>PWMT01000021.1 GCA_003558085.1 Methanobacteriaceae archaeon
CGAGGATGTCAGCCACATTCGAAAGCACATCGGTTTCATTAAAGCCGCTTACCGCAAACTGCTCCGTGATGAAAACATGGCTGCTTATGAGCAGCGCCTGGGAAAAGACGATGCTTCGGAGGAGACAGAAGTTCCTGCAGATTCGCTTACCGAGCGCTTTGATGCCGCTTTTGCGACGTATAAGGAGAAAAAAACAGCACATGACAAGGCCCTGGAAAAGGAGATGCACGACAACCTCAGGGCAAAGGAACAGATCCTTGAAGAGCTGCGTGAGCTTATTGATTCTGAAGAAGAGCTTAAAAAGACATATGATCACTTCAACTCGCTCCAGGACCGCTGGCGTGCTGTTGGACCGGTTCCGCGCGGATCTAAGGGAACACTTTGGAACAACTACCATTTCCTGGTGGAGAAGTTTTTTGATAAAGTCAATATCAACAAAGAGCTGAAGGACCTGGATCTTAAGAAGAACCTGGAAGCCAAAACAGAGCTTTGCGAAAAGGCCGAAGAGTTGCTCCTGGAAACAAGCATTACCAGGTCATTCCAGCAGCTTCAAAAATTGCATGAAGCCTGGAAAGAGACAGGACCGGTCCCTAAGGACAAAAAAGATGAATTGTGGGATCGTTTTAAGGCAGCCACGGATAAGCTGAACAAACGCCGCCAGGAGCATTACGAAGGTCTTCGCGAAGAACAAAATAAAAATTATGCGGCCAAGCTGGTCCTTTGTGAAAAAGCGGAGGAGTTGATTGTGAACCCCCCGGAAACACCCCGCCAGTGGCAACAAAGAACGGAGGCCATCAATGAGCTTTTTAAGGTTTGGAAGTCCATTGGTTTTGCACCAAAGAAAGTGAATAACGAGGTGTGGAACCGTTTCCGCACTTCACTGGACACGTTTTTCAGCAGCAAAAAGGAGTTCTTTAAGAAATACAAAGACCAGCAGAAAGAGAACTATAACCAGAAGCTTAACCTATGCATGCAGGCTGAGGCACTTAAGGACAGCGATGACTGGCGTGCAACCACGGAAAGCCTGATTGCCCTGCAAAAGGAATGGAAGCAGATCGGACCTGTTCCTGCAAAGTTTTCGGATAAGATCTGGAAACGTTTTCGCGAAGCCTGTGATGTCTTTTTTAACAGGAAATCTGAGCACTTCGCCAATATCGGCGAAAAGCAGGAGGAAAACCTGGAAAAGAAAAAGGAACTCATTGAAAAGATCAAAACCCATGAATACACTGAGGATAACAAGGAAAACCTTGATATCCTGAAAGACTTTCAGCGTCAGTGGATGGGTATCGGTCACGTGCCGATTAAACAAAAGGATAAGATACAGATTGAGTTCCGTAAAGCAATTGATGAACAGTTTGACAAACTGAAGCTCAACAAAAAAGCCAAGAGCACGCTGTCCTTCAGGTCAAAGATTGAGAACCTTAAAGGTGCACCCAATGCCGGAAACATCATTCAAAAAGAAAGAAACATCCTGGCAAATAAGATCAAAACCCTGGAAGGTGACATCCAGGTATTGGAAAACAACATTGGCTTTTTTGCTTCTTCCAAAAAGGCAGATGTGCTGAAAGCAGAGTTTGAGGAAAAAATTGAAAAAGCGCGCAATGATATTGCCGTGCTCAGGGAAAAAATGAAGATTCTGTCTGACAGTTGATTTGACAGGTTTTGTATATTTGTCAGGTAACATGACGGCAAAACACCCTTATCATGTGCAAAAAAGCGATCCTGACATTACTGTTATGCCTTGCTGTAGGGTATTTACCTCTTCAGGCAGTTGATTTTGGCATCCGTGGAGGCTTAAACTTTGCCTCGGTGCCATCACCTGATGAGTTTTCACTTTTACGTACCGAACTGACAGATCATCGGGTCGAAGTTCCCGCAAGCAACCACACCGGTTTCCACTTTGGTGTTTTTGCCAACTTTTCCTTTGCCAATGTTTTCTTACAGCCCGAGTTTCTCTTTGAAGAATCCGGACAGGAATTGCTGTTGATACGAGAAGATCAAAGCCTGGATTTTCCTGACATTAACAGCTTCACCCCAAAGTTCAGCAACATCAAAATCCCTGTTTCTGCTGGAATACAGATTGCTTTCCTGCGCATAGGGGCCGGCCCCTATTACGCATACATGCTGGATAACACCCGGGGTTATTTTAATGCCATTGAGTTAGATGATGGGATTAATTTTCATTACAATGACTCCAGGATGGGTTACCAGGTCATGGCCGGTATCAGGATTGGCAATATCAGCCTGGATTACCGCTTGGAGGGTTCCATAAGCCGGCTGGGTGATGGGATTGACATCGACGGTACCCCTTATGACTTCAACTTCCGGCAAAGGCAACACGTCATCAGTATTGGCATTGTGGTATTCTGATCAGCCATTTGACCCGGCGCACAACAGGCATTCCTGGGATGATGTAAGTCACTTTACCGGAAGATGATCGCTTTTACCGGCGATATCCGCGAAATAATGTATGACGGGAGGATAAGCATGGCCATGGATATGACAAAACTGCCCAGGTTGAGCAGCAGGATGTGCCACAGCCGCAAATTGATGGGCACCTCAGAAACGTAATAAGACTCCGGAGACAGGGTCATCAGCCCCGTGGAGGCCTGAAGCACGCACAATCCTATCCCGATCACATTACCCCACAACAAGCCCCTGGAGATCAGCATGCCCGCATGGTAGAGAAATACATTTCTGACCATGGTGTTTCGGGCGCCAAGCGCTTTCAATATCCCAATGGCATTTGTTTTTTCCAGTACCGTGATCAGCAATGTAGTGATCATGTTGATCCCTGCCACTAAAATCATGAGGACAATGATCACATATACATTCATATCCAGCAAGGCAAGCCAGTCGAAAATCTGGGGGTAAAGCTGCCTGATGCTTTGCGCATCCAGGTGATAGGGAATCATGTCCAGGGTTTTTCCGGTAATGCGTGGGATGTCATCAAAGTGTTGAACCAACACCTCATACCCGCCAATCTGGTCAGCTTCCCAGTCATTGAGTCTTTGTACATGCCTGATGTCCCCCAACACAAATACCCGGTCCAGCTCCTCCAGCCCGGTGTCATAGATCCCTGTGACTTGTAACCTCCTGATGCGTGGAGGATCCTGGATGAAATAGATGAACAGGTCATCCCCTTTATCAAGCATGAGTCTCCGCGCAACCAGGCTGGATATGATGACTCCATCCGACCGCGTGGTGTCATCCATTTGGAGTGTATCTCCGCTAACCAGCCTGTCGCGGAAAAATGACCAGTCAAAATCCGGACCAACACCTTTGAGAATCACCCCATGGATGTCATCGTCGGTCTTGATGATGCCAGGCTTGGTGGCAAAACGCTGAATGTGCCGTACACCCTCAGTGTCACGAAGCTCATCCAGGAAGGCTTGCTCGCTGCTGATTGGCTGCGCCTCAAAAGACACGTTGTAGTCGTAATTCGTAATCTGGATATGCGAACCAAAACCGATCACTTTCTCCCGAATCTCATTCTGAAAACCGGTGACCACGGCCATGGAGACGATCATCACCGCAAGGCCCAGGGCAATGCTGATGATGGCAATCTTCCTGATCAGGGAGATGTAAGACTTGCCCTCAGCAGCACCACCCAGGCGTCTGGCTATGTATAGCGGGATATTCAAGTTGACTTATTTTTATCAAAAGTAGCACTTTTAGCTGACTTTGAAAACCAGCCGGTCGCCTTCTTTATCGATGGCAATGGTATCTCCGGCCTTGAAGTTTCCTGCGAGGATCTCTACGGACAGTTTGTTCAGCACGTGCCGCTGGATGATGCGCTTCAGTGGCCGGGCACCAAACTGCGGATCAAATCCGGCTTCAGCGATCCAGTCTGCAGCAGCATCCTTCAGCTCAACCTGCATGTCGTTCTCCTGCAGGAGATCTTTGACATACTCCATCTGCAACGACACGATGCCACGGATTTCATCCCTGGTCAATGGCTTAAACATGATGGTTTCGTCAATGCGATTCAGGAACTCAGGACGAATGCTGCGCTTGAGCAAGTCAAACACATCCTGCCGGCACTGGTTGATTACCGCCTCCCTGTTTTCTTCGGTCATTTTTTCCATCTGCTCCTGGATCAGTCCGGAGCCCACATTGGAAGTCATGATGATGATGGTGTTCTTAAAGTCTGCGGTACGCCCCTTGTTGTCGGTGAGCCGTCCATCTTCCAGGACCTGCAGCAGGATGTTGAACACGTCCGGGTGCGCCTTTTCAA
>PWMT01000003.1 GCA_003558085.1 Methanobacteriaceae archaeon
CGAGGAAGATACTCTTATAGCCAAAGGAAATGAAGCAGGAGCAGCTTTACTGGAGAAACTGGCTAAAAATCAAATGAAATTAGAAGATCTTTAATCCTAAAAAAAACCAGGTGTATAATTGATGTCGGCTGGTGATCCCTTTGAAGTGTTTGGAACGAATTTTAGTGAAGATCAAAGAATTTTTGGATTTTATCTTAAGTACACTGGTAAAATCAATTATAATCTTATCCAAAGGGACTATTAAATTATTTTCTCTTCCAATTACAATTTTTAACAATTTTTCCATTTTCTTTAAAGATGTTAAAAGAGTGCTTGGAGAGAGTTTTCTCGCTATTTTTATCAGTATTTTCGGAGGATTAATTGCCGGTATCTTTTTGAGTTTGATGACTGAACAGTTAGAAGCTTTACCAGGATTAATAGTACTTATACCGGGGTTAATTGGAATGAAAGGTAATATTTTCGGCGCTCTTGGTTCTAGATTAGCTTCTAACTTACATATCGGTACTTTAACCCCTGAACTGAAAAAATCCCATGTCCTTAACTATAACATTGCGGCTAGTTTGATTTTAACCATAATTCTATCCATCTTCCTGGCTTTCACCGCCAAAGGATTAACCTATCTATTGGGCTTTGATTCCATGAGTCTTATGGACTTTACTATTATATCGGTACTAGGGGGTATATTTTCTAGTTTAATACTACTGCCATTAACCGCGCTTATCTCACTTAAAAGTTATGAAAATGGATGGGATCCGGATAATGTAACTACGCCCTTAATAACTACTGCTGGTGATATATTTACCATTCCCTGCCTATTTTTAGGTGTTATGATTTTGTTCTTTATAAAAAACAGTGTTTTTGAACTCATTTTCTTTTTGTTTTTTATTTTCCTAGGCTTAGCCGGATTATTTATAGGTTTTCGTGGGGAACTGGGCTTGAAAAAAATTATTATACAAAGTGTACCTACCTTACTTATCTGCTCTTTTTTAGGAATCGGTGCCGGTACAGTTTTAAATAGTCGTTTAGAGTTAATATTAAATAATCCCAGTATTTTAACCTTAGTACCTCTTTTTTCTGACCAGGGAGGTAATCTTACCAGTATTTTAGGAGCTAGGCTTTCTTCGGGTCTTCATTCTGGGTTCATCGAGGCGCATTTAAAACCTAGTCAAGAAGTAATTAAAAATTTCGGTATTATAATAGTATTAGCCATAATTTTATACCCGCTAATAGGGTCAATGGCTCATTTCGCCACTATTTCTTTAGGAATTCCATCTTCTGGACTTAAAGAAATGTTTCTCATTAGTAGTTTGGCCGGATTGATCCTAATTCCTTTAGTAATGTTCTTCACCTTTTATTTGAGCATGGCTTCTTATAGGAAAGGGTTGGATCCAGATAATATTGTGATACCTTTAACCACTAGTTTAACTGACCCTCTAGCTAATATATCTTTAGTATTCGTGGCTTTGACTATTTTAGAAAACATACCTTTCTTGGTTTAAAATTTATCAAGAAAGCACACCGGTTTTTAATATAAAATGACAGGGCTGTATTTGAAAATATTCTGCTTTAAGTTCACTTTGAGGGGTAGTTGGTGCTACTTCCACAAGATAAACCTTAAATTTTTTAGAACTAGCTTTATCAAAATAGATATGTAACCAAAAGATTTCAAAATCATTCCCATTAAAACCGGTTTTAATTGCAGAATTTACATTAATCAAAGAGCCATTAAACTCTTTTTTTACCACAGAAGGATTATGGGCTTGATCTATAATCCATCCGGTATTTTTAGGTAAATGGGGATCATCAGTGATTATATAATAATCATTATAGTCCACTTGACTTTTATTAATTTGAAAATAAGCACATATCCAATAATATTCTGCTTCAGGGTCACTGATAAGATGATCACCATTAATATTCAAATGAGGGCATTTTTTGCTAAAGCAATGCCTATCCTCTTTGTTTTCACTATTATAATCATCCGGATTAATTTCTAGTAAAAGAATAGATTCATCATTTCTAAAATCACAGTTAATAGTACGGTTAACTACCACTATATCTGAGCAAGACGCTATTTTTGAACTATTATGGATGATAACTGGTTCTAAAACTGGATTTAAGGGATAAATTATGATGCTAGTATGAATGAAGGAGGGAAATACATTATCTGGCATTAAGTTATGGTAGTCCTTTTTCAATTGAAGCACTTTCTTATAGGATATTAGATTACTGTCTTTCTTGGACAATCCTGGAATTTTAACTTCATGGGTACTTAATTCTTCCCAGTTATCAGGTGATCCTGCTGTTTTGATTAAAATATCAGTTGCTTCTCGAGCTAATCTTTCATGTGAATTTCGAGAGAGGTGTTCTTGCATTTGAATACTATAATTATCTATCATATCAGCGCTTAAACCTAAGATTATACTGAAAATCACCAGAGAAAGTAAAAGATCGGTGGAAAAAACTAAAGCTTTCTGATCCATGATACTACCACCATATTTTCCCATAGCTATAACTTTAGGCTGGACTGATACCATATTTGAGGCGATGACCATTATCTAAAAACAATCCATATTCCAGGCCATTAAAGGTAAATACAGTAAAAAATTTTCCAGTATATACATAATCATCAAAGATTACATGGTCAATAGATGCTGCAGAACTTAATAATCCTGGATTGTTTAAGGGGCGGGGATTAATAAATACTTCTATTCCTGGATGATTACAGGTTGCCTTGCCTTCTAAACGACACAAATAACATGATCCATCATTACTTTGATGGTAAAATCCATTGTTTAAACAATTATTAAGGGTATGATTTTCTACATGGATATTATAGGGCTGGTAAGGACAACTTTTAATAATAAAAGGCGAGGTTGCATTTTCATAATAGCTAGCTTCACTGATACCTTTATCTTGAAGATATTCACTTAAAACATTTCCATATAAAATCGTAGTATGGTTTAATGTTAAGACTCCATATTCACCACACTCGATGAAGGGTAAAGGATCTGCTAGTCCTTTAATTGAAATTAACTGCTTTATTCTTTCTTCATAGTAAAATCTATCTCTACCTATAGCAATAGTAGTGTCGACTTCAATGTACCAGGGGTCCTGGTGTGATTGTATTGAATTTAAGGTACATTCTACTTTTAAATTATTATTTTTTTCAAAGTCAGCTTCGAATTGTTCAAGTTTGTTTTTTAATTGGTTAGAAACGTACTCCGGACCATCATCTATGCTTAGATTGGAATTTATGATCTCATAAACTGTTTCATTTAATGTATCTCTGGTTAGAATAGGTATATTTCTTTTAATATCTTGTGAAGCATGATATAGATTATCTGATTGAATACTCTGCACCCTAATTTCATTTTCATTATTTAGTGTATTTAAAAAGCTAATACATATTATTAAAACCGGTACTAACAGTAAAAATGTCATTCCACTCATCACATATCCTTTACGATCCATAGTAACACCTTATCTTAATTTTTTAATACTATGTAATATTATTAATACTAAGATAAAAGTATTACTATTTTAAAATATAATATGATATACAAGTTCAAGTTTATATCTTGAAAATAGATTAAAGCTATTTCCTAAAATAAAAAAAAGGACTTGCTAAATATTTAAACTAATATTTTCTTTAACTATATCAAATTTGGATTCAATAAGATATGTTGAATTCCATTTCTTAGCTTCTTTCAACCGCTAACCAAAGGCTTTAATTACCATGAATTTTAACATAAATGAATACTGATTAACAATTAATCCTTAGATAATACTAAAACTATTTTAAATATTTAACATATTTAGGAAAAGCATATAAATTATTAAGTTTAATTGTTCATTTTAAATTATAATACGGAGGATTTAAATGACAGAAACTGTTAGAACATGGCGCCATATTCCACAACGCTACAATCTTATAGGTTCTAAATGTTTACAGTGTGGTAATGTATTTTTTCCCCTACGTATAATCTGTCCAGAATGTAGAAGTAAAGGTAAATTAGAAAATATCAAATTAAGTGGCCATGGAAAAATATATACTTATTCTGTAATTAACACACCCACGGACGAATTTAAAGTAATAGCTCCTTATGCAGTAGCTATTGTTAAATTAGATGAAGGTGCAAGATTAACTACTCAAATAGTAGATTGTGAATTAGATGATATTGAAATAGGTGATGAAGTAGAAATGGTTTTTAGAAAAATTAGAGAACAAGGTGAAGATGGAGTGATTTCATATGGATTCAAATTCAAACTCAAAAAATAAGATCGGTGTTTTATTGGTAGGTCATGGGAGCAGACTCCCTTATGGTAAACAAGTAATAAATCAATTAGCTGAATTATATAAAGAAGAAGAAGATTATTTGGTTAGCGTGGGCTTTATGGAAATGACTGAGCCAACTATTCCCACAGCTATAAATTCACTGGCTGAACAGGGTGTGGAAAAAATAATTGTAACACCGGTATTTCTAGCCCACGGAGTACATACCAAAAAAGATATACCCCATATTCTGGGCTTGGATGATGGAACAGAAGAGGAACATTCCCATGACCATAAACACCATCATCATGGTAAAGATAAAATAGATTTTCCAGGGGAGATAATATACACTGAACCTTTAGGTGCAGATCCGCGTTTGGTGGAAATAATTAAAGATAGGGTTAACCATTCCCTATAACTGATTTTTTTATTCAATTAAGTTTTAATGGTGAATGATGCCCTCTAAGAAACAATTAATATCTGATCTGGGCGAAAAAAAACTAATCAATCGGATTATTAAACGAACTAAAGATTTACAATCAAACTATTTTTTTAAAGATCCTAAAATAAATTATAGTTTAGGTGATGATGCCGCTTTAATAGATCTATCAGATATAAGAAATAGGGATAATTCCTTCCTGGTTCTCACCTCTGACATGCTTCTGGAAAAAAGTCATTTTCCTTCCCAAATGACTCCACAAGATAGAGGATGGAAAATAGTAACGGTAAATGTCAGTGATATAGCTGCTATGGGAGCCATCCCCCATGGCCTGATTCTATCAATGGGCTTACCCCCAGATATGGAGCTTAACTACTTCGACGATTTAATAGAAGGCGTATTAGAAGCCTGTCAATATTATCGACTACCTCTGGTGGGTGGTGATACTAATGAATCTTCCCAATTAGTTCTATCAGGTACCATAATTGGCTCTGTAGAAAAATCAAAGGCAATGCTAAAAACTGGTGCCCGAGAAGGAGATTTATTAGCTGTAACTGGAGATTTAGGATTAGCAGCAGCTGGATTTGAAATATTATTTTCCAGTCCAGAACAGCAGGATAGAATTAAAGAAATAATTCCAGAGATCCACATCCAAAAATTTATTAAACACGCTATTAAACCACAGGCCAAACTCAAAGAAGGTATAATCGCAGCTAATTCTGGTGAAATCACTGCAGCTACTGATATAAGTGATGGTTTGGTTAGTGAATTGGAAGAAATCATAAAGGCAGGTAAAAAAACATCTAAGACTCTGGGAGTAAGAATTTGGGAAGAAAAAATACCGATAACTTTAGAATTAAAGAAATTAGCTGAATATTTCACAATTGATCCTTTAAGTTGGGCTCTTTATTTTGGAGAAGACTTTGAATTACTTTTTTCGATAAAAAAAGACGCTTTAGAATTTTTAAAAGATAAAATAAATCTTATAGTGGTGGGTGAGGTCACTTCCACTGGATTCATGGAAATAGTAAATAAGAAAGGAGAAACAAAAATATTAACACCTGGAGGCTACCAACATCTGGGGGGTTGATATGAAAAAAGAAGCATTACTATATGAAAAAATTGATCATAAAACCCGCTGTAAAGTATGCCAGAGGCTTTGTTATATTGAACCGGGAAATAGAGGATACTGCTTAACTAGAGAGAATATTGATGGCAAAATATACTCTCTAATATATGGATCTGCCTCTTCCTGGGCAGTTGATCCTGTAGAAAAAAAACCCTTGTTTCATTTTTATCCTGGCTCTTTAGTTTATTCCTTAGGCACAGTGGGATGTAATTTTAGATGCAAGCACTGTCAAAACTGGACCATATCCCAGGCCATAATAGATTCAATTGAAACTCGAGAAATAATGCCTGAAGAAGCAATAGAAATAGCTAAAGAATATAATTGTAAATCTATTGCCTGGACATACAATGAACCTACCATCTGGTTGGAATATACACTTGACTGCGCAAAACTGGCCCGAAAAAATAATTTAAAATCCATTTATGTAACCAATGGTTATATGACTCTTGAAACTTTGGAATTAATTGCTCCTAATCTAGATGCAGCCAATATAGATTTAAAAGGCATGTCTGATAAATTTTATCGTCATTTATGCAATGCTAGAGTTGATCCGGTTCTAGAAAATATTCTATGGATGTATGACCAGGACATTCATCTAGAAATAACAAATTTAATCATACCTGGTTACAATGATTCGGAGGAGTCCCTTAGGGATTTAATTAAGTTCATGTCTGAGGAGGTAGGAAATGAAGTACCATTACATTTCACCCGGTTCATGCCCCATTATAAAATGTCTGATGTTTCCCCCACACCTCTAGAAACTTTACTCAAAGCTCAGAAAATGGCTATAGAAGCGGGTATGAAATATGTTTACGTGGGAAATGTTCCAGGTATTGATGGTGAAAACACCTATTGTTGGCAGTGTGGGGAACTACTATTAGAAAGAAATGGTTTTGGAATTGGTGTAAATAAACTGGAGACTTTGAAAGAATGTTTCAAATGCGGAGCTAAAATAGACATCGTAAATTAAAATTTTCAGCGTATCTTACATGGATCTTATTCTGATAAACTGACTCGTTCAAATTTCTCTTTTTTATCCAGAGGCTTAGTGGCATCTACTCCCACTTTAGTGGTGGTTCCATCAGCTAATGCAGACGGATCTAGAGAAGATCCTCGTGCCTTAGGTACAATTAAGAGGTCATCATCTCCTTTAACCCGGGTTGACATGGCATATTCCACTTCTTCTGGATTGAAAATATTAATATCTTCATCAACTACCACCACATGTTTTAAAGAAGGATGAGCAGCCAAGGCAGCCATCATAACATTTTTTCCATCACCTGGGGTCTGTTTTTTAATAGAAACTACTGCATGAAGCCAGCAACACCCTCCTTCAGTTAAGAGAACATTTTTAACTAAGGGAACAGTATTTTGAACAGCCTGATATATTCTGGGTTCTTGGGGAAGGCCCTGTAAAAGTCGATGTTCAAAGCCTGATGGAAATATGGCGTGATATAAGGGATCTTCTTTTATATGCATTTTTTCCACTTTAATTACAGGTTCCTGACGTACAATATCATAGGTATCAGTTAAATCTACAAAAGGACCTTCACTCGCTCTTTCACCAGCTAATATTTCCCCTTCCAGAATAATTTCTGCTTCAGGAACTTGCAAATCTACATTCTCACCCTGCATTAGCTTTAGTTCACCTCTATGAAAATGGTTGGCCACTTCCATTTCATTGGCATTGATGGGAATGGAAGTAGTTGTGGCTAGTAAAGTAGCAGGATCTATTCCAATAGCTATGGCCACTTCCAAATTTTTTCCCTGTTTTTCAGCTAGTTGATTATAAGTATAAAGATGACGAGGAACTATTCTAACCGTTAATAAATTTTTATCCAGTACCAACATACGATGAATAGAAGCATTGGGAATTCCACTTTCAGGATTTTTAGCGATAATAACTCCTGAAGTAATATAGGGGCCGCCATCACGTTTATAATGGGTTAAAATAGGTAATTTACTCAAGTCTGCTTTACTAGTAGTATAGGGTTTAGAAATTTTATGCACCTTTTTAATGGGTAGGGGATTATCCATGGCTTCTGTAATTTTAGATATTATTTCCTCCACCTTACAGTTCAAGGAGAGAGCAATTTTTTCACGAGTGTTGCAGATACCAGAAATAACTGGAATATCCGACTCTTTCATGTTTTGTAATAAAATTGTTTTTTTAGGATATTTTCTTAATATTTTAGAAGCTTCCAGTATAGTTGAAACTTCTTGATCTATTTCTAGTAGATCAAACTTTTTTTCTAGAACATTTAAAAAGGTTTTCATCTAAACACCAGCTCTCAATGTTTTTTTAATTATGCTTCCTAATTCTCTAACTAGTACTCAATGAATGGCTTTGTTTTTCAATCTTTTAACTCTCTGATCTAGAACTTCATGGTCAAGTGCCAATATTTCCGCTGCTAAAATTGCTGCATTTCCACCATTAGCTATGCCAACTGTTCCCACTGGTACTCCAGGAGGCATGTTTACCATGGAAAGTAGTGAATCTAAGCCTCCCATTCTTAATGGACAAGGCACCCCAATCACTGGTTTATCAGTTAAAGCCACTACCGCGCCGGTTACATGAGCTGAAAGACCGCTTATGGCTATGAAAAGTTTAACCTCAGACATTCGTTCCATATATTTTTCAAAACGTTCAGGGTAACGTATAGGGGAGATGACATTCATATCATAAGTTATGCCCAATCTATCCAGAAACATAGTGGTTTTTTTAGCCACTTTCATATCCGAATAACTTCCTGGTATAACCGCAACCATAGGATATTGAGGGGATTTTTCTTCTACCAATTCATTTTTTTTACTTGGCCTATCAGCGAATTCTAAGTAATTATCGCCAGGAGAATAAAAATTTCCTTCTATATTATTCAATAATTGTGCTTCGTCACGTTGTACCTTATCATAAAAACTTTCTCGTAACTGGAAAACTTTTTTGCGGACATTTTCATCGTGTATACCTATAATTTGAGCAGCCAGTAAAGCTCCATTTTCTCCCCTATCTATTCCTACTGTTGCCACAGGGGCAGGGAATGGCATTTGTGAGCAGGCAAATAAGGCATCTAATCCTCCGACTTTAACATCGACAGGTACACCTATAACTGGTCGATGAGTATTAGCGGCAATCATGCCAGGGAGGTGTGCTGATAGCCCAGCAATACCAATAAACACTTCTACACCTTTAAGGGTAGATTGCAATACTATTTCTTTTACTTTTTCATGGGTTCGATGAGCAGAAGCTACTCTTAAATCATAAGGTATTTCCAATTGTTCTAGGATATCTAAGGCTTTCTTGGCTATATTATAATCAGAAGCACTTCCTAGAAGTATCATTACTTTAGGGGTCATGTTCAAATTCACCTTTTACAGGATTTTATTAATAGAAAATAGATTTTATATTAAAATTCTAGATATATTTATATAGCATGGTTTATTTAAGTTAGTTACTACTAGTATAATTAAGTAAATAAATGTTAAATGGCATTGGCTTTAGAGCCTTAATTCTTCTAGATATATTTTATTTAGAAAATATTACTCCCAATATACATTTGAGGTGCAAAATTGTCTTGGCTTATATTGATTTTCTTGTTGTTAGTATCTGATTTAAAAGCCCACAAATCTAATAGAGAAAACACGGTTTCAGTGATAATACCTGCTTTTAATGAAAGTAAAACCGTGGCTGATGTAGTGAAAACTGCTTTGTCTTTAGATTATGTAACTGAAGTAATAGTCGTAGATGATGGGTCAAAAGACAACACCGGGGAAATAGCAAAAAAAGCTGGGGCTAAAATTTTCTCTCATTTGAGAAATATGGGAAAAGGATCAGCTCTTAAAACTGGTTTTAAAGTTTCAAAAGGAGATATAGTAGCATTTATCGATGCTGATTTGAAAAATTTAACCTCTGAAAAGGTTGATAAAATAATTAAACCAATCTTGGAGGATAAAGCAGACATCACCAAAACTAAATTTAAACGCAAGGCAGGCAGGGTAACTGAACTCACTGCTAAACCCCTTTTAAATTTTTTCTTTCCTGAAATTAAGTTTGAACAGCCATTAAGCGGCCAATTCGCTGGAAAAAGAACGGCTATAAATAAAATACAATTTGAAGAAGACTATGGTGTAGATGTAGGTATAGTATTAGATGCGGATGTACAAGGATTTAAAATCAAAGAAGTGGATATAGGTTCTCTCCAACATAAATCATCTCCTTTAAATGAATTAAATGTAGTGGCTAATGAAGTAGTCCGAACCATTGTGGATCGTGCACTGGAATATGGTCGGGTTACTATGATGGACTCTTTAGGTAAATATATTCGTATGGGTATTTTAGGACTTTCTCTGGCTTCCTTAGGAGTTTTCACCTTATTTTTTATCAGACAAATTCCGCCGGTATTAGGAATTTCAATAGGAATTATAGGATTGGTGATCGCCACTTTTTATATCATAAAACTAATCAGAAGATCATTTTACATTCTCTTAAGAAAACAAGGCCGTAATAAATCTTTAAAATCATTTCTATATATGCATTCTCCTATTTTAGTTTCTAGTTTAATATTAGTAGCCATGCTCTTTACTCTACTTAGTGCAGTTAATGTTGGTGAGGGAAGCATATCTATTGAACCAGCTAGTAGAAATGTAATCATATGGAGAAATACTACTGATAATCGTACTTTTGATGTTAGGGGTCCCTACACAGTAGATAGTGCTTTAGAAAATGAAGAAACCATTATAAGATCACCTGTAGATGCTTTAGATACATTAGGACTTAAACATGACGATATTATTTTTATAAAAGACCAGACCTATGTTTTTAAAGAGCCCAGAATAGCAGAAGGTAATATAATACGTATTCCAAGAGAAGCTCGTTTAGCTCTTAACGTAGTGGAAAGAGAAGTAATTGCCGATGGAAACTTACGTAAGGTTTTTGATAATTTATATGTGCAAAGAGATTTATCTCTGCAGGGATCACAAGCAGAAAATTTGACCTTAAATGAAGGTGCAATTATCCGCAGCACTCCTCAAACAGGCCGATTAGTAAATATTTATTTAAATGATGAAAAAATAGCTACTACCAGGGGTATATTCCAAAATGATACTTACAGTATATATATTAATGATATAAGAGTGAGGAACATTTATTGGAATGAAAATAATGATAATATGACCTATTATTTCTATTGGGGAAACCAGGAAGTCAAATTAGAAATCTTAAATAAAGTTACTGCTGATATGCAGTTTGCTACTGCTTCACAGGGCCGATTTTTAAATTTCTATATTATATAATTCAACCTAATAATATACTTTAACTGCTTCTTCTACATCATCATAAAGACCTAACGCAGCCAACGCACCAATTTTTCCCTGAGATCCAGTAACTTCAAAAAGTTCTATTTTTAAACTTTCAGCTACTTTTTCTGCTTCTTCTACAGTTATCATAGTCTTTTTAGCCCTATGTGCATAATCACGAAGTTGTGATGGAATTTGAATACCTTTCAAAACTGCTATAGCAGTTTTATCTGATAAGGTATTGTTCTTTAATATTTTAATGGCCTTTTCAACTAATTTTTCTGTTTCTTCTGGTTTAACTGCAAAGCTCAAAGCTACAGAAACACAATTTTGGGTTTTATGAGGATTATGGGGAAATAATTGTACAATAACATGATCAATATATTGAAAACCTTGCTTTAATAATTCCATTCCCATATTATGGGCCATAGTCCATGTAGCTCCTTCTTCAGGTGTATCAGTATCATCCACACCTATAACTACTTTCTCCATACGAGGGGTAACTACAGCCGCTTTCCCTAATTTAGAACCCCCTCCTACATCGAATAACTCTATTCTTTTAACTCCATCTGCCATTCCTCTACAAAAGGCTGCTCCTACCCCAGCACCCGCCAATCCTGCATGTATTACTTTTACTTCATCATCATTTATCACAACTTCTTCTATACCTGCAGCGTTAACACTTGCCTTTAATTCTAAAGGTGTTTTACCTACTTTAACTATGAAGACATGTTTATTACCATCTCTATATGAACTTTGGATTAATTGACTGGTACGCTGATATTGGCTAACCACCCAATGGGAACCTGATACACAGGGATGATACTCAACTATTTCCACTAGATCACCATCTACCATGGTCAATACTTTATGATAGGGAGCAATCCAGGGATCATTGAACTTATCTTTTAAATCTTGAGGAGTAAAAATTTCCATGATTAAAATCTCCACATTGTTACCTAAATCTCATTTATATTTTTAATAGATTAAATTATTTATTAGTTATTTTAAAACTGATTTTCATGGCATTTATTAGTTATTTTAAGTGATTTTTTGCACTTTTGTTGTATTTAACGAGTTGTAAAAAAATTTTAAATCTCTTTAATCAAAATTCTTTTTAAAGGTAAACATCTAGGCCCTTTTTATTAAGAAATTCTTTTACTTTTTTTATACCTAAAATACGGTAATGAAATACTGAAGCAGCTAATAATATTTCAGCCCCACCTTTATCCACCGCTTCATAGAAATCATTTAATTTACCAGCACCTCCAGAGGCTATGACAGGTATATTCAAGTTAGCGCTTATGGCTCTGGTAAATTCAAGGTCATAACCATCTTGAGTTCCATCACCATCCATACTGGTTAGTAAAATGGCTCCAGCACCTAAATTTTCACATTCTATTGCCCAGGCAACAGCATCCATACCTGCTGGCTTTTTCCCACCAGCCACTACTACTTCAAATCCAGAGGGAAAATTTACATTACGACACCCGTCAATGGCTACGATTATCTTTTCAGATCCACATCTATTTGAAGCTTCTTTAACTAAATCAGGGTTTTCAACCGCGGCACTGTTTATGGATACTTTGCTTGCCCCGGCTTTAAGGGTTAAACCGATATCCTTAAGTGTTGAAATTCCTCCCCCAACTGTTAATGGTATTTCTATAACTTTTGAAACATTTTTAACCCATTCGAGTCTGGTTGATCTATTTTCCAAAGTAGCTGCTATGTCTAGCATAGCTAATTCATCAGCCCCTTCTATTTGATATTGTAATGCATGTTCTACCGGGTCACCGGCATCTTTCAATTCTAAAAAATTTACTCCTTTTACCACTCGTCCTTCTTTCATATCTAAGCAGGGCATAATTTTGATCTTACTCATTAAATCTCCACCCATATATCTGCATGAATAATTACCTATATCAGGATATCAATGATGTAGTAGCGTGTTATTTTTTTTATCAACAAACATTAATTTATTTTAAAAAAATAATTGTTTTTTCCTGCCCTATTTTAAGCATCAAAAACATGATTATTTATAAACTAATCTTAAAAAAAATAAAAAATTAATGCATGTGAAAGTTTGTTAATTAATAGAAATCAGCTTATAGAAAATTGTAATTATTTGTTTAATTTATTATACATTTTCACAGCAGCTTCCACGGCACTCTTACCATAGTCCACTCTTTGGTGGGCTTCTAAACGGGTCATTCCCGGACCAGATATTCCTAAAGCCACAGGTTTATCATATTCTAAGGCTAAATCTGCTATTTTACGTGAAGCATGCTGAACTACTATTTGATCATGGTCAGTGGAACCTTCGATGACTGCGCCTAGAGTTATCACCGCATCAATTTCTTCATCCTGTAGCATTTTTTTTATGGCTAAGGGCATATCAAAAACTCCAGGGACAGATATTATTTGAGTTATTTCAGAATTTAAAAATTTAGCATGTTCTTTAGCTAATTCTAACATCATTTGAGTTATATCATAATTAAATTCAGCTACAACCGCCCCTAATCTTACTTTAACCATTTATTTGCCTCCAAGTATTCTTAGAAATCTTATTTATAAATAAATAATAACTGCTCCAATACTACTAATCACCATTAGAAAGACGATGAAAAGTGCTATAATTTGTATTTTATTCATTGTTTATGCTCCCCATGTTTTTGTAAGTTCTCCCACAGTATCAGCTAGTTCCTGTATTTCTTCTAAAGTATTATAATAATGTAAGGATGCCCTTATCGTTCCTCCTTTCTGATATGCGCCGATATGCCTCATAGCGGGTATGGCGCAATGATAACCACTTCTAACACAGATTCCTTTAACTTCATCCAGTATCTTAGCCACATCATGTGGGTTCATATTATTTATGTTAAAGGATACAATACCATAAATATTTTGGGGATCACCATAGACTGTAACTTGTTCAATTTCAGCCAGAGAATCATATAATATTTCCGTGTACTTTAAACCATGGTTTTCAATTCTTTTTAATCCAATCTGATTAATATAGTCTATAGAAGCCCCTAATCCAATAAAACCAGCAATATTTGGTGTTCCTCCTTCAAAACGATAAGGACTATCTTCTAATTCAAAATCGCTTTCAGATACATCATATACAGTACCTCCCCCTAATAAACTAACATCTAATTCAGATGCCTGTTCTTGGCAGCAGTACAGAAAACCAGTACCCACCGGTCCCATGGTACCTTTATGTCCGGGAAAGGCTACAAAATGGGCTTTCATTTTATTCACGTTGACTTCCATATGTCCTATGGACTGGGCGGCATCAATCAAATAGAGAACATCTTGTTCTTGAGCAATTTTACCGATCTCCTCCACATCTTGTTGAGATCCCAGAGCATTGGAAACTTGTGTAACAGTTATAAGGCGAGTAGTTTCATCCACAGCATCTTCAATGGTGGAAGGATCTATGATTCCCTGGGGATCCGCTTTAACTACATTAATTTCCACTCCCCTTTTTTTCAGGTTTAACCAGGGAATGAAATTAGAATGATGTTCAATATTTGGAACCACTACCGAGTCACCTTTATTAAAGTCAATCCCTTGGGCCACTATGTTTATAGCTTCAGTAGTGTTTTTAGTGAATATTATATCCGATGTATCTGCCTTTATGAATCGAGCCACCTTAGAACGGGCGTCATTTATTTTTCGGGTTGCTTTAACTGCTATAGAATAAGCTCCTCTGCCAATATTAGCATTATAATTATAAAAATAATTACTCATGGCTTTTATTACTGGTACAGGAGTAGGTGTGGTGCTGGCCGCATCTAAGTATATGAGCTCTTTGAGCATGGGTATATCCTGACGTACATCTTCAATATCCATTTTTTCTCCACTTTTTTATAGATGAATAATTAAATTTTTTCTTAAGCTATAATCCGTCCCATTTTTTGTAAATATTACTTTAATGTAGTTTTAGAAGGATTATAAAAAAATGAAATCTTAGATTAAGAAATATTATTTTCTAATTTCTTTCTAACTTCTTGAGCCATTTCCATAGTGGAAGCACTTCCTCCTAAATCACCAGTGACCACTTTTCCCTCAGCAAGCACATTAACTAATGCTTTTTCCATTCTACGTGCTTCATAATTTTCTTCAAGATAATCGAGCATTAAAACTGCCGATAAAATCATCGCTGATGGATTAGCAGTTCCTTTACCTGCGTGACTGGGCGCTGAGCCGTGTACTGGTTCGAATAGTCCTTGTTTGTCTCCGATGTTGGCGGAGGGTATTAGTCCCAGTCCCCCTACCAGGCCTGCGCCTTCATCAGAGAGTATGTCTCCGAAGAGGTTGGTGGTTACCACCACGTCGAAGATGTGTGGTTTGGTGATAAAGTACATGGCGGTGGCATCCACGTAAAAGTCTTCGGATTGGATGTTGGGGTATTCTCGGGCCACTTTATAGAAACTGTCTTTGAACACACCGTCGGTTTTTTTAAGCACGTTGGCTTTGTGCACTGCGGTGACTTTTTTCCTACCGGTTTTTTGAGCATATTCAAAGGCAAATTCAGATATTCTCTTAGAAGCCCGGTGAGTGATCACTCTTTTAGCAACCGCACCCTCATCAGTAAACTCCTCCAAACCAGAATACATTCCTTCCGTATTTTCCCTAACAATCACAAAATCCAAATCAG
>PWMT01000001.1 GCA_003558085.1 Methanobacteriaceae archaeon
CTTTGAAACAACCGACAGACCATATACACAAGAAGAGTCTATTCAAGAGATTTCAGAAACACTTAAAGAGATATTAGAGGTTCTTAAGAAATAGTTCGCATAATATACATTACACGAAAAAAAACACAGGAACCGATAAAAGATTAAAATATGAAAAAAGAAGAAAAAATCAAAAAATTAGAACAAAGAAGAGAGAGATTAAAGAATAGATTTATTCAGGAAGTAGTTAATAAGTCTGGTGAGATTCAGTTTGAAATTAGAGAAATAGAAGATGAGATAAAAGAACTTCAAAAAAATGCCTGAAGAACAACAAGTAGAACATGGTTATATACAAGTAAGTCTTACTAATTTCTTAGGAGGATTTGCACCTTTGTGGTATGAGGATGACTATTCAAGGTTCGGCAACAGAAATATGGCTTCTAATATGGAATCAGTTGATATTACTTCACCTGGATTTTTAACTCAAGGTAAGGATATTAAATACCAAGGAATATCAGATTTTCCTATTGATTCATTTTTAGATAGAGTTGTTGGGGATGATAAGTCTTTTGCAATATGTAAAGACCATCTTTATAATATAAATTCTGAAGGAGGTGTTAATGTAGTTAGCACCTTTAATGGAGATAATGGATTAGATATAGATGAATATCAAGGATTCGTTTATTATAGCTACGAAGATAATGAAGATGTTTATGTAGGTAGGTATAATATAGAAGAAGAAAGTGCTGATGATACTTGGAAAGGACCATTTGGTGGTAAATATGGTATCTTAGAAGCAGGTGGTGGTGCTTTATACATTTCAGCAGGTAGCTTTGTATCAAGATATATAAAGGAGATAGATGTAGATGGAAATATAGTTGAAGAAGACTTTAATGCCTCAGCACTTAGATTGCCATATAATTCAGAGATAGTTAGCATGAAGTGGCATCAGAACAGATTATGGATTGCTACGAATAATCCCAATAAACCTGGTAAAAATGAGGCAAGTATATTTATATGGGATGGTTGGTCAGTATCTTTCTCAGACCAAATAAAATTATCAGGGAAGATAGGTGGTTTATTCCTCAATAATGGAGTAATTTATTGCACATATGAGGAGAATGCCGATCATAATGTGATAGGAATAATAGATGGTCAGTCAGTTAGACCACTTACAAGATTTGATGGAGAGTTACCAGACCATAATAAAATTACAAATTATAAGAATCATGTATTATTTTTATCTGGTGATAGGGTTTTCTTATTCGGTTCCCCACATCAGCAAGTTGATTCTGCGTTATCAGAGATAGCTTCAAGTGAACTAATCAAATCTGTAGGGAATCCATTCGGAAAACCGTTTTTAGGAAGATTAGAACCTGTGATGATTGATGGAAGTCCATTTAATATAGGAGTGTTAGATGGGATTAGTAGTGGTTATTGGCAGTCTTTAATGATTACTACATCAGCTCATGATAGATTATTCCAAAATCAAGTGATAACTGTATATCATAATGATTTATCAGAAGGTGGTAGCTTTATACTAAGAGTGAGAGATGGTGATGGATCTATTGCATATGAAAAAACAATAGATAAGACTGTAACTGATAGTGTAATTACAATTTTGAATGTTAATGCAAAAACGAGAGAAACATTAATTGAGATAGAGTTTGCAGACCCAGAACATCAAGTAAAAATAAGAGGAATTTATTTAAGAGGTAAAACAGATAGATAATGCCTTATAGAGAAGGAAAACAAAATGATTTAATTAGTATGGGTTCATATGCAACTGATTACCCAACAACTGGAATATATAGACAAAATATAACTGATTGTGTATTAGAAGGACCTAAGATAGATGCTGGTAGCGGAGATGATAGAATGAGATTTAGTGAGGAAAAAGGGTTATGGATTGGTTCTACTGAATTTGATGATGCTCCATTTAGTGTAGATATGCAGGGAAATATATCAGCAGTAGGAATTGAGCTTACCTGGGATAATTTAGATAATATACCAGATAGATTTACAGATGAACCAGCTACTGGACTTAACCTAACACCAGATTATTTAGGATATTACGATGGCAATGAATTTACAGCTTATATAGATAATCAAGGTCAATTCTATTTTGGTGGAAATAGTGACAATTATATAGAATGGGATGGCTCAAACTTACTCGTGAGGGGAGAGCTTAATGCTGATGACATAAATACAGGAACTCTCACTGGAAGAACAATACAAACAAATGACGAGGGCAATAACAGAGTAGCAATGATTGGGGAAACAGACACATTAGAATGGGTGACTTCTTATAATAACACATCAACAGAGATGCACCAAGACTCTTGGCTACAGGGAACTAGCTTTAGTGTATCACACTGGGACAATGCTTTTATAAAAATGGGTGCTGGAACTTCGCAATTTTTTATAAATTTAGAATTAGACGCTCCTGGATTAAAGAATGTTTTTAGTTTATATGAGGGTGGAGCTATATTATATGGAATTGAAGGTAGTGTTTTTCAAATCGGAGATTTCAACGAGGATATGGATATATATCATTATGGAGAAATTCAAACAGATGAAATAATAGCAGACTTTATTGATGTAAATATAATAGAAATGGATACTGTCAGGGCAATAGATGATGATATCTTATTCCAAGATGATGTAATAATTAGTGGAGATTTTATGGCAACAGGGCTTGTAGCAGGACAAAATTTTATTTTAGATGGAAATTTAGTACAAGTAGATGGTGATGGATATTTATATATATAAAGTAAATTAATAATTATGCCCCAATTAACAGATGAACAAAGACAAAGATTGAGGGATATTCAGAGGCAAACGACTGAAACAATAGAAAGAATTGATGAAATGAGAGAAAGAGTTAGAGATGATGCAGTCTCTGAAGAACCTCAACCAGAGCCTCAAGATGACCCTTTCGGATTAAGAGAGGGTATTGATGATATTAGACAAGCTATAGAGCAAAGAAGAGAACCTCAACCTGTAACTGAACCAATTCCAGTTGATACTTTTGATGATGATTTCGATGAACAAATGCTTGTTGTGGATGAGGAGCAAGATGATGCTGGACAAAGGCTAATAGATTCGATAAGTTCAGAGGCTAGTCATATAGCTTCATATTTAGAAGATAGAAGAAGAGAGGTCGAACAAGAAAGACAAACAATTAAAAAAGAAATAGAGAACTTTACTGGGGAAACTATACATGGTGATATAACAGAAGCCCAGCTTAGGTTAATAGCAGAAAGACCTGAACCAGAAGCCAGAGAGAAACTTAATGAGTTTAGGAATAAGTTTGATATATATGAGCAGCATAGAAAAACTAAAGAGCAAGCAGAAATAATTGCTGAGCTTTCTGGTAAAATGCAGAAACTTCAGGCAGAAGAACAAGCTGCTATGGAGCGAGCTGCTGCTATGCCTGGTGCTACACTTGAAACAATTAGTGCTAGACAGGACTCCATACAAAGAGATTATAATCAAAAGAAAATGAGAATGTCTGCTAGAATTGGGGCTGAGGAGGCATTATATCATGCTTATGCTGGTAATCTTGAAAGAAGCCAAGTATTACTAAATCAGAGCTTAGAAGCTCATTTAATCGATTATGAGCAAGACTTAAATAGATGGCAAACATTCTTTGACACAAGTTCTGACTTCATTAATCAATTAAACGAAGAGGAGAGAGGTTTAATAAATGCAGCATATGAAACTATACAGCAGGATTATGAAAGGGAAAGAGCAGAACATAAAGCTAAACTTGACCTCATTAGTAATCTAGCTAGATTCGGAATATCTCCTTCAGTAAGGGCAAGTGAGCTTGAGAATTATACCCTAGATGAAGTTTATGATATGGTACTTCCTCAAATAGCTGAAGCTGAAAGACAGCAAAGACAATTAGAATACTTACAGCAATTTAATGATAGTAGAGCGCCATTAGGAGATACTGGGTGGGGAGATATTACAGAAGTACAAGCATCCAATACAGCAAATACTTATGCAGAAAGAGCAATTATTGAGCTTAATAATAGGTACGATACCACAAAAGATAGAGAAGAGTTTATTTCTGAAGGAAGTGCAGCTGCTAAAGGAATGATTCTGGATGGTTCAGGAGTTAAGGTAACAAGAGAAGAAGAATCA
>PWMT01000043.1 GCA_003558085.1 Methanobacteriaceae archaeon
ATCCTTGACCAAATAGCGACAAGAGGGGAGCCCTTCGATATAATCGCACCAATGGAAGCCGTTTCTATAGTAAGTGGAGATATTCCAGAAGAATATATTAAGATGCTCACCCCAATTGATTATTTACAAATTTAAGAACTTTATCTCGGAAAACGATGGCAATTATGGTAAAAACGATAGCAATTATGGTTTTCTCGAATTGGCAGTGGATTTAATCATTGAGGCATAAATGATTGCAGAGAGTAAGAATATTTTAATTAGTAATAAATATCTAAAATAATCATAGTATATCGCCTCTTTAAATTTAGCTTTGAACACCTTGTCCTAAAAACAAATGAATGTGATTATAACTCAATTATCATTCAAACTTTATAAAAAACAGATTGACATGGATAAAAACAAAAAAGCAAGAAAAATTGGAACTTGGACTTTTTTGGTTATAGGTATTTTCTTGCTATTAACTGGTGTGGGGTCTATACCTTTATTGATTATTGCGATTACTGTTGCAATTGTAATGACTCTGTATAATACTCGCGATGGTCATTCGACAGACAGCTATGGTAATCCAATGTGAAATATCAGTAAGGTTTTTTATATCAATAGATGATTTACGGTCTTCAAGTTTTACTGCTGGATTAATTAGCTTTGTTAGAGTACATTTACATGAAACCGATTTCCTATCATATAGGATAAATTGTTAATTATAAAGAGGTAATGTTATGATAGGAAAACATTTTGACAGCATAAAGCATATAAGTGGGTATGAAAATGATATTATCGTAAAGAGCATATTAAAATCGAGTTTTATAAGTTACAAGCCGAGTATTCACATCTACTTTAAGAGTGGTAGAAAGTTAAAAATAAAACCTACTCATTTAGTTGGCCTTAATTTGTTTTATAATATTAATGGTAAGTACCTAGTTAATCCTAGTGTAGAAGAAAATAAAGAGATACTTAGAGTGTTTATGGGACTTGAGCAAATTGGTGTTCAATTCGAGGCACTATTAATGCTTAAAAATATTAAAGTTTTGGATATAATATACGATGACAACGTGAAGGGAGTAATAAAATCAATAAAAATACATGGTATTATTGAAGTGAATAAATTTAGCAAGACTTTAATATATAATGACAAAATTATAAAGAAGTCAAAAGATATCACCATTATGATATCACCACGTGTTTCTGACCTACCCCTTGCATTTTCTAATATTAAAGAAGATATCGGATTAAAAATATGAAATTAACATTACCTATTCCCTGCCTGATAATTAAACATAAATTCACCCTACACTAACTACACATGAGACACAAAAAATGCAGGGAGTGTAGGAAGTGCAAGCAAAATCGTTGAGCGTGTTGCGTTGAATTTTTTTAATCCAGAATTTTTTTTAGCTCATGGAAATACTAGTATCCCTTTTGATAGTCGCAATTATTGTTGGCGCATTATTAGGTGGAAGAAGTTTTGGTGATACAGTTAGAAAAGGATGTGGGTGTTTAATACTCTTATTAATAGCTATTTGGATATTTGTATCGTTAATTTCATGAGGGATTTGATTTATGGGAGCAGGTAAATGAATAATATAACTATTCTTAGAAGTTAAATTAGCAGTCCCACTACTCCCGACCATCTCAAAGATCTCAGCTAAACGAATTGCACATTAAGAAATTAAAAACCATATTACTAGCGATGCTACTTCTAATTACCGATTAGTTTTGCAATAGGGTGAGTATATGAATACTGAACAAAGATGTAGAAGATGCATTATTCCTAAATCTGCCAAAGAGTTTAAATTTAGTAATGATAGTTGCTGTGAATTATGTCTGAATCAGGATTTAAAGAAAGCACCAGATGGGTCCAATGAGAAAAATATAAAGCTGAAAATCGAGGATATTAAAAAGACTGGTAAAAATCGCGACTATGATTGTTTAGTTGGATTAAGCGGTGGCCGTGATAGCGCATACTTATTATTTACACTCGTTAAGAAATATAATTTACGATGTATGGCGGCATATCACAGGACTCCATTTACCCCTGACGTTATCGATGAAAACGTTAGAAAATTAACAGCCGCTTTGAATGTGCCACTAATTCAAATGGATATTTCAAATACAAAGCACCGACTATTCGCAAAAAAAATAGTAAACCTTTGGTTGGAAAGTCCCAAAAAAGTTATTGCTAGTCTTGCTTGCGCACCTTGCAAGCAGCACAACCATGAAGTTTATAAAATTGCTAAAAAACATAAAATAGGTTACATCGTTTTTGGGGGGAATAAATTTGAAAATTTTCAAGTTGGAGCCGCACAAGATAAAAAGTCAAAAGTAGACGATTACAAAGAAATTTCCCAATTTCAGAAGATCAAACAAATAATAATAGTTGCTAAACGTGGCGCATTGATCATACTTCAACATCCCAAGCTTTTACTATCGTTTCCTCTTCTCTTTAGAAGTAGCATTCTCTATCTAAATAATAGAACACCGTATCTTCGGATGCGATATTCAAATATTAAAATGTTGGATTTTTATTTTATAGCTGGATATGACGAAAAATCTGTAAATGAATTTTTGTCAGAATATAATCTTAAGATTCCTTCTAATTGTAATTCTTCCTGGCGTGCTGATTGTTCATTTACCGAGCTTAAAAATATTATGTTTTCGAAAACTGTCGGGATGACATACAATGAAGCTTATTTAAGTAACATGGTGAGAGAGGGCGTAATTACAAGAGCTGAAGCTTTAGATCGTATTTCGACAGAAGGCGAAATTTCTCATGAAAGATTAAAAGAAACTTGCGACATTTTAGAATTATCATCAGAATATTTTGTAAATAAAAAATTAACTCCGTTTGTGCGAGGGAAAGGGTAATCACGAAGGTACCGAACAGAAAAACCGTAGCTCTTATTGAAGCTGCTACTCCTGACATCAATACTTTTGGTGAATAAGGATCAACCCAAGCGCATAGAAATATCCAGAACATCACAATTCAGGGGGGCATAAGCCGTGGAATCTGTTGCCGCAGGCAGGACCGCGCCAGCAGGGTTTCCAAAAAATTGTAAGGATTTCGGATCTCCGTTGTCAATAGAGTATGGAACACGAAGCCAGGATAGGATACGTATAAACATTGGTATAAAGTTTGGTTTCGTTTAGTATCTGTGTGTATTGGTGTTTCTAATAAATTCTTTTAGAAATTGGATATAAATTTTATTAATTTATTTAATTATCTGTTTACAAAACTAATTAAGATACTGATATTATATAAGTTCAACATGGATGGGTGGTTTTCTTTTATTTTTATACTGCTAGTCATTTATCTTACATGGAAGTTTGTATTAACAGGCCTTTCAAAACTTACGAATACTACTATAATTGGTGGTGGTGGGGCTACTAGGCCGGAAGATTGGGATGATATGATTGGTCTATTCAAAAATTCTGCACAAAATTTTGGTAATTTAAGTAGGTCAACAATTAACAAACTTAAAAGCCTTAAACAGACATCAACAATGGATAAGACTGAAAAGATTAGTAAACTTCTCGAAATTAAAGAGAAAGGAGAGATCAATCAGGAAGAGTATGAATTGCTTAAGAAAGACATTATTGGCGATAGGTAGAAAGTTAGTGGCTCAAGAGATGGCGTAATTTTATTATATTTTCAATTATTTAAGAAGATTAAATCAGTCAGATAGTGACAAATTCCTGGGTGGCATAATCCAAACACTGATAACGAGGGCAAATAATGAGAAAATTAATACTATCACTCTCAATTATTCTCGCTTTAGTATTTAGCACATACGGGCAGAATGCAAAAGAGTATTTCGAGAAAGGGCGTGCTAAATATCAGTTAGGAGACTATGGGGGTGTGATACGGAATCTTTCCAAAGCAATTGAGATAGATCCCCAGAATGCCATTTACTATGGTCTTAGAGGCGATGCAAAAATGGGGCTAGATAACTATCGAGGAGCAATACAGGACTTAACCAAAGCCATAGAGTTAGACCCAGATGATGACTTACACTATTTTATCAGAGGAAACGCTAACAGCAGACTGGGAGACTATGGGAAAGTCATAGCCGACTATTCAAAAGCAATAGAGCTAAATCCC
>PWMT01000163.1 GCA_003558085.1 Methanobacteriaceae archaeon
ATGTGGTGGCCACCGCCCATGTTGAACCATTTGCACTGCCTGATCAGCGGTCCGAAGGCCTCCTCCACGCGCTGCAGGGTGCGCTCCAGCACAAAGCTGTCATTCTCGCACAACACGTGAAAGTGCAGGCCGTCGACTCCTTCCGGGAGGGTGTCGCCAAGCTTGTCGCGTGTAATGCCCAGGCGGGAGCCGGGCGTCGCCGGGTTGTAAAGCTCCGTGTCCACTTCAGAATATTCCGGATTGATCCGCAGGCCCAAGGAGACCTTTTCGGGGTGGGCTTTCACCTGGTCCACATAGCGCTCGTATTGCGACAGGGAGTTAAAGGAGATGTGGCTGCTGTAACGAAGGATCTCTTCCATTTCCCCGGCATCGAATGCAGGCGCATAAGTGTGGGCCTTGCAGCCCATCTCCTCAAAGATCAGCCGGGCTTCGTGCAGCGAGCTGGCTGTGGCGCCTTTCAGATATTCCCTGATCTGCGGGAAGGTGCTCCACATGGCATAACCCTTCAGGGCGCAGATGATGTCCACACCCGCCTCCTGCTGCACGAGGTCCAGGATCTGCAGGTTGATGTCCAGCAACTCCTCCTTCAGCACAAAACAAGGGGAAGGGATGTTTTCCTTGTTCATAGATTTGATTTTATAATGGGCGGTGTTGAGTTTAATGTGCTAATGTGATAATGTGCTAATTAAGCGTTTCGGATGTTAATGTGATAATGTGATAATGTGCTAATTAAGAGTTTGGGATGCTAATGTGGTAATGTGGTAATGTGGTAATGTGCTAATTAATTAAGCGTTTCGGATGTAAGATGAGATCCCTTTGTTTGTTTTCGGCTGATGGGTGTATTGGTGCGGGCCATGATCGGGAGTGTTTTAATGAGGTTCCTCCGCTTCGCGTGCGGAATGACGTAGCCCCCAAAATGCAAATAAAAAACAACGATCATGAAATTACCGCTGAAATGAAAATTGCCAAACGGACCCTTTCATTAGCACATTACCACATCAGCACATCAGCACATCAGCACATCAGCACATTACCACATTATCACATTATCACATTACCACATCAGCACATTATCACATTATCACATTACCACATTAGCACATTACCACATTAGCACATTACCACATTACCACATTAGCACATTATCACATCAGCACATTATCACATTACCACATTAGCACATTATCACATTATCACATTAAACTCATCTATTTTTCTCCACCGGCAGCGGAATATCCACCTGCTCGTGCCACGGCAACCCGAACTCCGGGAGTTTTGCCATGAAGGGATCGGGGTTGAATTCTTCCACGTTGAAGACACCTTCTCCGGACCATTTCCCCGTAAGGGCCATCATGGCACCGATCATGGCGGGCACGCCAGTAGTAAAGCTCACCGCCTGTGCCTGTACATCGCGGTAAGCGGCGGCGTGATCGCAGTTATTCCAGACATAATAGGTGCGTTCCTTGCCATCCTTAACCCCTTTGATCTGGCAGCCGATGCTGGTCATGCCCTTATATCCTTCGCCAAGGGAGGATGGCTCAGGCAGCACGGCCTTGAGAAACTCCAGGGGCACGATGTCTACCCCCTTGAAGTTGATGGGCTTGATGCTGGTCATCCCGACTTCCTGCAATACATTGAGGAAGTTGATATACTGGTCGCCAAAGGTCATCCAGAAACGCGCCCGTTTGAGCGAGGGGAAGTTTTTCACCAGCGACTCGAGCTCTTCGTGGTAAAGCAGGTAGGATTCGCGCTCCCCGATCTCCGGGTAGGCAATGGGCCGGTGTATTTCGAGGGGTTTGGTTTCCACCCACTTGCCATTCTCCCAATAGCGTCCGTTCTGGGTGATCTCCCGGATGTTGATCTCCGGATTGAAGTTGGTGGCAAAGGCCTTGCCGTGATCGCCGGCGTTGCAATCCACGATATCCAGGGTATGGATCTCATCAAAATAATGTTTGGCCGCATAGGCGGTAAACACGCCGGTTACACCGGGATCAAAGCCGCATCCGAGTATCGCCATGATGCCAGCTTCCTTATAGCGGTCGTGGTATGCCCACTGCCAGCTGTATTCAAACTTGGCCACATCACGGGGCTCATAATTGGCCGTATCCAGGTAGTGGGTCCTGGTCTCCAGGCAGGCATCCATGATGGTAAGGTCCTGGTATGGCAGGGCCACGTTGACCACCATATCGGGTTTGAACTTGTTGATAAGGTGCACCAGCTCGGGCACATTGTCCGCGTCTACCCGGGCGGTCTTGATGCGATCACCACCTACGGCGCGCGCGATCTGCTCACATTTTTCCAGGGTGCGGCTGGCCAGCATAATGTCGGAAAACACTTCCGGTAAACGTGCACACTTGCGGGCAACCACGTTACCCACACCTCCGGCTCCAATAATCAGTACTTTGCTCATGGTTCAATTTTTTAAGGACGAAAAGACCAAAAGACCAAACAATCAACAAACACAAAAAGGAATCCAGCCTTTTGTTATTTTGTCGTTTATTAAACAAAAATAAGAAAATACGCAGATCTTCCTGCAAAACCTGTCAGTGTTTCTTCCTTTTGTCTTTTCTTCCTTTTGTCCTTTTGTCATTTTATCTTTTTGTCCTTTTGTCCTTTTGTCCTTTTGTCCTTTCCTCCTTTCGTCCTTCCACCTCACCCCAACGCCCAACTGCTGCGATCGAGGCTGCGGTAATGGATGGCTTCGGCCAGGTGTTCCACCTGGATGTCGTCGCTGCCGTCGAGGTCAGCGATGGTGCGCGCCACTTTGAGTATCCGGTCATAGGCGCGGGCAGAAAGCTCCAGCTTTTCCATGGCGGTTTTCAGCAGCAGGGAACCGGCAGAGGAAATGCGGCAGACTTCGCGGAGGTGCCTGCTTTGCATCTGGGCATTGCAATAGATCCCCTGGTCAGCGGCATACCTGTCCGATTGCCGCTGCCGGGCACGGATGACGCGCTCCCGGATATCCCTGCTCGACTCAGCCGTTTTTTGGCGGTTCATCTCTTCAAAGGGCACGGGTGTTACTTCAATATGTATGTCGATGCGGTCGAGCAATGGTCCGGAGATGCGGTTGAGGTATTTCTGCACATTGTTTGAACCGCAGGCACAATCTTTCTCTGGGTGGTTATAATAGCCACAGGGGCAAGGGTTCATGGAGGCCACAAGCATAAATCCGGCCGGATAGGAAACCGAGAAGCGAGCCCTGTTGACGGTCATCACGCGATCTTCCAGCGGTTGACGCAACACCTCCAGCACGGTGCGCTTAAACTCCGGCAGCTCATCCAGGAACAGCACGCCATTATGGGCCAGGGAGATTTCTCCGGGCATCGGATAGGAACCTCCTCCGACCAGGGCGATGTCGCTCACCGTGTGATGGGGGTTCCGGAAGGGCCTGACTGCCAGGAGGGAGCTGTTGTTCTCAAGCTTTCCGGCCACACTGTGAATCTTGGTGGTCTCCAGTGCTTCCTGGAGCGTCGGCGGGGGCAATATCCCAGGTAACCGCCTGGCAATCATTGTCTTTCCTGAACCAGGGCTGCCGATAAGCAGGATATTATGTCCGCCAGCTGCTGCCACCTCCATTGCGCGCTTGATGTTCTCCTGGCCCCTGACATCGGAAAAGTCGATATCGAACTGATCCACACGGGAAAAGAAATCAGCCCGGGTATCGACCCTTACGGGTGAAAGCTGTGTTTTCCCATTAAAAAAATCGATCACCTCCCGGATGTTTCGCACCCCATATACCTTCAACTGGTTGACCACGGCCGCTTCACGGGCGTTTGCCTCAGGCAGGATAAAACCTTCGAAGCCTTCTTCACGCGCCTTGACTGCGATGGGCAAGGCACCACGCACGGGTTGCAAACCCCCGTCGAGCGACACTTCGCCCATGATCATATACCGGCTGACCCGGGCCGGTGAAATCTGCCCGGTAGCGGCCAGGATGCCAATGGCAATGGTCAGGTCATAAGATGATCCCTCTTTCCGGATGTTGGCAGGCGCCATGTTGACCACAATGCGCTTCCCGGGGATCTTATACCCATTATGTTTCAATGCAGCCTCAATCCTGTGATGACTTTCTTTTACCGCACTATC
>PWMT01000115.1 GCA_003558085.1 Methanobacteriaceae archaeon
ACCAACCTATAACGTAAAATATTATTAAGACCGAAATATACAACTAGCTTTTAAGTAATAACCAACCTATAACTTAAAATACCTTTAAAACCGAAATTATAATACGAATTACAAATAATAAGCAAACCATCATTCAATTTATCTTTATAACAGTAACAATAAAAGAGATTTCAAATAATAAGCAAAACATTTTCCAATTACAGCTTTTGGTTTAAGTGTATGCTTATTAACTATAAAAATTGACTATTTAAAATAAATTTCTATAAAAAACATTTAGAGCGGATATAGAAAGTGACTAAATTATATGTTTTCATTATTCAGTTTTTGCTCATACCAGTAAATTTTGCCACATTTTCCACCCACTCTACATATTTATCTTTAGATTTATTACTTAACCACACACCTATTGAGGATCCAACTATAGCCCCTATACCATTGAAGAACATATCAGCCATGGTGTCAGTTAAAGGATCCATGTTAGGTGATCCCTGAGTTAATCCAGTAGGAAATACATGATAAATATGAGGATAAAGGAAAGTATCATAGGTAAACTGTACCAGTTCCAGTACCGCTCCTATACCCAGGGTAACCATAACCACTATAAAAGCCATCACTATAAAACTAGTTTTCAGTCGGCCATATAGATAAGCGGTGAACATGAACATCATCCCCACCAGACCCACTATTAAGGATACAATAAAATGCATGAATTTATCATAATAGACTATGTTTTCATATAAACCTAAGGTGTCGCCTAAAACAAAATTTAATATTATCACGGCTAAAAATAAAATTTCCATCTCCACTGGCACAAAACGGAGCCTATTTCTAAGATATATTTGAGGAAGGTAAACTAAACCTAATGCCAGTAAAACCAAAACACCGAATACCTTGGTTGATCCTGATGCAAAAATTAGAATACCCAATCCAAGTAAGAGAACAGTTACACGCAATATAATAAGCAGTTTTCTTTTCCATTCACTTATATTAACTGGGGGATTAATAAAACTCATATAAGAACTCCTGTTATAATTTAGATTTTGATAATTTAAATAAACCCCATCTACGCTTAAAATAGAAAATTGTTTTTTAAAAATGAATAACACTGCCCTTAATTTTTAAAAGACCATTATCTGTATTGTAGAAGAAAAGTAGTATTCTTTTTCTTTAAGAAGTATATTCTGTTTCTAATAAATTATTTATTATTATATTATGATTGTTTTCATTTCATTTATTAATTTTAGCTGATTATCTTATCCGCTGCAGACCAGTAAATTTTGCAATACTTTCCACCCATTCTACAAAATAGCCCTTTGAATCTGCTTTTTTACTTAAGATAACTCCTATTATGGCTCCAAATAGAGCACCTATCAAATTAGAGAACATATCAACTATAGTATCAGTTAGCGGACTCATATACTCTGTTCCTTGCCTAATTCCCATCGGTATTATATTATGAAGATAGGGATAGATGAAAGTATCCACCGCGTATTGATATATCTCTAACAATGACCCTATACCCATAACCACCATGACTGCGATAAAGGCCATTACCCAGTAATTTATCTTTAACTTGTCATATACATAGCCTGTATACATAAACATCAAACCTATTAGGGCTACGATGAGGGAAATTGAAAAATGCATGAATTTATCATAATTGATTATATTTTCAGTAAAACCAAAGATTTTACCCAATACAAAGGTTATGAAAATCACCACTAGAAATTTTATCTCCAGCTCCACTGGAAGATATCGAAAGTGGTTGGGGATATATACTTGGGGTAAATAAGCTGAAAATACAGCCACTAAAATCAATACACCAAATGCCTTAGTTGCTCCTGGTGCTAATATGATGGTCCCTAATACTATTATCAAATGATATCCGTAAAAATATGAGTAACCCTTTCTTCCAGTAACTAGTATCAACTTCTGGATTAATTAAACTCATAAAATTGCTCCTTTTAATCAATAATTAAATGATCTGATTTGGATCAGTATTAACTTCATATTATTTTAACTCTAATGGATATATTTTTGGTTTAAAACCAGTTCAACTTTTTAAAAGATGATTATTTATAAAATAGACTTCTCTATTAACTCTTTTTCCCTATATAGAAAAATCAGTTAAAATCTTTATTAGCTTGGATATTAAAAAGGATAGGTAAGATTTTGTTCAATTATTTTTTTTCTCTAGATATTTTTAGTTCATCTACTCTTATCTGGAAGTGATTACAAGAAAAATTTAATATTAAAGCTATTGTAAATATATTACTAATGGTGATAATATGGTGCAAGTAATAAAAAAAAGAGGAGCGGTGGAAAAATTCAAGCCACAAAAAATTAAAAAATCACTGGAAAAGGCAACCATTGATGCTGGTTATAGTGTGGAAGAAAAAAAAGATATTCTAGAGAATGTTTATTCCACCATAAATAAAAAACTTACAGAAAAGGATGCTGTTAAAACTGATACCATCCGGGCCTGTCTTTTAAGTGAACTGGATAAATGTGAGCCTTATATTTCCAAATCCTGGCGCAGATTCGACCAAAAATATAAAAATCGGTAATTAATCATCTTAGAGTTAACCCATCCTAGTTTGAGCAGAAATAATTATTTAACTGATAATGTTAATCTTCCAATTTTTTTTTCTTTAATGATTTATATAATAAAGCCACACATTAATCTAGGCTAGTATTATCCTCTAAGTTAATGTAAATTCAATCCCACCCTATTATAAAGGTGTTTAACCTAAAAATTGTCGTAAATTGGCTGCTTGTAGAATCTTGTTTTTTAAATCCTCGGTCTGATTGGTATTTAACGATTTCTGCATGTCCTGGGTGATTTCTAGATGCTTTTCATCTTGTTGGCTTTGAGGGAAATTTTCTAAAAGGAATTGCTTTAATTTAGGTGGTAAGAATTTAGAATCCCAGTCCAAGTAAAAGAGAGACCTTTTCATTTCTAAGTCAAAATTTAGATAAATATCCTGGATATAGTTGAGATCCTGGGTAGAGAGTGCATTTAAACCTAGGATTTCTGGGGGTAGTCCTATAGAATATAAGGTGCAGGTGAAGGTAATGGCCCGAGGTAGAGATATATCCCCTACACTCCGGGAGTAACCAAATAAGCCAATATGTAATTTTCTTCTTCTTCGGCTGGGAACGTATTTGGCTACACGGTTTATGGTAGGAGCTAAAGCTTTAATCTGTTTTTCATATTCCTCACTATATTTGGCGATTATATCTAAACATCTTTCATCATCCATTTCATGAGGATCTTTGACCTTACGGGTTTTTAATTTATCAATTGCTTTGATAACTTCTTCATGAGGATGATCATATTTAAAAGATGACTGTATGGTGAAGGTATGGGCGCTGGGATATTCTGCTGATATTTCTTCGATCTGGGATGGGCCTAGGTTGCCTCTGAACGGTGCAGACCCCATACCCAGTATGGGATAAATTTCTATTCCTAAATCTTCTGAAAGCACATTCAATCTCTCCAGAGCCATTTTATTTAAAATGATGGCGCTGATTAATCCATAATTCATTGCTGGATCGGATCTTGCCAGGAAAACTCTTTGGTATTCTAAATTTTTATCTTGCAGATAGTCACCGGTTATCTGGTGGGCCTGGAGTAAGCTAACTTTATCTTCAAAGAGAGGGATCACATTAATGTTATCTGGTTTAAATTCACCTATCCATTCTTTAATGGTGATATCTCCTTTTTTAAAAGGTTTCATTTGTTTACCAACCACAAAATCAAGATAATATTGGTAAATACGATCCAAACATTTAGTAGATGCAGCCATAGGTAGGATTACCTCGAAGACCGGTACTTGTTCTTCATCATAAAATAATCGTGCAGCGTCAAAGGAACGGGGGATGCTCTCCAGGGTCTCTAATAAGATTTTAGCTTCAGCCTGTTCAACAGTAGGATTGGGGACTCTTAATGTGAGAAAAAAATCTTCTCCTAACTTATTTCTTCTAAAAAAAGGTTCATATTTGGTTAATAATTTCTTAACCACGTAGTTGTCCACTTCTTTACCTTCACAATCCCACATTTGCTCATCACACCCTAAATGAGAGAATACATAGAATGCTTCAGCAATTTCATCTTCGCCACTAATTTCATTACTCTCAGAGAAGAAGGGGGGTTGAACATTATCTGGATGTTGAGTGCTCATACATCTAGGTATTTTCATTATCTCACCTTTACTGGTTTAAATATCAACATAAACTTTCAAAATATTTTTAAAGACACAACTTACCTAATAATTAATTTAACTTAAATTTGTTAAAAATTTATGCACCCCACTAATTATTTTTTTAAGTAGCAAAAAAGAAAAACTCTATTTTTTAGTTTTTTATTAGGATTTAAATAGAATTACCATTTTTTTTTATGGGATTCTATTTTAATTATAAATCCTTTAAAATTAAATGATATTGATTATGTAAATTTTTTCTAAGTCTAAATTTTTTATATACTTAGACTTAGTTTTGCGCTTTCTAGGAATTTATAGTACTTTTAATCCTTTTTATTTTATGCTAGTAACAATAAATCAAAAACTCCCCGATATTGGAGAATCATGATAAGTAGTATGGCTAATAAGGAGAACCAAATAATTAAAGATAATTTCATCAATTTTTGAGCATTTTCAATTTTCTCAGGATAGATAGGTTGGATTTTTTGGAACTTAAAGGTTAAAACTCCAGCTAAATTAACACAAACCAGGTTAATAAAAAATAGTAAGAATGCGCCTGCTGCCAGTGTATACTCTCCAGAACCAAGTAATAGGCCAGAAGTTACCAGAGGAGGGAGCAGGGCCACTGCAACCATAACTCCAATTAAGGTGGTGCTGAATCCCACTGTAAATGCCAGTGCTCCTGCCATACCAGAAGCAAAGGCTAGGGTTATACTTCCCAGATTAGTACGAGCCCTTAAAGCAATTTCTGGCACAGTAGGATCCACTATAAATATGCAACCTAGAAAAGTGGATAAGGTAAAGGCTATTAAAACACCCACATAATTACTTTTGATGGCGTCTTTAGCTAAATCAATATCACCCAGATTAGTGGCCAGAGATAAAGCCATGTTAGGTCCTAAGAAAGGAGCTATAACCATTGCTCCAATAATAACAGCAACATTATTATTCAAAACTCCAATGGCTGATACAATGGCGGATAAAATAACCATAAGAATAAAGATTCCAGATAATTTAGATATATCAGATAAATTAGCGTATAATTCATGTCGGCTGAGTCTATTGATTAGTTTTTGAGGGTCTAATTGATCTTTTAAATCTTCTACGGTTGTTTCCATCTGCTCTTCTTCTCTCTCTGGGTAAAAGATAGGATCAGGGACTGGAATTGAGGCCTCTATAGGCAGTAAACTTATGCGAAAACCTTCAATTTTAGAGAAACGTTTTTGTAAAGTATTTATAAATGATTCGGTTTTAGCTCTGCGTATGATGATATGGTAAACCAATTTTTTATCACTAGACTCTTGGCACCAGGAGTTCAGCACATCATATTTACTTAATAGGTATTCCACTTCACCCCTGTATTCAGTATCAGGTAGGTTCAGGATAAGCAGGCGGTTATTCATAACTGTTTCACCATGATAGTTATGTTCTTAAAGCAATTTATGCTTAACTATCAGGCTATAAAACATGTCCCCCTATATAAATAAATTAAAAGTTTTACTGAGTAATCTCTGGAGATATAGTTGGTCTTTTTATCCTTTTCTTTTATGGGTTAAAATAAAAAAATGGATTCTACTTTAATTTATACTAGTTATTATAGTGAGATCTTGTTGGTAAAAATATTCATTAGTAATCCAATAAATATTAAATCTTATTTTTTTTCTAGACAAAACTACAGGAGCCGTGAATAAATCTCCAATAAATGATTCCTATTATATATGTAATATTACCTTATAGTAAATGTTATAACTTTCAGGTTCTAAACCTCTATATATGATGATTATCCTAATAGTTTTTATAATAAGCATGATATATCACTAATCTAACTATATATTTTATATATAATATGAAAAGTATTATTAATATTATAATAACATTACAAACTTATTATAAAATATAGTAATAATATTTATAATGATATAGAACCTATTTATCAATTATGTTAAAGGTTAATTAACATTTTCAATGTAAATTAAATGTTTTAAGATTTTTACTCATTAATATGAAAATATTTTTTACCTTAAATTAAAAATATGAGAAAAGTGCAAATTTAGACCATTACATGTATAGGTAATAATGTATTTACACTTAATTTGCAAAACTTTAGAAAAACTATATAAAAATTGGAACTATAGCACTTGTCTTTTAAAAAAATATTACTCAAAAGATGATTAACCTAAACACTAATTAATAACAATATTTTTAAAGATATTATTTTTTATTAAATAGAAATGTATCCCATCCTCAAAAATTTACTAAAAATATTTTAGAACTTATTCACTCTCATCTTGGGTCTTGAAGGATAGAATATGGGCAGTAACACCTAATCCCACTAGAGGTAATATAATAAAAAGATGATCTTGTTGGAAAAATAATAAGGATGCCATTAAACTAAACCATAAAAAAAGTATACTTTTTACTTTCACATCCCAGGGAACACCTTTTTTATGCTTATAATTTTCAATATAACTGCCAAAGTATCTATTATTGGAAACCCAAATTTCAGCTTTCTTAGAGCATTTAGTGAAGCATACAAAAGCAGCTAAAACAAAAGGTGTGGTAGGTAATAAGGGTAAGACTATTCCTATTGCACCAATACCTAAAAAAGTGGAACCAAGACTGAGGAAGAATAATTTTTTAATATACACTAACTACACCTACATATTATATTAGTCTACTAGAGTTAATTGTTTAACGGTTACCCCAAAAAAAAAATAGTATATAATCTGGAAAAATTGGGGGGGTGATCCCCACTAATTTTTACTGTAAAAATAAAATATTACTAAGCTAATATAAAATTAGGGCAAAATTTTTTTAAAAAAACCCTAAAATTAGGTTTTAGGTGGACATGTAAGTTAAAGCTATTATAAATTAGGGTGAAAGGGTCTATGCTACCAAAATGGACTACAAGAGATTGTGAAATCTATCCTATCCGGGAAGGTAAAAGTTTTTCTGGTTATTCTTTTTTAATCCAGCAGAACAGTAATTACATGCTAATTGATACGGGACGTAAGAAATCCAGGGAAATGTTATTACATAAAATAGAAAAAATTTTAGGCCCTAATAATTTAGCTGGAATCATATTAACCCATAGCCACATTGATCATGCTGAAAACACCGCCTGGTTTAAAAAAAAATTTAGATGCCCGGTAATAATTCATCAAAGTGAAGCTGAATATTTAAAAAAAGGATTGAATCCCCTAAAAGGTGGAACTAATCCTATGGTTAGATTTTTAATTAAAACCTTAGGTAAAACCATCCAAGCAAAATATGAATTTGACGGAGTTACCCCAGACCTTCTAGTTGATCAGAGATTAGATTTAAAAACAATGGGAATAAATGGATATATTATTCACACCCCCGGCCATACTCCAGGTTCTATGAGTGTTATAATTGAAGATGAAGTTGCAATTATAGGCGATGCATTAATTAAATTACTCAAATGGCCTATCTTTCCCCCATTTTCTGAGAATAAAAAAACCATGACTGAAAGTTTAGCTAAACTTATAGATACGGGAGCAGAGATTTTCTTACCAAGTCATGGGAGAGAAATCAAGAGAAAGATGATGGTAAAATATTACCATAAACAAAAACAAGATCATTAAAATTATTTACTATAACCAGATCTTTAATAAATCCTACCAAGTCCTAAAGTCTAAGACCAACAATATTTTTAACTATTATCTAAAGAGAAAGGTAAATGTTGAAATTAATTTTCTTTATCTATAATAAGAATTAATCATAAAAAACCCATTTTTAACATTGATTTACCTCTAGTAAGTTTAATATAAGATAATTTATAAAAATATATGGAGAGGTAGATTAAAACACAAATCTATTATTTTAAATAGCAAATTAACATGGTTTCAATTAATTTTAATGAGGATTGAATGAATGTTACAAAATGCTAAAATAGATAATTATCCTGGAAATATCAGAGATTTAAATCAGAGGATATTGAAAGCTGCCCTGAAATCTAATGATTTGAAGAATTTTTTAGATGAAATAGTAATTATAGGGGCAGAAAATACTGAGGCCAAATCCTGTGACATATTTTTATTAGAAGAATCAAAGGATGGAAATCAAAAGCTAAGATTGTATTCCACTTCCCGGGAGATAGATCAAAAATATAAAGACGCAGAATATTATATACCCCAACGTAAACCCTTCCAGAAAAAAGGAGAAGGTAAACGAAAGGTAATGGATTATCTTAGCAAATATCTCCTTCAAAAACTAAATTATACTCCTGCTGAACTGGAAAAATATAAGGAAGAATTAAAAAAAGAAGATAAGAATTTATTGAATATAATCTGGGAGAAAGGAAAATCATTAATAGATATCGTGGAGGAAATGGGAGATGATCTACCAGATTTAGTGGAAAAAGGGGAATTACCTATGGGTTTAACCGCCTATACCGTTAAAACTAACCAAGCCACCCCACCCTTAAATGGTTCCCAGATATGGGAACATCCAGAATGGCGTGGGAGTTACTGGGACCTCCATGAAATCAGCACTTCCCTTATTCAGGTCCCTTTACAAAAAAAATCTAATGGAAAAGTAGTGGGCATGATCAAAATTGAAAACCACTTATCCAGCACCCCGGTTAGTAAATTAAATGCTACCCATGAATCTCAAGTATATTGTTTTACTGATTATCATAAAGAAATCTTAACCACCTTAGCAGATAGTATCATCATTGCCATACGTAAAATCCTCTATGCTTATGATACCTACAAGAAGATATATGGAACAAAGATCCTAAAAAAAATCAATGAATTAGAAGTAATAAGTCCAGAAGACAATGTCAAATTATATGACAAGTTAAAAGAGTTTTATAGTAAACTGGATATAGAAATCGAAGATATTAGCGGAATTAATAGAATATATAATAAGGTTACTAAGTTAGTAAATGATATTGCCCAAGTTTTAAATCTTTATGGTACCTTAGATTTAATTGATAATATTGGACCAGCTTTCGAACCACTATTAGGTACGGATATTAAGTATAGGGAGCATTTCATCCATCAATTTCAGGTATTTTTATTAGGTTACTATTTGATCAATAAAGAACCAAAACTCTACCAGAACTTATTAAATTATTTACAGAAGATTAATCCTGATTATCAAATGGAAGATGTGTTAAAACTATGGTTCATCACCGCCATGTTCCATGATTTCAGTTACTCTGTGGCTAAAATGGAAGGTTGGCTAGAAAATTACTTTTCAAGATTCTCCTTCCCCACCCAATTCCATATCAATTGGAATGCAATATACACTCACTATGAGATAGAGAAGATTAATCTAGTAGAATTAATTTCCTCAAATTCAGATAAAACTAAATATGAAATATCTAATATCATAAAAGATGCTTTTATAGAGGAAAATGATCATGGAATTTTAAGTGGATTAATGTTGATGAAGAATGTAGAAGGTATTGATGAGATCCTAGTCAGAGAGGCGGGTTGTGCTATTTCCATGCATACTGAAACTGTTTATGAACAATTAGGAAAATTGCATCTCAATCAATTCCCCTTTGCCTTTTTATTAGTATTCTGTGATAATGTTCAAGAATGGGGTCGTCCAGTGATGATGAACCTGATTCCCCATTTAAATGTTAAACTGGAAGATATCCTCACCTATAAGGATACTATAGAAATAAAACTTATATATCAAAAGCTCACCTCTGAACAGAAGAGGATAATTGAAACTAATATAGCGCCTATCACTAAATACTGGCACTCCAATTCCAACCTAAAATTTAATATTAAACTTTATGAAGATAGTGAACAAGAACCATTCCGACAATATCTATTTCCCTATCTCTAAATCAATCCATCCTAGATTTTAATTATTCTAAAAAAAAAAGTTAAAGTTAAAAATTTTATTTTAAAGACTAAATAATTCCTTAGAGCGTATTAAACCTGTTTATATCTATATAAGAAAAAAATAAAAAAAATTTAGATTAATTAATATTCTTCGCATAAAATTTGGAAATACTTAGTGGGATGATCACATGAAGGACATTCTTCTGGTGGTTCCCGGCCTACATGTACATATCCACATTTTCTGCAGAGCCAGTTTACCTCTTCATCCTTTTTAAATACACTACCAGCTTCCACTTCTTTTAAAATTCTTTTAAATCTGGCTTCATGATGTTCTTCTACTTCCCCAATTGCTCTTAATCTTTTAGCTACATCATTTAAACCTTCTTCTTCAGCTACCTTAGCAAATTCAGGATACATTTGAGTATGCTCGTATTTTTCACCACCAATGGTTGCTTTAAGATTTTCTACAGTATCTCCCAGAGTTGTAGGTGCATCTGCAGTAACAACAATTTCTTCAGGTTCCCCATTTTCTTTTAAATCATTTATCATGCGCATGGACCATTTAGCATGTTCTCTTTCATTTTCTGCAGTGTTTAAAAAGATTTCAGAAAGCTGTTCATATCCCTCTTTCTTGGCAACCTTTGCATATAAGGTGTATCTATTTCTGGCCTGACTTTCACCAATAAAAGCTTTGGCTAAATTTTCTAATGTCTTTTGCATATTATTCACCAATACTATTTATATCCTCCATCATTATAGTATTTTAGTATTTTAATTACCAAACATTCTAAAAACATAGATTAAGAGTACATAGATATTTAAATCAGCCTAAAATAGGTTTATTATCTGTAATATAAATAAAACATATTAATCAGATCTAAAATTTTCATTAATCAATGTAAACAGTTGATTATTTTTCAGTTTTATCTTATATTTAGTTTATATGAGCTTTTATTCTAGATCGGTATAATTTTCCACCAGATTGATTGACTGTATTATAGTTAGTTTATAATCCATGAACATCTTTTTAGTAGTAAAAAAAAATAGTTGCATTAATTTTTAATTTTATAATGAATACCCATACTAAAATTTAGTAATGCTAATTTTATAATTCAACTTCATTTAAACCTGAATTGTTTACCCTTATGGTCGTTATAATTTTAAGGTTTCTCAATATTTCGCATAGAAAATTAAATATTCATTACATTTAGTATCATCAAATAATATTTTTATTAAAGTAAAAATAATACCTTTTTTTCCTCCTCAATTAATCTACTATTAAATTTTTATTAATCTATTAATGAGTGAGGTTTATATAAAAAAATAGGGGTAATTAATATGTTCAAATCAAGAAATAAGGGAAAGATTTTTTAGAACTTTTGTTTTGAATTTAATTACTTTATTATCTGAAAAATAAAAATATATATTGGAGTTTAAAGTATCTTTATAAAGTTAAATAAATATATTAAGTGTAATATTTAGGTGTAGAAATGCATAGGGCATTGAATTTTACTAGAAGGGAATTGTATTCTATTTTCCATTATACAGGTTGGGTGCTAATCTTTTTAGGAATCGCCTTATTTATACCAATAATTATAGCTTTAATTTATGCTGAAATGGAATATCTTGCCCCATTTTTATTTACTAGTCTTATAAGCATCTCAGGTGGCTATTTACTATACAAAAAATTCCAGGATAAAAAAGAAATATCTCTAAAGGCAGCTATGGTTTTTTCAGCAGGAATATGGTTACTAGTTAGCTTTTTAGGTGCTCTTCCCTTTTATTTATGTGGTGAATTATCCTTTTTAGATTCTTATTTTGAATCAATATCTGGTTTTACCACTACTGGGTTTTCCATGATATTAGATTTAGAGAGTATAGGCTATTCTCTCAATTTTTGGAGGGCTTTAACCCAGTGGTTAGGGGGTATTGGTATTATCGTTCTTCTTATATCCGTACTGTCCTTTCCTTCAGTAAATATCGTGCGTATGTACCGGGCTGAAGCCCGAGAAGAGAAGATAGTGCCTAGCATTAGACACACCGCCCGAATTATCTTCTATATTTATTTTAGTTTTACAATTTTCGCCTTTTTACTATATTTTTTAGCAGGAATGCCCCTTTATGATTCTTTATTTCATGCTTTAACTACATTATCCACTGGCGGTTTTAGTATGTATAATGATAGTTTAGCTCACTACAATAATTTGGGTATTGAATTAGCAGCCATGGTCATCATGTTGATTGGTTCTACCAACTACGTTTTACATTATACCGTCTTAAAAGGTAAGTGGAAGGAATATTTTAAGGATATAGAAACAAAAATGCTTTTCTTACTCTTAATTTTAACTATTATACTAATAACACTAATGCTATATGTAACCGGTAGTTATGGGGGCAATTTAGCATTGATAACTAGATATTCCTTTTTTCAATCTGTATCTGCTATTAGCACCACCGGACTTCAAACTGCAGCTGTTAATGATATTTTAACTCAATGGGTAGGACTTGGAACATTTCTAATAACATTGCTTATGATCATTGGAGCGGGTTCCTATTCAACTGGGGGGGGGATAAAATGGATCAGAATAGCTTTATCCCTTAAAAATGTTTGGTGGGAGATAAGGAATTTATTATTACCCAGTAAAGCTATTACTACCCGTAAAATTCACCATGTTAAGGATATTAATATAACTGATGACTTTTTAAGATCTGTAAGCATCTTCATTTTTGTCTATATATCAATTTACATTATAAGTGTGATATTGGTAATGCTATTTTACCATAACATACCCATGGTTATATTTGAGGTTGCATCAGCTCTAGGTAATGTAGGTTTAAGCTCTGGTTTAATGACTCCAAATTCCCCTGCTATAGTCAAGATAATATTCATGATCAACTTCTGGATAGGAAGGCTAGAAATATGGTCTGTGCTACTATTCTTGTCTATACTATTTAGGAACATTATCAGAAAATAAAGTAATACATGATAATAATTACAATAATATATTATCCTTTTCTCATTAGCAGATATTATCAAAATTTAATTATTCCACTTTATGTAATCTAATCCAACTTCTTTTAACAATTTTATTGTATACCTGATATCGTTATATTTTAGATTTACTCAATATTGGAGATTGAAAATTAATCTTCAAAATTATATTATCATGGTAAATATTAATTTTTAAGTAAAATTTTAAAAAAGAAAATTTTTAGTAGATTAAGATAAAGTTATCCTATTATGTTGAATAATAACTCTATTTTATCGGTTTACTATGGCCCATTTAGTTTAAATTCACTAATTTCTCTGATTTTTAATTAAAAATATTGTGAACTTCGTTTAACCCTGATATAACGAAGATAATTATTAGAATCTTTTTCCATGAAAATTGAATTCCATTTTTTTACTTATGTACTTACAATTTTACAGTAACCGCAGTTAACTATGGCAAGTATACTTATATGACTACTTGGGTTGAAATAAAGTTGAAGTTTTATAATTATTTGTATCGCCTAAATTTTTACTTAGAGAAGTTTATTATTGATTGAAGTTAAAAGAAAAAAAAATGTAAAATATTTTCATGTAAAATATTTTCTAAAAGCAATATTGTTTTTCAATGACAACATTGCCTTCAAGTGTAAAAGTTACACTTTATATCCTAAACTAAATCAGGGTTTGAACAACACCTGGAAAAAGTATGGTTCTACAAGTATAGTAATAAATCCATACGAATATTCTATACTTTAATTTGTATCTCAGTGGCAAGTAGGCAGAATTAATAAATTAATAAAAATAAAATACACTAATAAATATATATGGAAGTAATAACCATGAAAAGGACGATTATTTTTGTATTATTATTATTTACAAGTCTTTTACTAATATCTGGATGTATTGATGATTCAGATGTTCCAACCAACCCCACAGAAGATGAATATATAGAATATAGGATTAATACACTATTTGCAGAAGTTACGGAAATAAGCTTGAATGCTCAAAATGATTATGATGATTTTTCCCAGGGCATCATTAGTACTAATCAGTTTATTGAAAACGAAGAAGAGCGTATAAGTAAACTTGAAGAAATTATCACTGCCCTGAAAGATATGAGAGCACCAGAAGGCTACCAAGAATCACATAATTATTATATACAATCACTAGAATACATGATTAAAAGCTATGAATACCATATAGATTTCATTAAAACAAATAACCCAGTTAGTGATGCTAAATCAAAAGAATATGATGAATTATCTATCGAGTATACTCGTAAAATGGCAGAAACCACACCTTAACTTGTGTTAAACTATTTATTATGAAAAAAATATCAATGTATCGATAAGTAAATAACCACTATATCAAAAAAATTAAACCTCGACAGTTTCCATCCTTTCAATAAATTTATATTTACTCTGCAGTTTTATTTTCAATTATTTTCTCTTCAAGTTCTTTTAGAAATTTTTTGGGCTTTTTAGGAGATATAAATAGATTACCACCGTAAATTGATGCTTCATCTGCTTCTATGATTACCCCCTCCCTGCTCGTGAATATAGCGTAAAATTTTCCGATTTCTCCATGTGAATAACGGCCTCCCATCAGGGATATTCCCAATCTTCTAATGGTTGTATATGGAAGTTTATAGGGTTTAAAAGCATTAATTTTACCTAATTCAATATTTTTTGTTCCAAAAAGCCATCTCGCCTTAAGCTTTTGATCTGTTAATTCATATCTAATTTGATAGCCGCTATAGAGGAGGATTGCCAAGCTTAATGCTATTACTAAAAAGATTATTGGAAGTAGGATTACTTGCTCGGTTAAAAATATGTAAAGGGCTATAACTAAAAATAGAGTTATCAAACCACCATACAAAGCTTGAAAAAGTCTAGATACTTTTGCTTTAAATATTTTCACTGTTATTATTAACACCCAGACTGGTAATGGATTAATTTTATTAAATATTAAAAATTTAGAAAAGCAGCAAAATAATTAAAGAATTTGATAGAATCATTTAAGAAGTGTTGATCAATATATCTAAAATCATCTTTGTTGCTATCAATATAGGCTTTTATTTAGTCAATGGATATGCATTCCCAAGTTTCAGCTTCAGTATCTATTGTGGCGTATAGTTCTCGGTCCGGATCTTTAACTAGGTCTTCACATGTGAATTTAAGATCTGCTGCTTTTTTAACCGGATACATTCTACCTCTTGCACTTTTAACTACAATATCACCCTCTCGGGTTATACCCACTACTAGTTGTTTGATTTCTTTTGCCATAATTAATTCCACCTAACAATTTTTTATTTACTGTATAAGTTAATAAAAAATTGTTAGGTGGAATTAATTATGGCAAAAGAAATCAAACAACTAGTAGTGGGAAAAGAG